>CALQZW010000008.1 GCA_943350045.1 Candidatus Nomurabacteria bacterium | reverse complement strand
ACTGAGGCGACTTTTGGACTGTTCTCACGCTTGGATTCTGCCGTATGGTTTTTTGGATAAAGGACACTCGGTGACGCATTTTGTCCTTTAGAAGTTTCTACTGGTTCAGGGACACGTACAGGTGCCGGGCGAGGTGCTGGAACTGGCATGTGAACTGCGAAGAGCTCGGGATCAAGGACGACTCCGGTAGGGGTCGAGTGAAGGGCTGATGGATAGGACGAAGTGCCGTAGAGACTGCGGAGTTCGGTGGCAGTTTTTGCGAGCTCGGAGAGAAGGATGGCGCTATTCATTTGAGAGACAAGACCGATTGTTCCCGAGAGCTCGGTGAAGGCCACTGCGTCATCAAAGAGTCCCCCTATTTCATCTATCTCGAAGCGCTCTGGGAGAGAGGCGCGAGAGACGACTGCGCGAGTCTTGGCCATGAGCGAAATTGCGATTGTCCGTAACTGAGCACGGAGTGGCTCTGACTCAGAAATGAAGTCCGTGACCATATAGAGAGCGGTTGCAATCTTCTCTGTCTTTTTGGATATAAAGGACATCTTTTGGTGCTTGTCTTGCATAGCATAATACTGACTGTCTGTTAGTGACTGTCCTTTATTTTCCGCTATGGTACTGTGTGTGTCCTTTTGTTCCATGGTGCTAAAAATTACTTATAAGAGTGGCTGTTAGTGGACTTCGTATGTCCTTTACGTGCCCGATTATACGCTGTGGGAGATAAATAGCAAGCATGATTTTCATGCGTGCTATTCACAGCTAGTATTAGTGCTCTGCGTGCTAAAATACCCTTATATATGGCAGAGAAAAAGAAAGGAAAAGCAGTGGAAGAGGAGGACGAAATTGAGGAGCAAGAAGAGCGCTCTCCGCTGTCGAAAAAGAGAGCCGACGCCCGCAATGCGCGTCGGCTCAAAGAGGAAACACGACGCACTGTTATTGGTGTTGTCTTCATCGTCCTCTCCCTCTTTTTCATCATCGCAGGATTCGGCGCCGGAGGTATTGCCGGAGTAAATGCGAAGCGCCTCATTACCTATCTCTTTGGTGTTGGATACGCCCTCGTTCCCATCCTCTTTGCCATCCTCGGAGTCACCTTCATGAAGCGTGGCCGACCACAGATTGCCATGATGCAAGCACTCGGATCTTTGATGTTCCTCGTGGGTACCTTGGGGCTCATCGACATCGCCATGGACCCGACAAATTCTGCAGGTGTAATCGGTGCCATCGCAGCCTATCCGTTCGTCGCATTGTTCGACGTTCTCGCGGCAACACTCTTCCTCGGAGCAGTGCTCATCATCAGCATCATCGTCCTCTTTGACACTCGCCCAACGCTGACACTTTTTACAAACCTCTACGGCTCTATCATCGCCCGCATCGAAGCTCGTCGTGAGCGTCTTCAGAAGGAGCGCGAACTCGTCATCACTGGTGGCGAAGAGCCGGAACCAATCGCGCAGACTGCGAGTACTCACACTGCCAAACCTTCCCCTATTCCCGAAGAGCCAAAGGAACCGATCGAAGAGGACGAAGAGCTCAAACTCGACGCTCCAAAGAAACCGTTCAAACCAGCTGCTTCGTACGTTCCACCTCCTATCACTCTCCTCTCTTCAGACAAGGGTAAGCCAAATGTCGGAGACGTGAAGGCGAATGCAAACATCATCAAACGCTCTCTCTCAAACTTCGGTATCGAAGTAGAAATGGATGAAGTCACCATCGGACCAACTGTCACTCGCTACGCATTCAAGCCAGCCGAAGGAGTGAAGCTCTCTCGTATCCTCGGACTCCAAAACGACCTCGCACTCGCCCTCGCAGCTCACCCTATCCGTATCGAAGCTCCGATTCCTGGCAAGAGTCTTGTCGGTATCGAAATCCCAAACAAGGCGAAGGCAACTGTCGGTCTTGCAAACCTTCTTGCCGACGACAAGTTTGCAAAGGGAGACAAACCACTCGCTATCGCCCTCGGACGAAACATCAACGGAGCGGCACATATTGTAAACATGGCAAAGATGCCGCACGTGCTCGTAGCTGGAGCAACTGGTTCTGGAAAGTCTGTAACCATCCATGCCTTCGTTATGAGTTTGCTGTATCGTAACGGACCAGAGGACTTGCGCTTCATCATGATCGACCCAAAGCGTGTGGAGCTCACTCTCTACAAACGTATCCCTCACCTTCTCACTCCTGTCATCACTGACGCAAAGAAAGCCATTCTCGCACTCAAGTGGGCGGCCAAGGAAATGGATCGCCGTTACGATATTCTCCAAAAGGAATCTGTGCGTGATATCGAAAGCTATCACAAGAACATTCTCAAGAAGGGCTCTCCAAAGAAGAAGCAAGACGACGCAGACCTTGCTCCAGAGGAAATGCCGTACATTGTCATCATCATCGACGAGCTTGCCGACATTATGCAGGCCTACCCTCGTGAACTCGAGTCTGCAATCGTTCGCCTCGCTCAGATGTCTCGCGCCGTTGGTATTCACCTTCTTCTCTCTACTCAGCGTCCAAGTGTGAACGTCATTACTGGTCTCATTAAAGCCAACGTGCCGGCTCGTGTAGCCCTTCAGGTGGCGTCCCAGATAGACTCTCGTACCATCATCGACCAAGCAGGTGCCGAGAAACTGCTCGGAGCGGGAGACATGCTCTACCTTGCAGGAGATATGCCTCAGCCAGTGCGCCTCCAGAGTGCATATGTATCTGAAAGCGAACTCAAGGAGATTGTCGACTTCATCGCCGACAATAACGACCCTTCAAATGGAGATGAAATAGCACTTTCAGGAAGTGTCTCAGCCGACAAGAACATGTTTGAGTCGAGCTTTGACAGCGATGGTGGCGACGATGACGAACTCTACGAAGATGCTCGTATCACCGTCATCGAAGCAGGAAAGGCTTCCACTTCATTCCTTCAGCGCAAGCTCGGAGTCGGATATGCTCGTGCGGCACGTCTTGTAGACATGCTCGAAGAGCGCGGAGTTGTCGGACCTGGTTCAGGTTCTAAGCCTCGCGACGTATTGATTAAGCCAGGAGACGGCATGATGGACGAGCCAGCAGATACCGGACAATAATTTTTTATCATATATATGACTACTCACAACCACTTCTCGATTAAATCAGCACTACAGTATGGAGGTCTCGCCCTTCTCGCCATTGTTGTCGTTGGATATGGGATGGCTCGTGCGAGTGACTTACTCTTTGGTATAGACTTGCACGTAGCGCCAGTAGCCATCGGACAAACAGTGACTGACCCGCTTGTCGACATTGAAGGATCGGCCAAGCGGGCAGTGGGAGTGAGTATTAACGGTCATACAGTACCCCTGTCGCAAGACGGAACATGGAAGGACACTATTGTACTTCTTCCGGGATACAACCCAATCCATGTTGCGGCGGCAGACAAATTCGGCAGGGAGACTATTAGCCAGCTAACGCTTTTCTACAAAGCGCCGGAAGAAGCTGAAACAGAGGAAGATGTGAGTGTTTCTTTACAGACAGACAATTTACAAACCCAGTAAGACAGAAGTATTTCTATGGCAATGGCAAAAAAGAAGGAGAAGGTCGCAAAGACAACAGGTGCGGAAATAGCGGATACAATTCGCTCTATTCAAACAAAGTTTGGTGAGGGCTCTATTATGAAGTTCGGAGATGTGCCAAAGGTAGACCTCGACGTAATCCCAACAGGATCAATGGGTCTCGACATGGCACTTGGTGTTGGTGGTATGCCACGTGGGCGTATTATTGAAATCTTTGGCCCAGAGTCTTCAGGAAAGACTACACTCGCCCTCCATATCGTGGCGGAGGCGCAAAAGAAAGGCGGTATCTGCGCATATATCGACGCAGAGCATGCAATGGATCCAGAGTACACAAAGAATCTTGGAGTGAACGTAAACGACCTCCTCATCTCTCAGCCTGATACTGGAGAGCAGGGTCTTGAAATCTGTGAGTCGCTCGTGCGAAGTGGAAAGGTAGACGTCGTCGTCATCGACTCAGTCGCCGCCCTCACACCGAAAGATGAAATCGAAGGAGACATGGGTCAGCAACATGTTGGAAAGCAGGCACGCTTGATGAGTCAGGCGCTCCGCAAACTCACTGCAATCGTTGCAAAGAGTAATACCATCGTCATCTTCATTAACCAGATCCGTATGCAGATCGGAGTCATGTTTGGTAACCCTGAAACAACTCCAGGAGGAAAGGCGCTCAAGTTCTATACCTCAATCCGTCTCGACATTCGCCGTATCGCACAGATCAAGAAAGGTGAAGACGTTGTCGGAGGACGCACTCGCGTAAAGGTGGTAAAGAACAAGGTTGCCGCTCCGTTTAAACAAACTGAGTTTGATATCATTTACGGAGAAGGTATCTCATACGAAGGAGAACTCATGGCACTCGGAGAGAAGATTGGTATTGTTACAAAATCTTCTGGTGGATCATATACATATATCCCAGAGAGCAAAGAAGAGGTAAAGATGGGTCGTGGATATGATGCAACTCGCACATTCCTCCGTGAGAACCCAAAGATTGCCAAGGAAATCGAAAAGATTATTCGCTCCCGCTTTGGAGATATTCAGGTCGCAAGCGCAGGCGAGTAGGCTTGAAAATATACCAAGATTGGCGTAGAATACCCCCATGGCACAACTCGAATACAACGAAATCCGACAAGGTAAGGTTATCATCTATAACGGTGAGCCATGCGAAGTGCTTGATTCACACGTAGCTCGCACACAGCAACGCAAACCACAAAACCAGGTAAAGCTCCGCTCTCTAAAGACGGGACGAGCCTACAACGAGTCATTTCAGGGCTCTGACAGCGCAGAAGAAGCTGATATCACAAAGCGTGATACAAAGTTCCTCTTTGCAAACAAAGGAGAATACTGGTTCTGTGATCCAAAAGATCCAGGAAAGCGCTTTAAGCTCGAAGAAAAACTCCTTGGGAATGCAGTAAAGTTCCTTAAGCCGAATGAGCTCGTAACAGAGCTTGTCTGGGACAACGATGACGAAGAAGAGACTATTGGAGTTTCTCTTCCTGTAAAAGTTACGTTTGAAGTAAAGGAGGCTCCTCCTGCAATCAAAGGTGACACTCGTACAGGCGGGTCAAAGATCATCGTGCTCGAAAACGGCACAACGATCAATTCCCCGCTCTTTATAGAAGCTGGCGACAAGATTGTGGTCAACACAGTGACTGGTGAATACGTAGAACGCGCGTAATAAGAATACAGAGACACAAAGAAAAGCCGCCCCTACGGGGCGGCTTTTCTTATAAAAGGAGATAAAAAAGCAAGAAAGAATTTCTATTCCGTTACCGTAATGAGAGCAACGTCTTTCATGGAAGCACGCTTACCGAAATAGTAGCCGAGACTTGTCGCAATAAGAGCCAGGAGGATTATAAGGAGAACGAACCCTGTATTTCTTTTCATACTATACATGCTAGCATGGTACGTTTTGATATGGAAATAAAAAAGAACCGTACTATTGTAGTACGGTTCTGAGGGTATTCATAAAGCAAAAAAAGGATTGTGCTTACTGAATGATGATTCTTTGAGAATATACACCTTTCTCGCTAATTACCGAGAGGATGTACATGCCTGGTGCGAGGTCTGTTGTGACCTGAGTTTCGTTGTTTCCGGATTCAATGTAGACAGCTTTGCCATAGATATCTGCAATTGTTACATTCCATTTTCCTCTTTGGGAGATGGTAAATGCACCGCGCGATGGATTAGGAAATATTACCACTCCCTTTTCTTTACTTTCAGACAGAATGCCATCAATACCGACTGGTATGATTTTAATTGTCTGAAAATGCACCGTATCAAACGATACAGAACCATTCACTGTGTCCATGGTTGTACTGGTTGTCCAGTATGTCACAGTATCCTCCGTGCAGGTATTGCGCCTGTACGTGCGATTACTGGTTGTTTTGAGGGTATCCATTGCAGATACAGTTACCACTGCAGAATCGCGCACTATAACCTTTCCACTATCTATGAGATAGAGAGTATCGAGAGTTATAAAATGATACAGGATTTCCTTCGGTAATGCCTCTTTTGTAAAGACAGTACCGAGTACTGTGTCGTACGAAACAATCACGTTCACCGTGATTGTTTGACTCACGGATCCCCCACCAGCACCAGACGCAGTGAGCGTATACGAAGTACTGGCAATAAGACCTGTCTGAGTTGTACTCCCAATAGTGGGAACATACATTGCTAACGTTCCGCCAGAAATATATACGGACGAGGCACTGGTAATCTCCCACCAGATATTCGCGGATCCACCACAAGGAATCGTGGACGGGGTCGAATAGAAGTCATTGATAGTCTGGGTCAATGCGTTAATTACAAAAAGTAGCATTGCTGCTGCAAAAAGAGAGATCTTTTTCATGTACGTTATTTTGTTTTGTTAAAAAATGAATTAAATATATTATACCATACTATGTATATTTACGCAATAAGTACGAAAAAACCGCCTATGACTAGGCGGTTTTTTCGTACTTAGGAGATACTACTTCGCAATGTATGGAAGAAGTCCCATAAAGCGAGCACGCTTGATAGCTGTTGTTATCTTGCGCTGGTTTCCTGCAGAGAGTCCTGTACGACGAGCAGAGAGAATCTTGCCTGTTGTACCAACGAACTTCTTGAGGATATCAAGATCTTTGTAGTCGATATGCTTGATATTGTTTGAAGAGAAAAAGTCTTGTTTCATAGTTTAGAACGGAATATCTTCCGCGTTAATGTCATCTGTTGGATATTCGATGCTGTCGACCTCCTTACTTGATGAACCCATTGGGGTGTTTTCATCAATCATCTGCCCTCCTGGATTGTTTGAAGATCCAGTCCCAGCACCCGCAGCACGTGGCCCAAACTGGAAACCATCGAGGACAACTTCAGTACGGTAGTTTTTCTTTCCGTCTTTGTCGTCCCAACTGCGTGTCTGAATGCGTCCCTCAACGAGAAGTACGCTTCCCTTTTTTACATACTGGCCGATAGTCTCAGCCTGGCGACCGAAGGCCACAATGTTGTGGTAATCAGTCTGTTCTTTCTTCGCACCTGCCTGGTCTTTCCAGACGCGGTTTGTTGCGATTGAGAATGAGGCAACTTTCGCTCCGGTCGGAAGAGCTTTGAGCTCTGGATCGCGAGTGACGTTACCAATAATGAATGCTTTGTTGAGGTACATATATGTGAGTTTTACTCAGCGTCTTCTACAGGCTTCTCGTCAACGAGAGCTTCGATCTCGCGATCGATGTCTTCTTTTGACATGCTTGGAGATGCTGCGTCCTTACTACCAGCTTTCGGATTGCGACGTGGTCCGAAGCCTCGCTTTGAGGCAATGGTATTTTCACGCACCGTGCTAATGAGGAGATGGCGGATGACGTCATCACGCAAGCGGAGCATTGATTCGAGCTTTGCTGTTTCTGTTCCAGCGAGTTCGAACTTGATCCAACCGAAGTATCCTTCACGGAAACGCTCGATTTTGTTGTTGATAGTCTTCTCCATTGTGTACGCAAGAGTGATGAGTTTAGGCATCTCTTCTGCAAATACAACTGCGCCCTTTCCTGCTACTGCTTCCTTGATTGCATTAAATGCCTCAGGGAGTTTTTCCTCCGTAAATGAAGGAACGAGGATGAAGCCGAGTTCGTAGATTCCGTTCCCTGACTCTTCCTCATGGATTATTTCTTCCATGTGATTAGTATGCGGTATTCCCGCTAAATTCTTTCTAAAGTAAGCTTAAAAAAGCTTGTGTTCCATTTCGGACCTTGCAATAGGGTTATCAGTACCCTATCGAACGGAACAGGCATACATTACCATAAAGTGTGGTTTTCGACAAGACGGCCCTACACTCCAAAAACACGCTGAGCATTAGCCAGAATCTGAGCACGTACAATTTCTTCGTCGATTCCTTTAATTCGAGCTATTGCTTTATATACCTCCTGCACATAGATTGGCTCGTTACGCTTTCCACGAAATGGAGCAGGTGTGACATATGGAGCGTCGGTCTCGGCCATAATCATATCGAGCGGTATCTCACAAATGACTTCATCGTAGTCGCTCGTGAAGGTAATCACTCCGGTGAATGAAATGGTAAATCCGAGTTCAATAAACTCCTTGGCTTCTTCGAGTGTTCCAGCAAAAAAGTGAACGTTTCCTTTTACCCGTGCGTGCTCGCGCAAAATATCAAGAGCGTCTTTGTACGCACTGCGACCTTCTTTTCCGTTACGGATGTGAAGCATTAGCGGCTTCCCCACTGCGTTGGCAATTTCAATATGTTGAATGAAAAGCGCTCGCTGAGAGCGTGCAGTGTCTTCTGAAAGATGGAAATAATCGAGCCCACACTCACCAACTGCGACTACTTTTGAGTGCTTGGCGAGTGCTTCGTATGCAGGCCTATCAAAGTCCTGCTCTCCATCGGCTGGATGCAGTGCAACCGTTGCGTACAAGCCCTCATGCGCTTCGGCAAGCGCCACTGCAGACTCGCTCATAGCTAAATCAGTTCCTACGTTAATCACCTGTACGCCTTCGCTCTGCGTGCGAGAAAGAAGCTCTGCTCTGTCGGCATCGTATGCAGAAAACTGCATGTGCGCATGAATGTCTATGTATCGTTTTTCCATTAGTCTTTACGCAAAAAGAGCGGGGCTTCTGGTTTCTTACCTTCTTTAATTAGGGTAAGAATTTTTGATGAAGTTTCTGGCATGAATGGATTTAACATCTGGGCGATATCAAATAGCCACTGAATAGCTTTCTTTAAATCTTGCTTCGCTGTATCTGGATCAGTTTTGATTAGACGAAATGGTTCTCGTCCTTGAATAAACTGGTCGGCCATAGTAACCCCTTCCCAAATATTACTAATTGCATTTTGTACATTGAAACGATTCAACTCTAATTCAACATGGTCAGATTTAATAAGCGTATTTTCTTTATTTATTTCGGATAAATCAACTTCATATGCAACAGCCATATTCATCAGACGACTGGTCAGGTTTCCGATTCCATTTGCTAAATGCGCATTATAGGACGCCTTAAATCGCTCCATGGTAAATGGACTATCTTCAAAGCTAGAGATTTCTTTTGCAAGGAAAAAGCGTAGAGCCTCTGTTCCATACTCGGCAACAATATCTTTTGGGTCTACTACGTTCCCTACTGTCTTACTCATTTTCAATCCTCCCTCTCCAGTGATGAATCCGTTGATTACTATTTGGTGAGAGTTCGGGAGATCGGCTGCAATAAGCATGGCCTGCCACATCGCAGACTGAAAACGCAGATTGTCTTTTCCGCAGTACTGAATCGGATTTCCATTTTTCCAATATTTCTCAAAGTCACCACCCTCTTCTGGCCAACCAAGAGTAGAGATGTAGTTTGTGAGCGCATCAAACCACACATACATGACATGATTCTCGTCTCCTGGCACGGCAATTCCCCACGGCATTTTTGTCTTAAGACGAGAGATTGAAAAGTCTTCAAGTCCACGCTCAACAAACGCCTTGATTTCATTAAAGCGAAAATCTGGCACAACGAAGTCGGGGCGAGATTCATAGAGCGCAAGGAGCTTGCCTCCGAGCGCGGAATATTTAAAGAAATAGTTTTCCTCGTCGATTGTCTCAAGAGCACGACCTGGATGTACGGGACATTCGTCGTTTACAAGTTCTGAATCAGTCTTTGTCGCCTCGCATCCGACACAGTACTTTGCTTGGTAGTTCTTTTTGTAAATATATCCGTTCTTTTCTACCCTACTCCAAAACTCCTGTGCTGCTTTTTCGTGGCGAGGATCTGTTGTGCGGATATAGTGAATATCTGGCAAAATACCAAACATTTGCACAGAATCTTTAAAGCGGAGAAAGTTTTGGTCTACAAATTCCTGAGCAGACAAACCAAGCGACTGAGCCTTTTCAAAAATCTTCATACCGTGCTCGTCTGTTCCCGTATTAAAAAAAACATCGTTTCCCTGGGCGATTTTATGGCGAGCGATTATATCTGCACGAACAAACTCAAGTGCGTGACCGACATGCAAATCCGCATTCACATACGGAAGTGTTGTTGTAATGTATTGTGGTGTTTTCATCTTATTCTGTAACCGGAGCTTTACGCTTCTCTATATCTTTAACAATTTCCATCAAAAGCACTGAAACCGGAATAGCGAGGATAACTCCCCACACTCCAGCAATCTGCACTCCCACAAGGAGCCCTAAGATTACTACAAGTGGTGACACTCCGACAACTTTCTGAACGATGAGGGGCTGAATGAGATTGTTCTCAAACTGTTGAATGATTGTGTAGAGTGCGGCAACTTGAATAGCGCCGGCAGTTCCCTTTGTTGCATATCCGGCCGCTACTGCAGGGATTGCTGCAAGAATAATACCGAACGGAATGAGCTCCATGAGCGCGGCTGCGATGGCAAGAAGGAGCGAGTATTTTACGTTCAATATCAAGAGTCCAAGATATGTCAAAACTCCAACAAGCACTCCAAGCAAAAGCTGTCCCTGAAACCACAGTCCAATCTTGTGATTTGTGCGCTTCCAAAGACTGACAACATATTCTTCTTGTGGCTGAGGTGTGACAAGGCGAATGAATGACTCAATACCTCGTTCGTTCATTGAAAGGTAGAACGAAATGACAATAAGGATTGCGACGTTGAGCAAGCCTCCAAATAGAGACACTGCTGTAGAGACAATACTTCCTCCACCTGCATTTGATGTGAGTGACTGTAGATTCGTAAGGAAATCAGACGAAACAACTTCAGAAGAAGTGAGCGCACTTGGCTGTGCCGGCAAGTACTGATTTATAACCCCAACAAACTGCACCATCTGATCCAAGAACACTGGAATAAAGAGATACAGGAATGTTCCAATGAGTGTAATAGTAAAGAAATACAAGACGATAACAGCTAAGGTTCGTCCAACACGCAGACGCTTCATTTTCTGCACTCCGAAGTCCACAAAAGAAGCGATGACGATAGATGTCAAAAGCACGTAGACTATGTCGCGAAGGAAATACAGACCGAACAAAAGTACACCAAAGAGCATGGCATAAATGACAGTGCGGAGGTGGCTATGCGGTGCTTTCGGAAGAGTTGTTACGTCCATAAAACCATCATACCATTTTCAGGATACTCTGAGTACTACTTACCAAAACGGAGCTTTTCAAGAAACGGTGCCGTGTCAGTAAATGGACCAATCAGAGCAAGGTTTGCATGTTTGTCGACAAAAATCTCCTGGGCGAGCTTTTGAATATCTTTGGCAGATACCTTGCGGATACGAGTTTCGATATCATCTGGTAGTTCAATCTTTTTACGCATAACTTCCTGTGAGCCAAAGAAGTTTGCCCAGGCATCTGATGATTCAAGTTCGAGCTTCATATTTCCAGCAATATATTCCTTGGCCTTGGCGAGCTCTTCTGGAGAGACGAGCTCTTTTTTCATGAGAGCGCACTCCTTTACGATTTCTCCAAGAACTTCATACACGCGGTCGTTTGTAACTCCAGCAGAAATTGAGAAATATCCGTGGTCGGTATATCCGTCCCAGCCAGCACGAACATAATACGCAACTCCAAGTTCTTCACGAAGTTTAATAAACAAACGAGAACTCATTCCCCCACCGAGGATTGTACTGAGTACTGCGAGCGCCGCTCGGCGCTTGTCATAGGCATCAAACGTACGAACTCCGAACACGAGATGTGTTTGGTCTGTCGCCTTCTGATAAATAGAAACTGCTGGCTTTGTCTGTTTTTCTACAACAGCTACTTTGTCAGATTTCGGAGTAGATTTCAGTGAACCAAAAACACGAGCGATTTCTTTTTCTACATCTTTCTCTTTTACTTTTCCAGCAACGATGACCGTTGTTGCCTTTGGAACATAGTGAGCTTTTTTGTACTGCACAAAATCTTCACGTGTCATATTGCGAACGTTGTCGCGTGTTCCGGCAATGTTCCATCCTGCTGGCTGATTTCCGTAGAGAAGCGCAGAAAACACGTCATGCACATGGCGGTGAGGCATGTCTTCGTACATGTTAATCTCTTCAATAATCACTCCCTTCTCCTTCTGCATTTCAGCCTCAGGAAATGTTGAGTTTAGATAGATATCAGATACGACGTCAAAAATCTGCTTGAAGTGTTTTGCGTCACTTTTTGCGTAGTAGCCAGTATATTCCTGTCCAGTAAAGGCATTGTACTGAGAGCCGAGACCGTCGAGCTCGGCACTGATTGAGTGCGCAGTTGGGCGTTTTTCCGTACCTTTAAAACACATATGTTCCAAGAAATGCGAAATACCATTCTTTTCCTGTGTCTCATATTTTGAACCAGTTTCTACGAGAACAAGGACGGTGACGGTCGGGTTGTCTTTCATGGGAACAGTGATGACGCGGAGGCCATTTGAGAGTTTTGTTTTCGTATAATTCATATATGCACAATACTACACTCCCGACAAAACAAAAAGTCGCCATAAAAATGGCGACTGTATAACCCTAAAAACACAACTGATTCTTTAATTTGTACTATTTACAATACGACGAAGCGGTTCGAAATGATTCTCTATATATTCAATCATTTCTTTTTCGTATTGCATTTTGCCGTATTGGCAAACCAGTACGGCAAACCGATATCCATTTTCGTTAATGACCACAAAAGAAATTGGGTCATTATATGAATTCATCTTATTCAAAAGATGGCTATCTTTTACAATAGTAAAACCAGCCTCTTCAATAAGAAGCGAGAGTACATGCCTAGCATTTCTCCATAACAAAAGTCTCGCTGAGACTGTTTCTGGAGGTGGTGGTTTTTCGATTCCCACCCAATCTATTTTCTGATTGCGACGTTCTTCTTTTGATAGAAGAAGCAAGTCTTCATCAGTTTTTTTTGGTCCCCAATAGCGACTTCGGAGCGCGTCCTGAGTACCTTCTTTTTTCATATGCATGTATGAACACACGTATGAAACTGGATTACAGAGGTGGGTTAGTGAAAGATACACCTGAGCGCCTTCGACATCTCCTATTACGGAGCAGTCATTACTCAGCTGAGTACAGTAGAAGCCAAATGTGGCTACTGCTATACCAAGAAACGCACCATATCCACCAGCATAGCCGACAAGATCAAAAAGTATGTACAGAGCGAATGGATAAAACAGTACTCCGAGGAGTATGAAATGACCATACGTTGATGATCCAGCCGGATCCCCTAGTCTAGCAAGGACACGTCCGTCTTTGTCAGGCCGTAGAAACTTATACAGACCAAAGTGAATTCTAATTTCTTCAAGAAGATCAAGCGGGAGTATAGCTTCATACTCAAGCCCGACCTCTCTTAGATGTGCTCGAAGCGAATACTCAGCTTCTGCTTCTCGTATCTTTCCCTGTATTTTCGGATGGTCTCGAATCGGGACTAAATTTTCGGTATCAATACCACCGATATTTTCGCCGGATAAGATCTGCTCATCAGGTACGTTACTTATTAAATTGCCACGCTCATTGACGTACAATTCACCGAGTCGACTGATATGTGTTTCCATTTATATTCTTTTTTAAACGAGTGAATGAATTGATTATTAAGTCAATTTATATCACCATTTTACAGAATAGTCAATGTGTTGCTTTATGAAAGCCTTGAGCGAAGTGTAGATACGAGGTCGCTAATTGCGATACGTTCCTGTGCTCCGGTATCACGGTCACGAACAGTGACAGTGTCTTTTGCACCAGCCTCCCCTTCTCCGAGAGTATCAAAATCGATGACGATACACCACGGAGTTCCAATTTCATCCTGTCTGCGGTAGCGCTTTCCAATGTTTCCATTGTCGTCCCACATGACGCGACCGAATTCTGCTTTGAGCATTCCAAAAACCTGCTGAGCTTTCTCAATGAGTTCTGGCTTGTTTTTTAGAAGCGGAGAAACTGCACACACAACTGGCGCGATTGATGGCTTGAATTTTAGGAATACACGAGTGTCGTCCCCTTTCTGCTCTTCAGTGTATGCAGACATGAGTAGGGCGAGAACTGTGCGCTCGACGCCAAACGATGGCTCGATAATATGCGGAGTGATCTTTGATTTTGATTCTTCGTCTTGGAAAGAGAGCTCAGTTCCTGAGCCGTTTGCATGATTGTCTAAATCAAAACTTGTGCGATATGCCAAGCCGTACAATTCCTTGCGTCCGAAAGGATAGTCGAACTCAAAGTCTACTGTGCGCTTTGAGTAGTGAGCGAGATCTTCTGGAGCAACTTCGAGTTCATGGATTTTTGCCATGTCGAGACCGACAGACTCCATCCACTCAAACATTTCGTCTTTGAAATATTCGAAATACTGATTCCAGTCTTCTGGCTTTACAAAATACTCAATTTCCATCTGCTCAAATTCACGCACGCGGAACACAAAGTCGCGTGGAGTTATTTCATTACGAAAAGCTTTTCCAATCTGCGCCATTCCAAACGGAAGCTTTGGATGGAATGAGTCGATGATGTTTTTGAAGTTCACAAACATTCCCTGAGCTGTTTCTGGGCGTAGGTATACAGTAGAAGCAGAATCTTCCATCGCCCCTACTTTCGTAGAGAACATCATATTAAAATTGCGAGGCTCGCCTGTCGGCTCGCCACAGGCATCACACTTCCCTGCGACAGCGAGCTGGTCGGCACGAAAACGACGCTGGCATTTCGTACACTCAACAAGCGGGTCGGTAAACGTCGCCACATGTCCCGCTGCTTCCCAAACCTTTGGGTTCATGAGAATCGCCGCATCGACTTCGTACATATCGGTACGAGAGCTGATGAACTTTTTACGCCACGAATCTTTGATGGTGTTTTTGAGGGCAACTCCGAGTGGGCCGTAGTCCCAGGTTCCTGCAAGTCCGCCATATATCTCAGAGCCTTGGTAAATAAAGCCACGGCGCTTTGCCAAGGACTGAATCTTTTCCATCAAATCTATTTCGTGTGCCATATATGTATACCCTACCATTTCGAGGGCTTTTTTTCTACACCCTCTCGCTATTCCCTAACCTCTCCGCTACCAATCGGAGCACCTGCATCGTTATCAAGTCGTGTTGAGATGGCAGGGCGAGTAACAGTAAGCGTGTCTCCGGTAAAGGTGTCTCGCGCACTGACTGTCGTATCAAGCACCAGTTTTGGAACACTTCCAATTTGAGATGTCGAAGGATTGAGACGTATCTGGAACGATACGGCACGAGCCGCAGAAGACCCACCTGCTCCTGGAGGAACCTGTCCAATATTCCAGCGCACAGTACGTGTGGTGTTGTCGTAGGAGATAGTTTCAGAAGTAGGCGCAGTTACTCCAACCCATTCAACATATGTTGGCAGGAGGGCGACGGCAGTTCCGTTACTGAGTGCATTCGCAGAGTTAGTTACAGTCCATGTCACCGTATATGTAGTTGGCTGGTTTGCCTTTGGAGGAATAGGGCCAGTGTTTGAAAATGGACCAGTGAAATATTTTGCATTCGTAGAGAACCCAAGGTCAGTACTGACAACGACATTCTTTCTCTCGCTTCCACTAATTTCAGCTACAAGTCCACCTGCATCTGGCTGTTTACCGCGAATAGCAACTTCGAGATTTACCGAAGGTCGTGAAAGTGGTGCTGATGTTCCCGAGAATAGCGGTCGTACCTTGAATGAGAAGTCTACTGCCCCTCTGTCGAGAGGTTCGATTGATGCGAGGGTTGAGTCAGTTGTTCTGTTCCAAATGATTGAGTTCGTTGCAGAGTCGTAGAACCCACGACTTGTAGTCACCGTTGCTGGGTCAATGGCGTTTCCAGAAAACTTCACAACGATTTCGCCATCGGTAACACGTGACGGAAGATTGTTTGCCCATGCCACAGACACTGAGACAGTGCTTCCAGAAGCAACGGCAACAGTCTCCTCCCCTGAGCCATTAATGAGCATATTCGCAGCGAGGAACGGCTTTACGAGAGACACGACACTTGTCAGTGAGTTGTATGTAAGGCCAATAGTATTACGGTTTCCTCCGCTCGCCGAACCGACTGACATGCGAAAGGCTCTATCTTCTCCGTCTTGTCCATAGACTGTTCCGGTAATAGCAACAGTACGTTCAGCTCCAGGAGCCATGTCGCCGAGAGCGAAGGTATTCTCAAGATATGTTGGAGCTGGAGTTGCTGAGACAAACTTAAATCCGCTTGGGTATTCTACTTTCAAAAGCATTCCAGTCAGTGGAGTTTTTGCATTTGAAACTACCTTTACGTTGTAGGTAATATTCTGGTTTGGAGTAACAGTTTTTGAAATATCAGACGTAAGCGAAACCGGAGCTGAGCTAATAGTTACGGGAAATGTGTATTCTTTTACAAAAATTGCGTTCGATCCACTGATGCGATATTGCAAAGTAAAATCGACATCTTTCGTACTTCCTTCTTCGCCGTAGAGGGTTACGAAAATATTTTTGTCAGCTGATTTTCCAGAAGCAATCGTTCCAAGAGAATGAAGCGTGCGCGCACGTCCGGCACCAGAGACGCCATCTCCCCCACGTTCATATTCGATGAAGAGGTCGGCAAGTTCGAGTTGTGTTGCATTTTTGTTTACAACTGAAATTTCAAGAGGAAGTTCTTCTCCTCCTGCGGCGAACGAGTTTCCTACGACACGAATATCGATATTGGCATTGGAGACAGTATTACCTCCAGTAAGAAATGTAATACCGACTATAATAGCCGCGAGAATTGCAAATCCAATGGAAAATAAAAAGAACTTTTTGAAAAAGGTCGGGTGTGCCATGACAGTCGATGCCTTTTTTGTTTTCTCAGCAATCGGAGCCCATACACGTGCAGCCTTCTCTTTGTGTGGAGAGAGAATATCAAAGCGTTTTTCTTTGCGCCCCACGAGGTCGCGACGATACAGGCGTTGCTCGACGTCATCTATGCGATGCGCCTCGTTTCCGCCAGTCATTTTTGAGTCTATTGCCATATACTCTCTAGTATATCGCCTTCTGTCCTAATCGGAAAGCTATAATTGAGCCTCGGCCATCGCCTGATTGATCTGCACCAACAGTGATTTTCGAAACACTGGGTCTGATAAAGTTTCTGGAATGACGACTGAACCTTCTGAAATATCAGAGAGAATAGTTCTGTTTAAATATCCAAGAGCAATAAGGATGCGCGCAACACAGAAAAGCTCTATGGAGCGGAGCGTTTCTGCAGAAACGCTCCGCTCTTCTAGCATACTCACCATATCAACCAACGCAGCAAACACCTCCGGGTTCGGATCTTCTCCTGCACAGAGTCGAGCGATCAAAGAAGCAACTCGAGCAAGCACTCCCCCTTTTTCAATATCTTTCCGTATATCACTATGCGTATCTAAAGGCACGGCCGTAGTGATTCGCCATACCTCTTTCCCTCTGACGAGGTCTACCTGAGCACGTGAATAGTCCTGCAAGGTATATCGCAGTTTCGATGAAAGCTTCCGCAAGGCTTGCGCACGAGCATGTACTAAGCCAAGTTCCCGAGTGTACAAAACAAGCGTCTTCGAATCTTCACCTGTTGGTCGAGACGCTAATACAAATGATTCAGTGTGATAAATATGATGCATGAGAAACTCGTCCGTACCCTATTTACTCTCTTGTACGAAATCTAAAAATCCAAGACGATCAACGAGCATCATGACATCAATATCCAGTCGTACTGCATGTTCGACAATAGCGCGAGCGGTGGAGCTCGCAGCATTCAAAGAATCTTCATCAAAAGAGACATTAGCTTCGGCATATTCTTCTCCATTTTCGGCGTTAAATGAATACAACATACGCGCAGCATCAAGGAGTACATCATGGAGATGTTGTGCAGTACGCGCAACGGCACCGAGGTTTTCGTGAATAAGGGTAAGCTCCATGCGTGCCGTTGCGCGGTCCGATGCGAGTGGAATAACTTCAGGAATGCGAATAGTTCCTTCGAACGCTCCGGTCGCACGTACTAACGCCTCTCTGAGATTTGAAAGCTGTGTTTCGTGACTAAGCGCAGGTGGCACAAAAGAACGAAGGGTTTTCTCTATCCCAATCTTTACAACTGAATCAGAGTTTTTTGCCACGGCAACATCACGACGAAAACCCTCGAGTGCTCCGAGGAATTGTTTCGTCACCCTGTCTACTTGTTCGAGATGGTCTTGTAGAATGATAACCCCAGCGTCTCGACGTTCTTGTATGTCACGAGTATTCATACACTCATTGTAACGTAGAGTAGAGATTTTGCCACCTATCCTGCTAACACCTCATGAACAGCCTCTTCAAGTAGTGGGACAGTGTCGACAATGGCGTATGGAGCACCTTCGAATAACGTGTCGCGATCGTGTGTTCCCCATGTCACTCCAATAGAAGCAACAGAACATGCAGTACCTTCGCGGATATCTCCGAGGGTGTCCGTAACAAACACGGCGTCATCCGGACTTACTTTGTATTTCTTTAGCAAATCAGAAATTTTTGTAACCTTACTATACGCAACATCACTTCCTAAAATATCCGAGAAATGCTGACGAACACCTTCGCGCTCCAAGAACGCTTCAATGTGATAGCTCTGAGACGACGACACAACTGCAAGCTGATATTTTGTAGCAAGGTCAAGAATGAGTCCACGGATGACGTCATGACTGTCGAGTTTCAGTAGTTCTCCGTGATACAAGTCCTCCCAATCTTCCTGCACTTTGTAATCATCCTCGGCAATAGCTTTTTCCAAATTCTCCATGAAGTTTCCATGCGAGAGACTCGCAAAATACTCACGAGTAAGGTTCGGATTTGCGGCACTGTGAAGAGTGTATCCAATCTCACTGGTATTCACCAACACTCCATCAAAATCAAATATGACGAGTTTTTTATTCATGTATTATTTTTTATCAATGACGATAGTATCTACATTTCCAAACGAAACATCGTGAGCGAGCACTATCTTTTTGAGTACTTCCATATCCCCCGCCACAGTGACCTCTGCTTCTTTTGGAAGTGAGAGAGTAATAGGGTCGCTTGGAGTAAGGCCGGCTTTTTTACGCATATCTTGAATTGCACGCAAGAGCTCACGGAAATCTCCTTCACGTTTTAGTTCTGGAGTAATTTCTGTGTCGAGTACCACGGAGACCTCGCTCCCAGCAGAGTACTCTACTGACTTCACATTCAATTCATCAAGAAGTATTTCAGTGTACGCATCACTAAACAATGCATTACCATCCACAGAAACAACTGTTACTGTAGCGAGTGGCTGACGAACTGGCATTTTTGCTTTTTGACGAGCTTCAAGTCCCATTGTTACTACAGATCGAAGCGCAGTCATTTTCTCAATCACCTCTGTGTTCTCTCCGACAACCTCCGGCCAAGCCGCAAGATGCACACTCTTTTCATCAGAATCAGTTTTCAATTTCTGCCAAATGTCTTCTGAGGCAAATGGAGCAAACGGAGCCATGAGCTTCGCCACTGTCTTGAGCACGCTGTAGAGAGTAGCCTTTGCCTCCACATCTCCGTCCTTGAGTCGCTCACGAGAGCGGCGAACATACCATGTCGAGAGGTCATCAATGAATTCACGCAGTGCACGAACTGGTTCAAGCAGCTTGTATGAATCAAGGTTCTTCGTCATCGTATCGGTGAGCTCGGCGAGGCGTGCAACTATCCACATATCAAGCACGTGTGTACTGGTAACAGGATTTTTCTCCACCTCCACATCACGATACAGTTCGTAAAACGCGAGAACGTTGTAGAGCAACGTAAATACTTTACTCTGCAATTCCGCTACTGTCTTTTCATCAAAGTTCTTTGATTCTCCAGGCTGGTTTACTGAATACATCCAGAGGCGAAGCGTATCGACTCCGTACTTTTCAATCATCAACCATGGGTCGACAATGTTTCCGAGCGACTTACTCATCTTCTTGCCTTCTGCGTCCAGAATATGTCCGAGACAGACGACGTTTTTGTACGCGAGTCCTCGACCCATGAGCATTCCAATAGCATGGAGAGTGTAAAACCATCCACGTGTTTGGTCTATAGCCTCACAGATGAAATCTGCTGGATAAGCAATGTCTTTTGTGCTAAATGGATAGTGGTCTTGAGCATACGGCATCGCGCCTGAATCAAACCAAACGTCCATTACTTCTTTGACGCGTGTAAGCGGAGAGCCGTCTTCGGCAACAAGCTTTACCTGGTCGATATATGGTCGGTGTAAATCGAGCTCGTAGTTTTCGTTATGCGGAAGTGGAACAAATGGGATCTCGCGTACCTCTGCTGGCTGAATGCGATGATTTTCAAACAAGTCAAAAAGTATTTCCGTTGCGCGAGCACTCTCTGCTCCCTCGAGTACAGCGGGTACTGTTTCAAAGAAAATACCGTGAGTGACGATGAGAATTGTTTCGTTTGCATGTACTGCGTCTATGTCATACAAAAACTCTGCGAAGCGCTTCTTTGTTTCCATCAGCGAAGAACCTCCGAGTGGAGTTGTGTAGGAAACAACATTCTGATCACGATATGCAACATATTCCTCCCATGGCTTTCCGTCCCAGTCTCCGAAATCATATTCGCGGAGGCGGTGATCAACGACGATTGCATCTTCATGAATGCCAAGTTTTTCTGCAACAATTTTTGCAGTCTCGCGAGTACGCAGCAGTGGAGAGGTAAAGATTTTTGTAATCTTCTTTTCTTTGAGTGACTCTGCTGATTTCTCAACACCGACTTTACCTTCTTCTGTCAGGTGATATGAGTCGTGGTCAATACTACTGACTACTCCCTGTTCCATATGCTGTCCGTATCCATGACGCATTGCAAAATACTGGTTGCCGTTCTTTTTTACACGAGCTTTGAGTTCTTCAACTGAGCCGATTACAGTAACGGCTCCGGCTTCATCTTGCCAAATCGGAAGCGGAGTTCCCCAGTAACGCTCACGAGAAATTGCCCAGTCTTTAATATCCTTGAGCCATTCGCCAAAACGACCTGCTTGAATGTAGTCTGGCTCCCAGTTAATTTTTTTGTTCTCTTCAATCAGTGCATTCTTTACCTCCGGATTACTCATGCGGATATACCAAGAGTCGCGCGCGTAATAGATGAGCGGAGTCTTACAACGCCAACAGTGTGGGTATGAGTGTTCATACTTTTCTTTTTTGAAAAGGAGGCCGCGATGTGCGAGGTCTTTGATTATATCCACTGCAACGGCTTCGTCTTTTACAAAACGACCTGCAAGAAAATCTGCCTGCGGAATGAATGTTCCGTCAGCAAGTACAGTGTGAAATTTTGGAAGTCCGATTTTCGTGCCGAGATCGAAGTCGTCTGCTCCATACATCACCGCTGTATGCACAACTCCTGTTCCGTCTTCTGTTGTTACGAAATCGGCAGCATGTACACGAAATGCAGTGCCAAGCTTTGCCTGTTCAGATTCTGGAAGATTGTCTTTTAGGAATGGATACAGTGGCTCATATTCTAGACCTACCAAATCAGAGCCTTTTGGTGTTTCTACAACTTCATATCCCTCTGGGAGAATCGACATGCGCGCCTGTGCAAGTATGAGCGTTTCGCCATCCTTTATAGCTTTCACATATTCAATATCAGCACCTACTGCAAGCGCAACATTTCCAGGAAGCGTCCACGGAGTAGTTGTCCACGCAATGATGTAGGTATTTTCTTGGCCTAGGAGTTTAAACTTCGCAGTGACAGAAAGATCTTTGTCGTCCTGATACCCTTGCGCAAGTTCGTGCGAAGAGAGCGCAGTACCACAGCGCGGACACCACGGAACGATACGGTAGTCTTTGTAGACAAGTCCTTTTTCATTTACAGTTTTTAGAACATTCCACACAGACTCAATGTATGAGTTGTGATATGTGACATATGGATTCTTTTGATCTACCCAGTATCCAATACGGTCAGTGAACTTTTCCCATAGGTCAGTATATTCCCAGACACTTTCTTTACACTTTTCATTAAACGCAGCAATCCCATACTGCTCAATCGCCTGCTTGGAGTTTAGTCCGAGTGCCTTCTCAACCTGCAACTCAACAGGAAGTCCGTGCGTATCCCATCCTCCTTTACGACGCACATGAAAACCGCGCATTGTTTTATATCGCGGAATTGCATCTTTAAATGCGCGAGCTTCGAGGTGATGAATACCCGGCTTTCCATTTGCAGTTGGAGGTCCTTCAAAGAAAACGAACTCTCCGGCTGGAGCATCTTTTTTGAGTGTCTCCGAAAAGATGTCGTTTTGTTTCCAAAAATTAAGAACCTGTTCTTCTGTTTGAGCACGTACTGACTTTTTACTTTCTTCACTCATGGGATTGTGTGTAATGAAAAATTGATAATAAAAAAACTCGTCGCTGAGCAACAGTTGCCTGTTGATCAAGGACGAGCTTTCTCGTGGTACCACCTTGTTTCGCATATATTTCCCGCTTGGGATATATATGCCTCCTTACGGCAATTACGGGCCTGCCCGCTCGATTCTACGGCCTCACAGAGGCTTTCTTTCGAGAGCTTGGGAGTGATTTCTCCCTCAAACGCTTCTGTACGAGAGTATATATCTAAACTGGGGATAAGTAAACATTAGGTGAAAATCATTTTGTGCCGTATCGTATGTAACAAGGTTTTGTTCTTTGCCTCGTCAGATTTGAGTGCAAGCCCGACGGTATTTATTCTTATCTACCGTCTTGTTCCAGCTCATGTCTTTCGAGACAGAAAGGTTATGGTCGTTTTGTGCTTGCGAGCGATAAAGGTTTGTCCTGCTGTATAGCAGAGGACGATTCCCGCCGGTCTCTTCATGAAAATGAAGGACCGGTTTTTTTATTACATCTTTACAGGAAGAGCAATTCCGAGGAGGTAAAGTCCACGCTTCATTGTGAAATAGAATGCCTGAGTGAGGGCAAGACGATATGCAGATGCAGGGTCTGTGCTATCCACGATTTTTCCAGAGCTGTAGAACGTATTGAAGTATGAAGCGAGCTCTGTGAGATATGTTGTTATGTAGTGAGGCTGAAGTTCAGCATACGCGTGAGCAATAACCTCCTCGAAACGATAGAGATATTTTTCAAGATTTGTTTCCTGCCATACATCAGGGACGATAGAAGAAGGAGAAATACCTTCAGTGATTCCTTTTTGCAAAACCGCATTGGCGCGAATGGCGGTGTACTGTAGGTACGGACCTGAGTCACCTTCGAATGAAATAGATTTTTCAAAATCAAACAAGATGTCGCCTCCTGTTGCTTGGCGGAGGATGGAATACTTTACTGCGGAGACTCCGACAGCTGTTGCAATCTCTTCACGCTCCTGTGCAGTGAAATCACGCTCTGCCATTTTTTCAAAAACAATTTCTTTTGCATCAGTAATAAGTGACTCTCCGGTAATGACGTTTCCTTTTCGTGAACTCATTTTTCCAGAAGCAAAACGCATCATGCCGTGAGTGACATGCTTCATGCGTGATTCATATTCTGGATACATGAGAGAAATGGCTTTCTGAACAACCTTCATATACTCCCCTTGCTCAATGGCAGTAGTAACAATGGAGATATCTGGATTTTCTTTTTCAAACTTCGTGAGCGTGAGGCCGATTTCCTTTGTTTCGTATGTCGGAAGCCCTTGTGAGTTTATGAACACACGAGTGTGGAGTTTTGGATTATAGTTTTGCGCTTGAAATACAATAGCTCCATTTGATTCATCAAATACCTTGCCGATATTTGCAAGGACGATTTCTTTTCCAATCGGAGCCATGGTGCTTTCAAAAAAGTAATGATCAAAACGAGTTCCGAGTGTTGCATAAATACCCTCGAATGCTTCGAGCGATACTTTGCGTCCCCAGTCGTAGAGGTCGTTTACTTCTGTATTACTTCGGTCGTAGACTTGCTTGTTTACGGCATCAATCTCGGCTTTAATTTCTGGGTTCTCTTCGTAGAGTGTAGATGCCTCGCTGTAACATGTTCCAATCCATCCCGCTGCAAGATTTGCTGGGAGAGTCTGTACTTCGGCAATACCCTTTTTACGCATCATCCAAATAGCTTTCGCAACATGAGGACCAACGTCACCTTGATAGTTCGCGCGAACAGTTTTTGCGCCACATGCTTCAACGATACGAGAGAGTGACTCTCCGATTGCATTACTCATGAGGTGGCCAATATGAAATGGCTTGAACGGATTTGGCTGAGTGTATTCAACCATTACTTTTTTTCCAGAGAGAAGCGTTGTAGTTCCCCACGCTTCTGGGTTCGTAGTGATGGCGTTTGTTACAGTGGCAAAAAATTCTTTTGAAAGTTTGAAGTTAATGAATCCAGGACCGGCAATTTCTATGCCGGCGATTTCCTTTGGCATGTTTGTGGAAATAGCGGAGACGATTTCTTCGGCGAGGACGCGGGGAGCTTTTTGTGCGGCTTTGGCCTACGCCAAAGCCGCACTGGTAGAGTAGTCTCCATGCGCCAAATCCGCCGGGTGCTCAAGCACAACACTCTCTGCCTGTACGCCAAGTTCTCCGAGTGCCTTTAAGATTATTGTCTCTAGTGTTTCTTTCATGAAAGTGATTATTTACCAGTGCTTCCCTCGCGACCAGCTCCACGCACAGTATCTGAGAGCTCTTCTGCGACAACAATAGCACATTCCTCAAATTTTTGAAGTATCATCTGCGCAATCTTATTCCCTTTCTCTATAACCTGCTCTTTGCTTGTCGTGTTATACAAAGACATAGTCACCTCTCCGCGAAAGCCTGCATCAATAACTCCGCCCATCACTTTGAGTCCCTGATTAAACGAAACACTCGACTTGTCCCAAATGAGACCAACATAACCTTCAGGAATCTCCACAGCAACGCCCGTTGGAACACGCATTTGTCCATGCGGAGCAAACACTACGGCTTCAGTAGAGTAAAAATCTATTCCAGCATCTCCCGGATGTCCTTTTGTTGGAACCTTTGCGTCAGGTGAGAGTAATTTTATGCGTAAGTTCATATGTTGAATTTTTCTTTAAAATGATCAGCTCCATGTTCGGTAAAATCAAATGTGTAGTTTACTCGTCGAGCCAAAGAATTGAAAAACGACTGCATCTCCGGTTCAGTCCATTGCGGAAGCTTAAACTTCTTTGCCATGCTTTCAAGTTTTTCTTTTGCTTCTTTCGCTTCTACTGGATCTTGAGCAGACATGACTGCTTCATAATAGTACCCTTCATCTTCGAGCGGGTCTACAAGCGAGAACATTGCTCCTCCATACCGCGCAGAAAATACTTCGCGAACATATACCTCCCCTTTCATATACCCCAAGCTTGCACAAAACTTTAGCGTTTCAGAAAGTTGCCCACCTACAAGCGAGAGCGAAACTTCTCTGTCTGCCCGTCTGTCTCGAATCGTGATTTTTGAAACAGCTCCGTCTTGAATTTCCATATCAGCAAGCACGCCAAAATCAATTCCTCTATATTTTACAGAGACTCGTTTTTCTTCTTGAATATCCTCGCCTGCAGTAGCGAGAAGTTTCTTGAGCTTGGCATATTCTTTTTTGGCGACCGGGCCACGAATTTCAACTTCGATCATTATTTCAAAACGGGTTTAATTACTGCGTAGACTTTTTCGGCAATTTCCTCGCGTGTGTAAATAGCATTCTTTCCAGCACAAACAACTTCTGTTACGTTAGCGAGCTCTTTCACGAGCTTCACTGCGCTCTTGCG
>CALQZW010000007.1 GCA_943350045.1 Candidatus Nomurabacteria bacterium | reverse complement strand
AAATCGTGTACTATAGCTATACCTATGAAGGAATTCGCAATTATCGCAACAGGCGGAAAACAGTACCCAGTAGCAGTGGGTGACGTCATCCGTGTAGAAAAACTCCCTGGAGAATATAAGGCAGGAGACAAAGTTGTCTTCGAAGAAGTGCTCCTCTCTGACAATGGAAAGGAGACAGTACTCGGAACTCCAACTATTCCAGGCAGTACAGTAGAAGGAATCTTCCAGAAAGATGGTCGCGCAGACAAAGTTATCGTTGTGAAGTACAAGGCAAAGAGTAAGTACCACAAGAAGAACGGTCACCGCCAGCCATACGCTGAAGTCAAAATCTCAGCTATTAAATAAGCAAAAGAAAAAATCACCCGCACTATGCGGGTGATTTTTTTCTTTATACACTATCATTGACATTATAGACATCTAGTGTATTGTGACAATACAAACATATTCGTTCACATTTTAATAAACATCAATTATGAGTCTTAGTGCAACTGAAGTCGACGTTTTAAAACACATTTTAGAGGGAATTACAGCCGGAAAGGGAACTCCGGGTGCTTTAGTTTTTCTTGAACCCCAAGATCTAATAAACCTCGGGAAAATTCTTGCTGACAGAGAAGCACAGATAGATGACTTGTTTTCTGCTGTGATTGAACCAATTAGTAGTTTCCACGAGGGATTTATTAAAGGTGACTTTGACCCCGAGGAGGAAAATTTGATGAGTAACTTAGAAAGAATAATCTTAAGTACCCTTACTGCATCGAAAAGAGTATATTTTGTTCCTATCG
Source organism: Candidatus Nomurabacteria bacterium (assembly GCA_943350045.1). Lineage (GTDB taxonomy): Bacteria > Patescibacteriota > Minisyncoccia > Phycocordibacterales > UBA9973 > CAITQP01. The sequence continues at coordinate 25,572 of CALQZW010000007.1, read as the reverse complement.
AAAAAAAGCAGACAATAGAACAAATAGAAATTTTGTTGAAAAGTAAGGGACTCAAGCTGTGCGCGAATCCAGTACACTATTTACTTGGAGCACTGGCGATGTGGGCGGAAACACACCTTCCTTCAAGTCTGGATGATATAGATATCGTAGCAATTAACAAAGATGCGTATTTATCAGATCCAGATAGCAGTAACGATGTGGTCTTTTCAGTAAGTCGTGTAGACAATAATCGCAAGCCTGACCTGCGTACTGTTACAGAATTTGAACAATGTAAATTCGCACAGATAGTTCTTGCTGAAAAAATGTAACTTCCCAAGCAAAATAAAGAACCTTTAGATTTAATCATCTAAAGGTTCTTTTTTATTCTTGGAGTTATATTTCAACATGCGTAACAATCATACAGTGGTCAGAGATATCTTTCTGCAAACAATCGAATTTCTGGTACGTATACTGTTTGGGTAACAAGACGTAATCGTATGATAGGTTATCTTCCGGATATGAAATGTACTTTACTACATCGCATGAAGCAGTATACTTTTCACTGTAATATCTACTGTACTTCTCAAGGTGCTTTATATTAAAATCCCCGACGATAATACTTGCAGGGTTAACACTTTTTAGCATCTCTAAAGTTTCTACAAGATGCTTTTCTGACCACTCGTCGTTATTCTCGAAATGCACGTTTGTTGCAGTGAAAGTACCGAAAATTGTATCGAGAGTATTTTTGAGAATAATTCGAGGTTCCTTTACTCCTTGTGTAAGTTTAATTATTTCACTTGTACATGGAAATTTTGAAAGTATACCCAAGCCATGGTTTACTGGGTAAGGCAGAATATTTCCTTTGTGCGTCTTTTTTATACATGCTTCGCCAAAGAAACTATACGGATACGCGAGTTGCTCGTTGATTATTTCTAGTTGATTTAGATCACTGAAAAGAGGATTCCTTTGCACCTCCTGAAAGAAAATAATATCAGGAGAAGCCTCTTTAATTGTTTCAATTATACGAGGGAATCTCTCTTCCCATTTGTTATATCCCCAGAGATTTAGGCTCGCGATAACTAGAGTGTTTTTCGACATACATTTTGGCTATTCAAACGCAATTCGTGACCGCAGTGCATGCGTGAGTGTCTCCTTGTCTGAATACTCAATTTCAGTTCCAGTTGAAAGACCTTTTCCGAGCACTGATACTACAAGTCCTTTTTCTTGGAGCGAGCGAAGAGTGTTTAGGAGTATTGCTTCAGTACGTTCTCCGTCTGGTGTTGCAGAGAGGGCGAGTACTACCTCGGAGAGTCCAGCACTGCTCATTTCGCGTTCTGCGAGAGCGTGGAGTTCCTTGATGCGAATATGGGCATGCGCATCTTTTTCAATCGCAGGAGCAAGGCCTCCGAGTACGAAATATGTTCCTGTATGCGTGCGAGCTTTTACAAAGCGTTCTCGGTCGGCATCTTTTTCAATCACAAGCAGTATCGAAGTGTCTGTGTCAGGATTCAAGCAGAGGCTACATTTTCCGTCTACGATTTTCTCAGAGAGGGCATAGCAACGAGCACATCGGCGCACCTCTTTGCGCATGGCAGAGATTGCTTCGGTAAGAGAGCGGACGTAGCTTTCATCGGCGGTTGCAACAAAATACGCAAAGCGCATAGCTTGGCGTTCTCCGATTCCGGGGAAGCGTTTGAATAGTTCTTGCAGTCGCTTGAGTATATCCATGGATTAAAAGTTTACATCAGAAAAGGCATTGCCTGAGGGGACACCACCACCTGAGCCGTAGTCTTCATACTCATTCTTTTCAATAGGGAGGAAGCTTGTAGTTTTGCCGTCGAAGTAGAGTTCGACAAATCCTGTCGCACCGTTACGGTGCTTTTCAATCATAATTTTCGCAATGTTCGGACGGTCAGATTCTTTATTATACTTATCCTCACGGTGAATGAACATTACGACGTCGGCGTCCTGCTCGATAGATCCAGAGTCGCGAAGGTCTGAGAGACGAGGTTCACCTCCGCGCTGTTCCACGCTACGAGAGAGCTGAGAGAGAGCAAGTACTGGAACGTTAATCTCACGCGCAAGTGCTTTGAGAGAGTGAGAGATTTCTGTAACCTGGTTCACCATAGAGTCGTAGTGCTTCGTTGTCGTCATGAGCTGGAGGTAGTCGATGATGATGAAGCCAATATTGTGTTCGGCCTTGAGTCGGCGAGCGACAGAGCGAATGTGCACGATCGAGCTCGATGGCTGATCATCGATGAAGATAGGAGCTTTGGAAAGCTTTTCCATTGAATCTCGGAGGGCTGCAAATTCATGGTCTGAAGAGAGTTTACCCGTACGAAGACTCCATGCATTCACACGAGAATCTGCAGAGAGAAGACGATCTACGAGCTGTTGTGAACTCATTTCCAGCGAGAAGATACCCACGCCTACGTTGTGGTTTGTTGCTGCGAGGCGGGCAAAGTCGAGGGCGAGGGAGGTTTTTCCCATAGATGGACGCGCTGCGAGAATGATCATATCGGCATTCTGAAAACCGGAGAGCATGTCGTCGAGTGCTTTAAATCCTGTTGGAACCCCACGAAGCTCGCCCTTTGTCTCATGGAGACGCTCAATACGGCTCCAGGCCTCAGGAAGCGTGTCTTTGAGTGTCAGGTAGCGGGCACGTTTTGGACCTTCTGCAAGCGCGAAAATCTCTTTTTCAGCCTTGTCGAGAATGTCTTCGATCGGAGTTTCGTTTGTGTCGTAACCAAGCTGAGAGAGTGTTCCAGAGGTTTCTATAAGCCTGCGGAGGATATATTTTTCTCCAACGATATCTGCGTAATATTCTGCGTTTGTAGAAGAGGGAACTGAGTTTGCGAGCTCTGAGAGGTACGTAGACCCTCCAATAGATTCGAGGAGTTTCTTTTCAGAAAGTTTATGGGAAAGGGAAAGAATGTCGATTGGCTCGTTTTTATTAGAAAGCTCCATCATTACCTCGAAAATCTTGCGGTGTTTGTCACTGTAAAAAGCCTCCGCTCCGATATGGTCGGCGATTTCAATGAAAACTCCAGGGCGGAGCATGATTGAACCAAGCACTGCCTTTTCGGACTCTATGCTCTGGGGAGGGATTCGGATGTTGTCTTTGCCTGACATGTGTTTGGTATTGTATCAGTTTCTCATTTCGAGGGAAGTAGCCGTTTTGGGTATTGTGTGTTGCTTACCTGTGGATATACCGATATACTAAGGAATATGAAGAAAGTACTTCTCTCAGGAATCAAGCCAACGGGCACTTCAGGTCTCCATCTCGGAAACTATTTCGGTGCGATTAAACAGTTTGTCGACATGCAGGACTCATATGACTCATATGTATTCGTAGCAGACTTGCATGCACTTACAACAGTCCATGACGCCGAGCAAATGCGAAAAAACATTTTTGATATTGCTGCCGCGTATCTTGCCTGTGGTCTTGATCCAAAGAAAGTAGTCCTATTCAAGCAGTCAGATGTCGCGGGTCCAATTACTGAACTTACGTGGATCTTTAACTGTATAACTACTGTTCCATACCTTGAGCGAGCGCACGCATACAAAGACGCCAACGTAAAAGACCACGAGGTAAGTGTCGGTCTTTTTGACTATCCGATTCTCATGGCTTCAGATATCTTGATTCAGGATGCTGATGTTGTTCCTGTTGGAGCAGACCAGAAACAACATGTCGAGTACGCTCGCGATACTGCACAGAAGTTTAATCGCATTTGGGGTGAGACATTTACAATACCAGAGCCACTCATCCTTGAAGACACAGGAGTTGTTCCTGGAACTGATGGCCGAAAGATGAGTAAAAGCTATGGAAACACCATTTCGCTTTTTGCGACTGATGAGGAGATTACCAAGGCGGTGATGGGGATTGTGACTGATTCTTCAGGGAACCGCCCAGAGAATGTATATGCAATTCACAAGCTCCTTCGCACAGAGGCAGAACTCGAACTTCTCTACGCTGAACACGCAGGAAAATACAAAGCACTGAAAGAAGCACTCGCAAAAGACCTTCAGGATTTCATTCGGCCACTCCGCGAAAAATATCTCGCTCTACAAGCAAATCCAGAGGAAGTATATGCAGTACTCCGCAGGGGAGCTGAGACTGTACGCGTAAAAGTTGAAGCAAAACAGATGCAATTTAAAAAAGCAGTAGGATTAGAGTAATATATGGGATACGTCATTAAAATTATCAAGTTTCTCCTCGTAGCAGTTTTGGCTGTACTCTACTGGCCATTTAACATGCTCTTCATGAAGACGAAAGAAAAGTATCTCGACTGGAAAGAAACTGATCGCATCTCCTTTATTATCGCCACGCCCCTGTACTACTTTCTTTTCATAATCGTAGCTCTCATTTCGTACCCATTAGAGACTCTTGGTATGAAACTTAAGCCTCAGATTGGAACTTTCCAGTAGTATTCTTTCATGATACAGTAGCTGTATTATGAAAGAACGAATCTATACAAGTGAGCTCTCGGGAAAAGTCGGCGAAACAGTTGTTCTCGCTGGGTGGGTAGACGTACGCAGAGACCAAGGAAAAATGGTCTTTTTTGACTTCCGTGACATGAAGGGAAAGATTCAGTGCGTCGTGCTTCCGAGTCAGGCCGAAGCAATTGTTGTCGCAAAAGAAATGCGCCCAGAGTGGGTGCTTCGCTTGGAAGGAATTGTAAATAAGCGTCCAGAGAAGAATATAAATCCAAACATTCCGTCTGGAGATGTAGAGCTTGAGGTAACAAAGATTGAAGTTCTCAATCAGGCAGAAACTCCTCCGTTTGAGCTTGCAGACACAATGACTGTTGGTGAAGACACTCGCCTAAAATATCGTTACCTCGACCTCCGTTCAGAGCGTATGCAGAAAAACATTCGCATGCGCGATAGCGTCGTTTCTTTTTTACGAGAGTACATGCATAAGAATGATTTCATTGAAATCGAAACTCCAATGATGACCAAGGGGACACCTGAGGGTAGTCGCGAGTATATCGTTCCATCTCGACTTTTCCACGGGAACTTCTACGTACTTCCGCAGTCTCCTCAGCAGTTTAAGCAGCTCTCCATGGTTGCTGGGTTTGAGAAATACTTCCAGGTAGCTCGCTGTATGCGCGACGAAGATACTCGTGGAGACCGCCAGCCAGAGTTTACTCAGCTCGATATGGAAGTATCTTTCGTAGATTCTGAAGATATTATGGCGTACAACGAAGCTATGCTTATCGAACTCGTAAAGAACGTGTATCCAGAAAAGCGCATATCTGCAATTCCGTTTCCTCGTATTTCGTACGCAGAATCAATGGAGAAATATGGTAATGACAAACCAGACATGCGTGAGAATAAAAAAGACCCGAACGAACTCGCATTTTGCTGGGTTGTAGATTTTCCAATGTTTGAGTCAGATGGAGATGGAGGCGTGCAAGCAGTGCACCATCCATTCACATCACCAAAACAAGAAGATACTCACTTGCTTGAAACAGAGCCACTTAAAGCACGAGCAAATGCATACGACGTAGTACTCAACGGCTTTGAGCTCGGAGGAGGATCGATTCGTATTCACAAGCGTGATTTGCAGAATAAAATCTTTCAGCTTCTTGGTCTTGCTGACGAAACAATCAATGCACGCTTTGGTCACATTCTTACTGCATTTGAATATGGAGCACCTCCGCATGGAGGAATTGCATGGGGGATTGATCGCTTGATAATGATTCTTCAAAACGAGCCGAACATTCGTGAAGTTATTGCCTTTCCAAAAACAGGAGAAGGACGCGACCTCATGATGGGAGCGCCGGGAGAGATGCCAGAGAAAACACTCCGCGAGCTTGGTCTTCAAATCCGCAAATAGGTTATACATCTACGGAAAAATACGGTACTATAGAGTCATGCAAGAAGTTGCTGACTCTATTTCGTATACGGTAAAAACGCCTTCGTTTGAAGGACCTCTGGAACTTCTGCTTCAGCTTGTTGAAAGTCGAAAACTCTTCATCAATGAAATCTCTCTTGCTAGTGTTGCAGATGACTATTTGCAGTACATGCGAAGCGTCTCTGGTATGGAAATCGGAGAGAGTACTGCATTTTTAGCAGTTGCCGCCACACTCATTCTGATAAAATCTCGCTCACTCCTTCCAGGCTTTATTGTTACAAAAGAAGAAGAAAAAGATATTGCCGACCTTGAATCACGTCTTACTCTCTACGCAATGATCCGTGAGATCGCCGGAGTACTTGCTCCACGATACGGCAAAACATGCATTCGGTTGCCAGTTGAGCGAGAAATGTTTACGTCAGTCTTTGCTCCAGACACAAAACTCACTTCAGAAGTTCTCGTACTCTCCGTGAAAGATGCAATCGCTCGAATCCCAAAACCAGAACCACTTCCTGAGGTGCGAGTGCGAAAGATTATCAGCATCGACGTCATGCTCGACGACCTCACAGAGAGAATTACCAGCGCCGTCCGCATCTCGTTTCGTTCATGGCAGAAAAGTGTTTCAGGTGAGGACAAGGAGGCCCTGAAAGGAAATATTATTGTATCGTTTCTCGCAATGTTAGAATTGGTGAGACAGGGAACACTGGACGCAATGCAAAACGCAGATTTCGATGATATAGAACTAGTTAAAGTACAAGAATAAATTATATGACTACTGCATCACTTATAGAAGCTCTTCTCTTTTCTCGCGCAGAACCATGGACTGTTGCCGAGCTTTCTCGTGCACTTTCTTTAGAAGAGACGCAAATATCTGAAGGTGTTTCTGCTTTAAAAACACAACTCGACGGTCGAGGAATTACTCTGCTTGAGTCAGCTGGGTCAATAACTCTCGGAACTCATCCTGAGGCGAGTAGTATTCTCGAGCAACTCTTTAAGGAAGACCTTAGTAAGAGTCTTTCAAAAGCTTCTATTGAAACCCTTTCGATGATCATGTATGGCTCTGAAGTGACTCGCGGAAAACTCGACTATGTCCGTGGAGTAAACTCTGGTTTTATCCTCCGCTCGCTTCTTGTACGTGGACTTATCGAACGTAAACCTCACCCAACTGACAAAAAGACATTTGTATACCTTCCTACAATTAATGTTCTCACTCAGTTTGGAGTCACAGAGCCTAGCATGCTCCCAGATTTTGAAAAGATTTCAGGTGAACTTGCAAAGGCGTTTGTCGGTGCAGAAACAAGCGAACATGGAACTGATTCGTAATAAACAGACGGCAAGTCTGATTATACTCGTGTGTCTATTGTCGATTGTAGCTGTTAGTACAATTGAGACTCGGAAAAGCCGAGCGATTGTAGCTACGTGCCAAGTACTACAGCAAGACTTGCGAGATATTGCCTTAGGGCGGGCTCTCGACGGCGTAATTGCGCAGAGTGTTTTAGTTGAAAATGCAAAGACACAGACTGAGTACGTAAAGAGAGACGCGCTTGCGCAACGCCCCCTAGCATCAATCACGAAACTCATGACGGCACGCACGGTACTTCAGCAGAAGGTTCCGCTTGAGGCACAATACACTCTCACTGAAATTGATACTGCGCCGTACGGAGCCATTCCAGGAATTGTCACTGGAGCTACATTCACCATTGCTGACTTACTCCGTGCATCGCTAGTGTCTTCTTCAAACGACTCTGCAGAGGCTCTCATGTACAGCACTGGAACTCAAAGTCCTGATTCTTTCTATGAGGCGATGACGAAGGAGGCGAGAGACAATAATTGGCAGAGTTTTACATTCTCCGGAGCTACTGGACTAGATGTAGGCGAGAGACCGACTGCATGGGGAAGCGCTAAAGATGTCTCATCACTCTATATAAAAAACATAACTGAGTTTCCTGAAGTATTCATATTTCCACAAACAGCACTTTCGATAACTTCAAGCGAAGGAGTACGAGTAGAGCTTTCTCCTACAAATGAAGCAATCAAAAATCTCCCGCTTTTAGTCGCAGGAAAAACAGGATATACTTTGTCAGCAGGAGGAAATCTTGCAGTAGTGTGGAAGCATCCATTTTCTTCTGATTCATATATCTCTGCAGTTGTACTCGGTTCAACATTTTCAGGAAGATTCGCAGATATTACAAAGCTGTACACTACGGTCAATACGTACCTTCAGTACGAGCAATCCTTACAAGCGGTATGTAAATAATTCTAGTCATGATTTCAAAAGTTAAATCCCTCGTTCCTGACTCAATAAAAAGAGAATACCATCGCCTGCGCAGTTGGTCGGCGGCTATTCGTCACGGCTTTCCTGCTCAATCGATGATAGTTATCGGCGTGACGGGAACGAAAGGAAAAACATCTACTGCAAATTACATTTGGTCAGTGCTTCATGCTGGTGGTTTTCGAGCAGGACTCATCAGTAGTGCAAACTTTCGCATAGCTGAAAACGAAGAGCTCAACGCACATCATATGACGATGCCCGATCCTTTTATCGTACAAAACAAAGTTGCAGAGATGCGCAAAAAAGGGATGGAGATTTTGGTTATGGAGATGACGAGTGAAGGCATGAAGCAGTATAGACATATTGGTCTAATGGCTGACTTTGCAGTATTTACAAACCTTACACCAGAGCATCTTGCTTCTCATGGAGGTAGTTTTGAGGCATACAAGAGAGCGAAGTCTCCGCTATTTAAAAATATCATGAAGCATGCAGTAAGAATGCTTCGAGGAGTTCCAATTCCGCGAAGTATTTTTGCGAATTCTGACAGCGAACATGCGGAGTATTATCTTCAGTTTCCGGCAGACAAAAAGCATACATTTGGAATATCAAGCGGAGAGCTTCGTGCAGAAAATATTCATATTCACAATAGCGGTAGTACGTTCACAGTAGAAGGCGACACATACTCGCTTGCAATCCCTGGAGCATTTAATATTTACAACGCTCTTCCAGCAATTGCAATCGGAAAAGAACTCGGACTTTCTTTTGAGAAAATCCAAGAAGGTCTACGCTCGCTTCATATTATCCCTGGGCGAATGGAGGAAATACACGAAGGACAACCATTTCGCGTATTTGTAGATTACGCACACGAACCGGCAAGTCTCACTGCCGTACTATCTGCAGGTCGCGACATGTGTCCAGCTAACGGAAAAGTCATCGTCCTCATCGGTGGGCAAGGCGGGGGAAGAGACCCACGAAAACGTGAGCCTATGGCGCAGGCGGCCGCATCTTTAGCCGACTACGTTGTCGTAACTAATGAAGATCCGTATGAAGATTCACCAGAGCAGATTGTTTCCGAAATTACGGCATCAGTTGTTTCTGCAGGAAAAATTGAAAACGAATCAGTATTTCCTATTCTCGATAGAAGAGAAGGTATGCAAAAAGCACTCTCGCTCGCAGGCAAGCATGATATAGTACTTATAACTGGAAAAGGGGCTGAACAGACAATGATGGTCAGAGGTGGCTCTATTGCCTGGAACGAAAGAGAGATTGTACGTAATCTAGTAAAAACATATGCAAACAACAATATCTGATGCCGTTAAAATTTTCGTTCCCGCAGTTACTGCCTTTCTTGTTGGACTTGCGATAACTCCTGTTGTTACGCACTTTCTCTACAAATGGAAACTTTGGAAAAAAACCAGCGTTGCAAAAACTACTGACGGACGTGATGCGGTAATTTCAAGCAAGCTTCACGGCGATGAAGTTCGCAAGACTCCTCGCATGGGAGGAATAATCGTATGGGGGAGCGTACTTCTGACAACGCTCCTGATGGCAGGATTTGCATACGTCCTCGCAAACGACACGACGATTAAGCTTTCATTTTTAAGTAGAAACCAAACCTGGCTTCCGCTCTTTACGCTTATTCTCGCATCGCTCTTTGGACTCATCGACGACGCACTTGTTGTGGCTGGAGGTGGTACGTTTATCGGAGGAGGACTTTCTCTCCGCCTTCGACTCCTGATTGTTTTTGTTCTCTCAACAATCGGAGCTTGGTGGTTCTATGCAAAGCTCGGCATATCATCTATTTCTGTTCCGTTCGATGGAGTACTTTCTCTCGGAATCTTCTTTATTCCGTTTTTCATCATTACGATGATTGCAGTGTACTCAGGCGGAATTATCGATGGAGTCGACGGACTCGCCGGAGGTGTCTTTATTATGATGTTTACTGCGTATGCGATTATTGCATATTCGAACAATCAGATAGACCTCGCAGCTTTTTCAATGGTTATCGTTGGAGGACTTCTTGTTTTCCTTTGGTTTAACATTCCACCAGCGCGATTCTTTCTTTCTGAAACCGGAACGATGGGTCTTACGACGGCACTCACAGTGATTGCATTTCTCACAGGGGAAGTTCTTGTCTTGCCGATTATTGCATTCCCATTAGTGATTACGTCTGCTTCGTCAATTATCCAGCTTGCTTCAAAGAAACTACGCAACGGAAAGAAGGTATTTATCGTCGCCCCACTTCATAATCATTTCCTCGCAAAGGGATGGCCTGTAGGGAAGGTTACGATGCGTTACTGGGTATTTTCAGCGCTGTGTGCAGTCTCCGGTGTGGTAATTGCTCTGATTGGATAATGAAAAACAAACAACCGAAACATCAGATAGATTTCGTGTTTCTTGCCATAGTTGGACTACTGGCTGTTTTGGGTATGTTTGCGTTTTTCTCTGCATCGCTCGGAGTGCTCGCGCGAAATGAAAGTGCGTTCTATTCGATATTGGTAAATCAACTTGTCTTGGGACTTGTCGGAGGAAGCATTGCACTCTATGTCGCAACTCGTATTCCGTATTTATTTTGGAGAAAGCACGCCACCGTTATTCTCCTGACGGCAATCGGCATGACGGCACTCGTATTTGTGCCAGGACTTGGATTTGCTCACGGAGGGGCTCGTCGATGGATTGCAGTTGCCGGAGTTTCTTTTCAACCGGTAGAACTTCTAAAAATTGCATTCTTAATTTACATGAGTGCCTGGCTTTCGTGGGCAAAGAAGCGAGTAGAGAGTCCATGGTTTGGAATCGTTCCACTTGTTGTAATTCTCGGAATCATTGCCGGAGTTCTGCTTCTTCAGCCAGACACGAAGAGTATTATCCTCATGTGTGGAACCGGACTTGCCATGCTCTTTCTCTCTGGTACTCCGATTAAGCATTTGCTCGTCCTCGCAGGAGTTGCAGTAGGAGTGTTTGTAATTTTAGCACTCAATACTCCATATCTCACTCAGCGTGTAATGACGTTTGTAAATCCAGCAAGCGACCCAACAGGTGCGTCGTACCAGCTTCAGCAAGGGCTCATTGCTATTGGTTCAGGACAGGCGTACGGACGAGGATTTGGACAGAGTATTCAAAAGTTTAGTTATCTACCTGAACCACAAGGAGACTCGATTTTTGCAGTCATTGGCGAAGAGTTCGGATTCATCGGAACAACGATTGTTGTCTTGTTGTATATCTTGTTTGCAATGCGTGGCTTGTGGATTGCTCGGAGAGCTCCAGATGCCTTTGGAGGCCTTCTCGCCTCTGGTTTAGTTGTCATCATCACGCTCCAGTCATTCATGAATATGGCAAGTATTACAGGACTATTTCCGCTCACAGGAGTTCCACTGGTCTTTATGAGTCAGGGTGGAACCTCACTCATGCTCTCGCTTGCTTCAGTGGGAGTTATCCTTGGTATTTCGAAATATCGTAAAACAGCGTAAACTATACTTAGTATGAAAATCGTATTTACAGGAGGAGGAACAGGCGGACATTTTTATCCAATCATTGCAGTGTCTGAAGCCGTGCGTGCAATCGCCGACGAGGAAAAAGTACTAGATCTTCAACTCTACTACTTATCCGACGAGCCGTATGACACTGATGCACTTTTTGAGCAGGGAATTGAGTTCCGTAGTATTTCTGCTGGTAAACAGCGATTGTATTTTTCATTCTCGAATTTTGTCGACATGTTCAAGACAGGACTTGGAATCCTTGAGGCATTGTTCACTTTGTTTTTCCTCTATCCCGATGTCGTGTTTTCAAAAGGAGGGTATGCTGCGTTTCCTGTGGTCTTTGCCGCTCGTATTCTGGGTATTCCAGTAGTGCTCCATGACTCAGATTCTGTGCCAGGACGCGTAAACATCTGGGCAGGGAAGTTTGCTAAGCGAGTCGCACTTTCGTACGACGAGGCGTCTTCATTTTTTCCAAAAGAAACGACTGCAGTGACCGGCCAGCCGATTCGAGAAATCGTTCGTGAAAAGAAACCAGAGGGAGCATTTGAATACCTGAAACTCGATCACACAGTACCGACAATTCTCGTACTCGGTGGGTCACTCGGAGCAGAAGCAATTAACAATGCAATCCTCGACGATCTCAGTGAACTTCTCCATAAGTATCAAGTAGTACACCAAACAGGCAAGGCTCATTACAAAGAGGTATCAGCTCGTGCAGCTGCCGACTTGGCCATGCATCCAAATAAGGGTCGCTATCTCGCATTTCCATTTTTAAATCCACTGGCAGTCCGTATGGCTTCTGGAGCGGCCTGGATCGTCATCTCTCGTGCCGGTTCAACCATATTTGAAATCGCCTCATGGGGTATTCCGAGTATTATCATCCCGATTCCAAAGAAAGTAAGTCGCGATCAAGAAAGCAATGCGTTTAGTTATGCTCGACATGGAGCGGCTGTTGTCATTAAGCAAGATAATCTTTCAAAGAAAGTTCTCCTTGCGGAAATAGAGAGATTCTCTGCCGACCCAGCACGATATGAAAAAATGGCGAACGCTGCGAAGGCATTTGCAAGCCCAGACGCTGCAAAGAAAATTGCCCAGAGTTTAATTGAAATAGGATTTTCGCACGAAAAATAAAAAAAAAGAAAACACCACGAACTTACAGGTACGTGGTGTTTTTTTCTCTTACTTCTTTAAAGTATTTTTTGACGTAGAAAGCAACTGTAAGCGCCATAAGATTAACAATCTGTAAGACGGTGACAATAACTCTCGTTTCATTTCGACTGGTTGCAATTATCTCAAATGATAATCCAACAAGGATTACAAAAAGTAACACAACACCAGCACAAAAATATACATGGGGATTAAACGGCCCCAGTTTGCACCTGCGAGCTCGAAGCTGAGAGCTCGTGACAAAAGCAATGACGGAAAAAAAAGATAACGATAGGCAATAGAGACCTACTACTATATCTTCACTACCGTCTTGAAGGAACCTGTCCGCAAAAAAACTTCCAGTAAGGAAAAATGTAGCAATATATGTTTTCATAAAGAATTATTTTGCATTCATTACACACTATCGAGACCATAAAGTAAAGTCGCAAAATATATCGTCTTTTGCTATACTCCGTAACATATGTCAAACAACACGCAAGTCATTACTCGTTTTGCTCCAAGCCCAACAGGTGCAGCGCATGCAGGAAGTTACCGCAGTGCCATGTTTGCGTGGCTCTATGCTCGCCACACTGGGGGAAAATTTGTACTTCGTATCGAAGATACTGACACCGCTCGCAATCAAGACGGCTCCGATACTCAGATTCTTGAGTCTCTTGCGTGGCTCGGAATCAATTACGACGAGCTCTACTATCAGTCAAAAGCTATAGAGCGTCACCAAGAAATCATTAACGAACTCATTGCAAAAGGATCTGCATATGTCTCGACAGAGCCGGCAAAAGATGGAAATGGCATGAAGGACGTAATTCGTTTTCGTAATCCAAACAAAAGTGTCACAGTTCACGACATGATTCGCGGAGATGTAACAGTAGACACAACAGACCTTGGAGACTTCGTCATTGCTCGCACGATTAACGAGCCGGTATTTCATCTCGCAAACGTCATCGACGACCACGACGAAGGAGTTACGTACGTCATCCGAGCAGAAGAACACCTCGCAAATACTCCTCGCCAGATTTTAATTTTCGAGGCACTTGGATGGGAAGTGCCACACTACGCGCATCTCCCGCTTGTTCTTGGTCCCGACAAACTCAAGCTTTCAAAACGTCGTGGAGCTCTCTCCATGCTTACGTATCGCGACAAGGGGTATCTCCCAGAGGCAGTTCTCAACTGTGTCGCACTTGTTGGATGGAACCCAGGAACTGAGCAAGAGATTTTTTCTCGCGAAGAACTCATTGCGCTTTTTGATCTCGACCGTGTACAAAAAGGTGGAGCGATGTTTAGCGAAGAAAAGCTCAACTGGTTCAATCGTGAACACATTAAACGTCTTTCTCCGGAAAAGATTCGTGAATATGTTTTACAGTACTTACCTGATCGTATAAAAAACTTCGAAACATATTCGGAAGAGAAGCTCACTGCTCTGATTCCGATTTTGATTGAACGTATTGCAACATTTGGAGAAGTAACAACTCTAGCAGAGGCAGGGGAGCTTGATTTCTTTTTTGTCACACCGACAATAGACACTGCACTTCTTTCATTTAAGGGAATTGAACTTTCTGAAACAAAAGTACATCTTCAGCAGGTGCAAAATATACTCGAAGGTATCTCAGAAGAATCATGGACACTCGACGAAATCAAAGAACAGGTCATGAAATACGCAGATTCGCTTCCAAAGCGTGGGCCAGCACTGCATCCACTCCGATTTAGTCTCAGCGGACGAGAAAAATCTCCAGATCCGTTCACTATTTCAGCCTTTATTGGCAAGACCGAAACTCTTGCTCGAATTTCGACAACACTTTCTCGTATATAGCTAGGTTGGGAAAGAGTGCTTTTTCTTGTACAATGAAAGGGTGAAAAAAATACATATATTTTTCGGCCTTGCACTGTTTCTTTCACTCTGTATTGTCTTCACTACTCCGAATACTTCAAACGCAAACACTGTCAACGAGCTCGAAAGTAAAATCGAAAATCAAAATAAAGCGATCGAACAGCTAGAAGCTGAAATAGCATCCTACCAAAACCAACTCAACACACTCGGAACCCAAAAGAACACCCTTTCAAATGCAGTAAAGGTTCTTGACGTTGAGGCAAAAAAAATCGGCACAGATGTTAAGGTAACTCAGGGTAAAATATCAACAACTGACACCAAGCTTAACCAGCTCGGGTCTTCTATCGTCTCAACATCGCGTGATATTGAGAATCTCAAACTCGCAGTTGCGAAAAGTATCCGAGAAATGCATATCGCAGAACAGCAGTCGCTCTCAGAAGTTCTTCTCTCGGGGACTGATATTTCAGACCTTTGGCACTACGCCGCTTCTGGCGAAGCGTTTCGTTCACAGCTCCGTGCGAA
The DNA here is from genome assembly GCA_943350045.1 of Candidatus Nomurabacteria bacterium. Lineage (GTDB taxonomy): Bacteria > Patescibacteriota > Minisyncoccia > Phycocordibacterales > UBA9973 > CAITQP01. The sequence continues at coordinate 10,471 of CALQZW010000007.1, read as the reverse complement.
GACCGACGACCTCTCAAAAACACGAGTAGCGCTACAAAGAAACAAAGAGCTCGTAGAATCTGCAAAGCGTGAACTTTTAGGACTACAGTCTCAACTCAAAGACCAACAGACGCTCACTGTTAGAGCAAAGAACGAAAAAGACACTCTGTTGAAGCAAACAAAAAACCAGGAGACTGCGTACCAAAAACTCGTTGCAGAGAAACTTGCACTCAAGAATCAGATGGAAGATGACTTGCGTGATTTCGAGTCACAGCTTAGTTATGTTCTCAATCCAAACAGTCTTCCAACGACTGGATCAAAGACGTTTCGCTGGCCACTTGATAAAGTACGCATTACTCAGTATTTCGGAAAAACCCAAGCTGCCGCCCGTCTATACACTACAGGTTCACATAGCGGAGTGGACTTTGGAACTCCAACAGGTACTCCTGTAAAAGCGCTCTCGTCAGGAGTTGTTGTAGGTTCTGGAAATACAGACCTTGCATGTAAAGGGGCATCATACGGAGGATGGATTCTTATTCGATACGACAATGGACTCAGTGCAGTGTTTGGACACCTCTCCCTCGTGCGAGCAAAGACAGGGCAGCGAGTGCTCTCTGGAGATATTGTTGCGTACAGTGGAAATACAGGGTACTCCACTGGTCCGCATCTCCACGTCTCTGTATGGCCTTCAGATGCAGTGAACATTCAAACCTTCCCAACAAAGGCATGCCGAGGAAAATCAATCACCATTCCAACAGCAGCACGAAACGCCTACCTTGACCCAATGGTGTATTTCCCAAAATAGCTTCTTTTCGTGAAAAAATATTTGAGAACAGCTGCATATATAATTGTCGGAATCTTCGCCTGTATCGGAGTAGTTTTTTCTGCTGTCTATGTCGGTATGGAGTTCGACCTGTTTTCCGTACGTGGCTCGATATCGGAGCGAAATGATTTCTTTGGCAATAAGTCTCCATCGCAAACAGAGCAATCTCTTCCGTGCAACGATACATCTGTATCTATTTGTGATTGGAATCAAACAGCTGAATGGACAGCTATTTCAGGTGGAATTCTAAAAGATAAGGCGGTCATCGAACGCGTAGCCCGCGAAACGGGAATAGACCCACGCATGATTGCTGCCGTTGTCGTACCCGAGCAGACTCGTTTCTTTACTTCCAATCGTGACCTTTTCAAAAGTTACTTTGAACCACTAAAAGTTCTTGGATCTCTTTCGAAGTTTTCTCTCGGAGTGTCAGGTATTAAAATTGAAACTGCGAAGGCTATCGAAGCAAATATTTACAATCCAAACTCGTTGTACTATCTCGGAACTTCGGCACAGGAGCTCATTGCATATCCTCAAGATGCCGATCGTGATAGCGAGCTCTTTCGACGACTCACTGACAAGAAAGACAGATACTACCAATATCTGTACACCGCGCTCTTCATCAAACAGATTCAGACTCAGTGGGAAGCAGCTGGATATCCAGTAGCAAGCAAGCCCGAGGTAATTGTCACACTTTTCAATCTTGGATTTGTGAAATCAAAACCCAACCCAACACCAAAGGCAGGGGGAGCAATCATTACAACAGGAGGGCAGACATATACTTACGGAGAACTCGGCTCACTCTTTTACTATTCCGATGAACTTCGCGAGCTCGGAACGCTCTAGTGTATACTGATACAAGTATGTCGGCACTAAAACTTCGCACACTCGGATCGTGGTATGAGAGAAACGAACGACGTCTCTCTTCGCTCTCTCTTGTAACCGGATTTTTATTCGACCTTCTTTTTGTCCAGCAAATTGATATTGCATGGCAGTCAGTGTGGGTCGCTTCGCATATCACACTTGCAGTGCTCTGTATCGTAATCATCAACTGGAAACGAAGTGCGCTTCCTCAGGTACTGAGTATTGAGACAAATAAGTTTCATTTTTGGATGCTTTCAATATTACAGTTCCTCCTCGGAGGAATGCTTGGTACGCTCCTTCTTTTTTATCTCAAAGGAGCAGTGCTCGGAGCGTCATGGCCGTTTTTCCTCGTTCTCCTTGTAGGAGTTGTCGGAAATGAGTTTTTGAAAAAACAGTACACACGAGTAAGTCTACAAATCGGATTTATATTCTTTAGTATTTTTCTGTTACTCACGTACCTAGTGCCGTACATCGCAGGAACAATCAGTCCAACACTTTTCGTTGTGTCTGGATTACTGAGCCTGCTCGTAATTACTGGAATATATTTCATCGTCACACTGCGCATTACCAAAGCCGAGAAGGCATCGATAAAAAAGACGGCGAGTATCGTCGTTGCTTCTATATATGCCGGAATGAACATTCTGTATTTCTCTGGAGTCATTCCTCCGCTTCCACTACTGCTTCACGACTCTGGAGTATTTCACGCGATTCAGAGAAATGAAAACGGAACATATACCGTCGTCACTGAGCCAGCACGTTCAAATTTTCTCTCCCGAGTCGGAATATACACACCGAAACCACTATTTACGTACGATGGAAATCCAGCATATGCATACAGTGCAATTGGGTCTCCAACATCTTTTAACATCTCAATCGTTCATCAGTGGCAATACAAGAGCCCTGTCAGTAAAAAATGGGAGACTCGCGCCGAAATTACCGTACCCGTATCTGGAGGGAGAAGTGAGGGGTACAGAACATACTCGCTTGTACGCTCGCTTTCTGAGGGAAACTGGAGAGTAAATGTTCAAACCACAAACGGGCAGACGATTGGACGAATTCGTTTCAAGGTACAACAACCAAACGGTCCACTCCCACTCGAAACAGTAACTCTTCCATAATCAGTTATTTTGTGTTATTGTATCTATAGTATATGTCAAAAAACGAATCGATTCTCCGATTTGAGGAGGTCTCATTTGAATATGGTCCAAACAAGCCTATCCTCGACGCAGTATCGTTCGGTATTCGACGTGGCGCAAAGCTTACTCTCATGGGACAAAACGGAGCAGGGAAGAGTACTATCTTTGGACTCATCACTGGCCTGTACCAGCCCGAAGATGGCGTCATTAACATCAACAACGGCATAAGTATTGCAATTAGTCGCCAAGTAATTCCTCGTAACCAGCTCGACCTCACAGTCCGAGACTTTTTTCAGAAATCTTTCGGAAAACAAAAAGTATACGACATCGATCCACGCATCGACGAAGTACTCGAAGTTGTAAACCTCAAAGGACACGAAAACGTCCATGACCGCATCGTGCGTTCTTTCTCTGGAGGACAGCAGGCGCGTCTTTTGCTTGCAAGTGCTCTCATCACAAATCCAGACCTCCTCCTTCTGGACGAGCCAACAAACAACCTCGACAAAGAGGGTATTGCACATCTCACGCAGTTCCTCATCGACTACAAGAAAAGCGTCGTCGTCATTTCCCATGATGCAGAATTTTTGAACTCATTTACTGAAGGAGTCTTGTATCTCGACGTCTACACGAAAAAGATTGAATACTACGTAGGAAACTATAACAACGTACTCGAAGACATCACTACACGAATTGAAAAAGAGAACATGAAAAATGCTCAGCTCGCAAAGCAGATTCAGGCAAAGAAAGACAAGTCGAACGAATTCGCTCATAAGGGAGGACGTCTTCGTCTTGTGGCAAAACGCATGCGTGAGCTTGCCGAAGACCTCGAAGAGGAAATGGTTGACGTGCGTAAGGAGGATAAAAGTATCAAGGCATTCACTATTCCGTTTCAGCAAGACATCGTAAACGAGATTCTTGGACTCGACTCTGTTACCGTGCTTCGCCACAACGCAAAAAAAGCAGGACGACATCCAGTAGAACTTCCAGTAAAAATTTCTCTCAAGAAAAACAACCACCTCCTTCTCACTGGCCCCAACGGAATTGGAAAGAGTACGCTTCTTGAGGCTATTGCAACAGGCAAAGCTCCTGGAGCACGCATTCAGCCAGGCGTACGTGTTGGGTATTACCGTCAGGATTTTTCTACACTTAACTTCGAAGACTCAGTCTATAAATCACTCAGTGACGTTGTCATGGCAGTAGAAGGACGTCTCGACGAGCACAAAATGCGTGGAGTAGCTGCAGGATTTTTGATCACCGGAGACATCATGAATACAAAAATCGGAATGCTCTCAGAAGGGCAGAAAGGACTCGTTGCCTTTGCTCGCCTCGTACTAGAGAAACCTGCTCTCCTTATCCTCGACGAGCCAACAAACCACATAAACTTCCGCCATCTTCCAATAATCGCAAAAGCTCTCGACGAATATCAGGGAGCAATGATTCTTGTCTCTCACGTACCTGAATTCGTGCACCAGATTCGCATCGACGAAACACTTGATTTGGAGAAATAAGAGAACAAATGTCGCTCAAAAAAACTTTAACTTCAGTTCTCATTCCGTACTGCTTTAAAGATGAAGTTCTTTACGTATTTCTTCAGCGCAGGAGCGATGACGCTCCACGAGGGCCGAACTTTCTTGGTGCATTTGGTGGAGCTGTTGAGGATGGCGAGACTAACATTCAAGCTTTCAATAGAGAACTTCAAGAAGAATTAAACTACACACCCAGACACTACGAAGAATTAGGCGCCTTTGAAACCGACGGATATTGTTCAACATGTTACATTGAAAATGTAGCACCTGGCTTTGAAGACCATATAACAATTAACGAGGGCAAGGGCGGCGAATGGCATGCTGCCAAAGAAGTTGAAATACTACCTGACGTGATGCCAAATACTCGAAAGGCTTTACGTGCGATGCTTGAGAAACTGGTTTAATTTCAAACCCTTTTTTGAGCTTGCTTTTTCCAATATTCGTGATATAATTTATTTGTATGAAGCCTATCAAAAAGCCTGCCGTAGTGGTAAAAAAGACTGCTCCTGTAGCGCCCAAAACGAGCTCCTGGGGAGGAGTTGCCACTTGGTACGACACTCACCTCGAAGAGAGCAAAGACACCTACCAGGAGGCCGTTATAGCCCCAAATCTCACTCGTGTCCTTGAAATAAAGAAAGGAATGAAGATTCTCGACCTTGCCTGCGGACAAGGGTATTTTTCTCGTATCTTTTTCGGAAGAGGAGCAGAAGTAGTCGGAGCAGATATTTCTCCTGAGCTCATTTCCGCCGCACAGAAGCGTTCTCCAAAAATCACATTCCATGCAACACCTGCTCACAAGCTCGGATTCGCTCAAGGCGAGACATTCCACGTAGTCACTATCGTTCTCGCTATTCAAAATATCGAGAACATGCAGGAAGTATTTACTGAGGCATGGCGCGTACTCAAACCAGGAGGACGTCTTGTTCTCGTAATGAACCACCCGGTATTCCGCAATCCGAAAGCGACGCATTGGGTATATGACAAAGACAACAACGTGCAGTACCGTCGCGTAGACAAATACTTGTCACAGAGTACGAGTGTAATTGATATGCACCCAGGAAAGACAACAAAGGAGTCAACTCTTTCATATCACCGTAGCCTACAGGACTTTTTCAAAGCACTCACAAAGAGTAAGTTTATGGTGTCTCGCCTCGAAGAATGGATTTCTCATAAAAAGAGCCAAGAAGGGCCACGCCAAAAAGCTGAAGATATCGCTCGTAAAGAAATTCCACTGTTTATGATGATTGAAGCAGTGAAAGGGAAATAGAGTTTAGGATTTTTTGATACTCAATACGCAATACTATTCTCATGCATATTCGTATGAGAGATATTGGTGTTTCCGATCGCCCGCGTGAGCGCTTAATGAAATATGGAGTAGGGAAGCTTTCAAACGAAGAGCTCCTAGCTGTAGTTCTCGGCTCAGGCATTGCTGGGAAAAATGTTCTCGAACTTTCGAAAGATATTCTGGGAAAGATTCGTACAGAAAATGGTGAGCTCGAGCTTGCCAGTAGTTTAAAAATTAAAGGACTTGGAAGTAGTAAGCGGGCACAGATATTAGCTGTGTTAGCACTGACAAAAAGACTTAGCGCCACTGAACGAATTGAGCTCCTTTCTGCAAAAGAAGTATGGAATCACTGTGCTGATTTTCGTGCATCAAAGCGCGAGCATTTTGTTGTGTTCTATTTAGATACGCAAAATGTCGTCATCGATCGCCAAACAATATCTATCGGCACACTCGACAGTAGCTTGGTGCATCCGCGAGAAGTTTTCGAGCCTGCTATAGCGAAGCATTCGGCAGGAATAATCATCGTACACAACCATCCGTCGGGCATCACTACTCCATCAATAGACGACATCGCTATTACAAAACGACTAGTCGAGGCTGGAGTCCTTTTAGGGATTCGCGTCCTTGACCATGTTATTATTACTTCAAAAGACTACTTAAGTTTTGAAACAAAGAAATTACTATGACCAGACAAGAATTTATAAACACGGTAAAAAAAGAACTGCCCCAGATTGTATACTTGGCAGGTAGAACAAGTACGGGTAAATCAACTCTTGCTCGTGAACTCTCGTTGGAATATGGTTACTCAATTATTGAACTTGATGAAATTATCAAGCAAAAAATTATTATTCCAAAAAATATAACCGACGAAACTTCTGTATTCACTGCAGTGTATCGTGATCAAGGAATGCCAGAATATGTAGAGATGTTCATTCTCGAAGCAAGGAAGGCAATTACTACAGCATTGCAAACAAGTAAGGTTATAATTGAAGGAGCGATTGCTAGTCCTCGTATTTTGAATGAAATTTTCAGCAACGACCTTAAGACATTCCTCTTTGGATATCTTCATCCGGTGAATACGTCGGAGTATGCAATTCGAGTACTAGAAAGACTTCAAATGAGTAAGGGGACGGGGAACGCTGGCCTACCTGCAAACTTCTGGAATCTTGTCTCTGAAAGTGCCTCGGACTATTTTCGAAAAACTAGCGAAATAAATAACGATATGAAATTGGCCATATCTGCATTCGTAAAACACTCCCAAGGATTATCCCAGGAGCGCTTACATACATTCTCTTCTTCAAATAAAGAAATTGTAGTAATTGAAGTTTAGAAAAGAATTATTTCAACCCAAGCTTACGCAAAAGTGTAGCAACTTCGGCACCAGAGAGTGCACGGAATGAACCGTCTTTGAGGTCGTTGAGTTTAATATGCTCGATACGAAGACGAAGAAGATCGACAACGGTATCTCCCGCTGCTTCCACCATTCGACGAATCTGACGATTGCGTCCTTCTTTCAAAATAATACGAAAAGTTTTTTCTGACTCTCGCATAATAGTCACAGGCTTTGTACGCTCGCCGTCGATTTTTACTCCGCGTGCAAGTGTCTTTGTGAACGTGTCATGAATGCGTCCCTTGAGCGTTACTCGATATTCTTTCTCGTGCTCAAACTTTGGATCGAGCAAGCGGTGAGTAATACGGCGGTCATTTGTCATGAGAATAAGGCCATGAGAGTCTTTGTCGAGACGTCCAACAGGGAATACTGCCTTCTTGAATACTGTATGATTAAGAATATCTTCTTCGTCACCTTGAGCTCCAGTTGTTACAACTCCAACAGGTTTGTTGTAGGCATAGTAGGTGAGAGACTGCTTCTGCGCACGAAGCTGAACTTTATCGACAAGCGGGTCCACTTGCTGTCCCTGCACTGCTTTTACATTGTTTACAAACACTTTTCCAGCTGAAATAAGCTCGTCGGCTTCACGACGAGAGGAGAGGCCCATATCGGCCATGTGCTTGTTTATGCGTACAGTTTTCATCTAAACACAATTATACCATAGTTTATACTGATTTGCAAATTAAAAATCACCCCAAATGTGAGGTGATTTAGTTTTTTGTTAAAAATGTCTCCTGAGATATCGCGTACGTTCACGAATAAACAGACTCTTTCTCTTCATCCATTCTTTTTCGGCACAGACGCGCTCTATTTGCATAAAGCAGGCGGACCGATACAAGTACTCTGTACGAAACTGGATTTCTTCTTTACCAGAAGGTGCTCCTCCAAACGAAAGCAAGGGGAATACATACGTGGAATCCATGAAGTAGTTTTGCGGGTTCCTTCGTCGCAAAAGTGTCTCTTTAAACATTTCGTCTACACATATCTTGAGATTTTGTGTAAACACAGGTCCGTAGTATTCACGAACTACTTTCAGAAACAGTTCTTGCTTCAGCATTTCTTTTTCAGCTTGTTCGGATTTTGCATATGCATCATATGAATGACGCCATGCATCGAACGAGGCAAGAAGAAAAGGCGTAGTGTTCCAGAACACATCCGAACTAAACGGATATGCGAACAACACTGCACGCTCAGATTGCAGATACACTGCGGACGGAACACGCTGAACATTTGTCCAACTCCAGCGATTTACAATCTTTCGATCGTCTCCAAGTACAGGGTCTGAGAGAATCGGTACGACAATTACGTCCGTACTCTTCTCTGCATGCTTAATTGGGTAAATCGCAAGAGAGTTTGGAACTCCAGCGACGCTTCTGGTCTGGATGTATTTTACTGCGTCGCGAGCATCTTTTACCGAGGATTCAGCAAAGAGTAAGCGACTGCTTTTTACAAGCGAATCATACACTACCTTATGAGCCATTTCGGACCTCTTTCTTGTGAAGTCCTGAGCCTTTGTAGTCATTCCGTAAAGAACAAGCAAAAGGCAGACGATTGTATTTTTCATTGTACGGTTTTTTCATATAATATAACAAAATATAGATTTAGTCAAACACAACGGAGTCAAAAAAACACACTCGATATTCTGAGTGTGTTTTAATTTAATTTCTATTCTTTTAATTCATTAAGAAAATTTAGTGCAACTTCTTTAATAACCTCGGGATCTGTTGACTCTTCCTGATTATTGAACTTGCCGTGCATAATAATTTTTAAAAAGAGTTCATGTGGGGGATGTTTCTTGTGTCGCAAATAAAGTCCGTACACGATTTCAATTATTTTATTCCAAGTATTCTCCAAGAACATAACAACTGAAATTTCAAATGATTCTATTCTTGTGCCTTGTTTTGAAAAAAACTTCTGTCTGCATTTATCTTCGAAAGCAGAACCTCCGAACGAAATAGTGCTATAGTCGCTTTCTTTATTACTGGTATTGTGAATCATAATTGTACCTACTGGTTTAAACTCGCGCTTAAACAAATACGGTATTCCATTGTATTCTTTTACTTTTCGGCATTCTTCTACTTTTTGACATAAAAGCTGAAGAGCAAACCTGTCGTTTAGTTCAATAACCATAAAATGTACAATTTAAATTGTGAGTGAATGTGTTTGACTAAAACTATACCACAAATCTATGGTATTCTTCAACAATATGAACGTGCCAGAATATAAACTATTTCAATCACGCCGCTGTCGAAATATTCGTATTTCAATTACTAAGCTTGGCACAGTTCGGGTCAGTGCTCCGTTAAAAGTTCGACCCAATATTATCGCAGAGCATGTTGCAAAACATACTGCTTGGATTCTTGAGGCACTACAGAAACAACAAGCAAGACCAATTTCACTTTTTGCACAGCGTTCAGCCAAGGACTTTAGGGATCAGCGAGACACAGTAAAGAAAGATATTCTCGAGCGTTTACATCGACTCAATCATTCATATGAATTCTCGTGGAGTTCCGTCGTTGTACGCAACCAAAAAAGTCGATGGGGGAGCTGTACTTCACGTAAGGTCTTGAACTTCAACTACCTACTAGGGAAGCTACCCGAGGAACTACGTGACTATGTCATCGTGCACGAACTCTGCCATTTACAGGAAATGAATCATGGTCCGCGTTTTTGGGCGCTCGTAGCACGAACCTTTCCGAATTACAGAGAACTTCGCAAGAAGCTCAGTACTATGTAAAACCTACTAGCGACACGTTTTAAATTGCTATATACTCCGAAAGACATGGAAACTACTACTGAAAATATAGTTTCAATCAATCTCTCTCGGGCAGAACTCCGCGAGCTTCTTTTGCTTGTCCTCATTGGAAACCATGTACGCAACAGTACGCTCGATAGTCGAGGAATGTACGACCCACTTCGTCACGAGAAAATTGAAAATATTCTCTCTGAAATATCTCGCAAGTCTGGTCCGGATTTTCTTGCAACTGATTATCTCAAATATCTCGAACTCTTTGTCGATGATTCTTTCTGGGACGAGCTTGAAGTGCGTCTTGGACGTCGAGATTTTGATCGCACAATGACTGAAGCTGATACATTATATCTAGAATCACATGACGGAAGGCTTCCGCCACGCGCACACCTTTTGTATAAAAAATATTCTGAAGAATTTGAAAAGTATGGAGTAGACAGACTTGAAATAAATGGAAATGCGCCAGTTGTTTCGGATTTGATATAAAAACACCCAAGCGATATTCTGCTCGGGTGATTTTTGATTTTATGATTTTTTCTTTGCCAGACTTAATCCTTTAATCGTAGCGATAAACAATGCACCAGTGACGATAGCGCCGAGGATGGTGTCAATTACTTCCAGAAGTGGATCTGGGAGTAATAATTTCATTATTATTACCACTCCCAATAGAGCAAGGATTAGAGCTGCCCAAAGAACTGGATACATATACGGCTCTGGAACCG
>CALQZW010000006.1 GCA_943350045.1 Candidatus Nomurabacteria bacterium | reverse complement strand
GCAAAGACACATGGATTCCTCGTTCGTTCAAAGACGACAGCAGGACGAAAGGTGCTTGCTCGCCGTCGCCAGAAAGGCCGTGCAAAGCTTGCAGTATAAGCATTTTTGCTCACTGCGCGCCTAGGTTTCTGGTTTGAAGTATCACATGCTTCCAAAGAAAGCCCGCCTAACAAAGAAAACAATTACCCTTGAACTCGGAAATGCGCGTCGTATAAAGACTGCGCATTTTCTTGTTATCTACGCGTTTTCCCGAGAATCAACAAACCCTCAAATCTCTGTGTCTGTTTCAAAAAAGATTGCAAAGACTGCAGTAGAGAGAAATCGTCTTCGTCGAAGAGGATATTCTGCCCTCGCTCCCCTACTTACTGGATGTGTGTCAACTGCGCGAGTCTTAGTGCAATATACTCAGGCGTGGAAATCCGAACCAATTACGGCCATTACTACTGAATTACAGCACGCATTACAATCTAGTGGAATATATAATGCGTAAAATCCTTATTGGTATTCTTGTTTTCTATCAAAAATACCTCTCTCCTGATACCGGAGCCCTCCCCCGACTTTTTGGACGCTCAAAGAAAACCTGTATTTATTACCCAAGTTGTTCGGAATACACAAAACAGGCAATCGAAATACACGGTAGTTTTAAGGGAATCCGCCTCGGAGTATCTCGGATTGCTCGCTGTACTCCATTTCATGAACCAAAAGTCGATCTCGTCCCATCAAGAAAGCCTTAAAGGGCTTTCTTTTGTTTAATAAAAGCGTTACAATTCCGAAATGCTACTAACAATTTGGAATACTCTATTTTACGCGCCACTCTATAACCTCCTTTTGGTAATCATCGCAATAATGCCCAGTGGAAACGTTGGCTTGGCGATAATACTCATTACTATTCTTGTAAAACTCGTTCTCTTCCCGCTCACGCAGCGTTCGATTGAAAGTCAGTTGAAAATGAAGGCAGTTGAGCCTGAAATTGCTGAGATTAAGGCACGAATTACTGATAAGACTGAACAAAACAAGGCAATTTACCTCCTGTATAAAGAGAAAAACCTTAATCCGTTCTCGAGTTGTCTCCTTATTCTCGTACAGATTCCTGTCATTATCGCCCTCTACCAAGTATTCCTTAATGGTCTTGGAGACACGAGTGTAGTAAATGCATATTCATTTGTCCGTATTCCAGAGAGTTTCAACCTTAACTTCCTTGGTTTCCTTGATCTCGGAGTTCCAAGTATTATTCTCGCAATCGGAGCAGGTATTACTCAGTATTTCCAAGGTAAACTCGCACAGAGTCGCCAAGGTAAGCCAACAGGTGAAGGAATGTCAGGACAGATTGCAAAGAGCATGCAGACACAGATGCTCTACGTTCTCCCAGTCTTTATCGCCTTTATCTCATACCGTCTTGCTGGAGCAGTTGCTCTGTACTGGATTGTAAGTAACCTCTTTACCATCGGACAGGAACTCTACACTCTCCGTAAAATGCGTAAGAACGCAGTAACTATCGCGTAATATACAATGATTGAACTGATAGAAAACATAACAATACTTCTCCAGCATGCTGGATTTGGAAAAGATGATGTTTCTGTCTCTCATGACGAGAAGGCTGGTATTGTGTGGTTTACAATTACCACCAACAACGCTCACGTATTGCTCGCAAAAGAAACTGAAGTGCTTTCGGCCCTTAATCACATCGCTACAAAAGTTTCTGAAAGATACCTCAAAGAAACAAATAATCGTCTTCGAGTTGTTATAGATGCTGGTGGAGTTGAGCGAAAAAAGATTGAAAATCTGCGCTCTATAGCCCACATGATGGCCGAACGAGCTCGATACTTTAAATCTACTGTAGCGCTCGACGCAATGCCTCCATACGACCGCCGTATTGTTCACGAATTCCTTGCCGACCTTCCGGACATTGCCACTGAATCAAAAGGTGAAGGACGAGACAGGCACATCGTTGTTGCATATAAAGAACCAGAGAAATTATAAAACCCCTTAGGTAATCTAAGGGGTTTTATAGTACTTATCGAATTACGGCTTTCTCTAGGTCGAGCGACCAAGGAGTCCCATCGTTTTTGTTTATAAACACAAGGAATCGTTCCGTACTATCGAGCGATAGCGTTGTCGCGTCTATGAGCGCCTCAGAGCCTGTTGTAATGCGAGTCGTGAGCCCGGTGACTGCGTCAATCTTCCATAGTGCATCAGTGAAGCTAATCATTCCCTGATACCACGTGTCTGGATAGTTTTCATTAAAGAGATTTTGTGGAACAGCACAGTAGATTAGAGTACTTTTTGCATTCCATGTACATTTTTCAGGAAGTGTTGAGAGTTCAACTGGAGTATCAACCCCTGAAGCAATAGTGCGAATCGCCATGCGTAAGGTTCTCTCCCCTGCAGTGTTGTACAAAAGCTTCTTGCCACTTGGCGCTAGGTTTGTAGTAAGTCCAGGTGTTGGGCCAATAATTTTTTGAAAGACCCCTGTACCTGAAACCAAATATGCATATCCTGCGATTCCTGAAGAAGCTTTGCTTGTGGTAGTAATTCCGCCAGCTTTCCAGTCGAGTAACCATTCTGAGAGAAGGTTTTGAAAGAGTTGTTTCTTTCCTGTTCCATCTGCTCGCATCGTCATACCCACTGCGCCACTTTCAGAACCAACGATATATGCATAACTCTTTCCATCAGCAGATGCTGTTATATCCAAAATACCGTCTGGAAGAAAACTTCCTTCAAGTGTTCCAACTGACGTTGAAGTTCCTGAAGCAATTTTTCCCAGAAACGTACCGACTGTCGTATTGTCGTTTTTAATGAATCGAATTGCGACTGACTCTCCTTTGTTTGCAAACACTGCATGAGCACTACGAGCGATAACGGTACTAGTGAGGCGGTTTTCGGCAGACCCTGACATCGTTGTTTCGTATACAGTTCCTGTTCCCTGTTCTACATACCGAACTCGAGGAAGCTTCTCTTCAGTCAGTGTCGAACCAAGAGCGCTATGCACTGCCGAGGTTGTTGTTGAGGTATCGAGCGCTGGAAGTGTTGTTAAACCGGCTATAGGGCGCGTAGAGAGCTGTTTGAGTGCTTCCATGCCTGTTTGTGTTACTGGAGGCAGTTGAGGCTCTGTGAAGCCCTCGTCGCTTGCAACTGGGGTTACTACTGGAGCCTGAGTTCCGCCTCCGATAAATGGAAAGAAGGAAAACAAACCAGTCTTCTTTGTAGCAGTGCCGTCGATGGTGTCTGTATTTGTTGAACCACCTTGGTACATGAAATACAGGGCACCTCCGAAGACCAGCATTACTATAAGGATGATAAAGATGTATTTACGAGTCATATGTATATCTTACCACTGACAGTGCACGTGTGTTGAATGCGATTTGTTTGTCGAGTATCCAGTTGCAGTACAAATTCCTTTTTCAGTCACATTGATGAAGTCTTTAACATAATTTCCTCCACATGGAGTTATGATGAGTTTTGCACCAGCAGCGCGACAGGCATCTCCGAGTTTCTTTGCGCGAGGGAGACTACTTGGAGAATCTGATTGATCTGTTTGAATGTCGAATGCTTTTCCAAGATAATGGACTGATTTTGAGTCATGTTCACCTCCGAGAATGGCTGTTATTCCTACCATTGGGTCTACTTGCGATACTGCGATAAGTCCGGCGAGCATTTTAGCGTCGAGAGGAACCTGAACTGCAGTTCTTCCTGTAATCGAGCTTGTCCACGCCGGCCTGCCCTCAGCTGTATCTTTGATGTTTTGTAGCGGAGCAGACTGAGCATCATTGTCTCTTCGTACAACATTGTTTGCGTTAAAACGAAGACTTGGCGTTCGTAGAGCCATCATTGCTAGACTTTGTGCGTCACCAGATGGAATACGAATATTTGGATCAGGATTTACTTTTATAAGCTCGTTGGTTGGTATAGCTCCTGAAATATCCTCAGCGTATATTAGTGTCGGAGACGGAAGTGTTACTCCGAGGTTTACTAGTTTGTTATTTAATGTGTTCAGAATTAGGTATGAACTCAATGCAAGTACAAGGCCGAGAATTGCTCCACGCATACGACCCTTCCATGTTACTTTCTTTTCTCCATTCTGACTTGTCATAGCCTCAATCCCACTGGCAATGATGACTATGATGGAGATAATAATAATTATTCCCATAACAAGACGAAGGATATTGTTTAGGTAACAACCAAATCCAGGCTGACCTTGTATTTCAACTCCATCAACAAAACAGCGGGAAAGACTGATTTTTCCAGTACTCTTTCCTTGCGCATCGACTTCTCCAATTCCTGGGAGAAGAGCCATTGCACAATACTCATCTGTTCCATTTTCAATACAACCATTTTCGTTTGGAGTTCCGGTTGGTATTGTTTTTCCTCCGACAATAATTATTTCAAGAACTTCTATTGCAGTTGTAAATACACGAGTTGATACACCCGTTTCCTTTTCTATTCCAAGACAGTATGTTCCTTCATTGAGTGACCAAGATCCGTTGATGATGAGGAACTTATTTTCAACGGAGGCCTTGTCTGCTCGCTGTTCGGCTCGAAAATCAGGCAAAAACGTACATTTTGTAGTGCCATTACTGCTTTCTGGTTTCCCAAGAGCTAAGCGGTACCCCACAAGCTCTATTGGATTAGTTATACTTACCTTACTTGATGTTGTGTATTTTCCGTTCTCTGGAGTAACTCCTGTTTTTTGCTCCAGTTTATATATCTCAGGTTTTACAACAAGGTCAGATTTTGAAAGTGTTTTTGTCGAATCATTTCGTGTTGGAAAAGATACTGCATCACTTGCGTAAATTGCATATGTATATGTAGTCTCTGGAGTAAGTGAGGTACAACGCGCAACAAACTCAGTATTTGAGTCTTTTGCTTTAGATGCAGTTGCGTATGTGGTCTTTTTGCTTGGATCTGTACAGGAAACATTTACTCCCGCCGTGTATCCTTTTGTAATCTCTATCTCAAAATCAATCCACGTATCGCTTGCCTTTGTTGAGTAGTTTTCGACAACAAACGCCGCAGACGCAGTATTACTCAGTGAGAAGAACGAAAATATGATTCCAAAAAGAACAAACAGAAAGGCTTTTTTCATAGGTTTATTGTAACGTTACTGCGAGATTTGCACTAGCTTCTTGGAATAATGTGGAAACGTTTTCAATGGAAAGTCCAATACGAGCGAGACCTTCTCCTCCCTCTTCTTTGCGGAGAAAGAGCATGTTCGGAGTACTTGGAGTCTCGGTATTTTGCCCGTTAATACTCCATACGTATGAAAGTCTTGGAGATGTAGGGTTGTTTGGAGAAAAGAAATACGGCATAGCAAGAAGTGATACATCGCTTCCACTTACTATATGGTTTCCAACAAGTGCTTTATCAAAACGTGGCCCGTAGAGTGAACTCGTTGTGTACCATACGATTTTTGGAGTAACTGTCCCTATTGATACTGAGCTATTTGCAGTGATAGTCTCATCTTTGCTGGTAATCTCAACATCTACCTTTTGAGAACTGTCGAGGTAGCTTCCCTGTACTGTGTGTGAAAATTTACCATAGCCTGATGCCTTCTGATTGAGTGTGTTGTTGTGTCTCCAGGTATATACAAGGTCTCCGGAAGCGATGCGACCGGTTGCACTGCGAATGTCGGTCATGGCCACATAGCGGATAGTGCTTTCTGTTGTTGGAAGCGCCTTTCCTCTATATAGTGGTGGAACGATTGCATCTATTGCCTGCCAAAGAATATCGGCTCCTCCTGGAACAATCGAATTTTTTGCTGTTACCGGCTCTCCGACTGCCGGAGTAACTGTCACCGAGATTGCAGTTGCAGAACCACTTGTCTTTGTTGTGAATGTGTAGCTCGTTGCTCCGATACCAGTGAGAACCACTTTTCCATCGACAGTCCAACGAATGCTTGCAGAGGTAAGGTTTACTCCAAAGCTCGTAAGACGAACAGTCGTACTTGTTTTTGGAGCAGGGTTTTCTGGAGAAAATGAGAAAGACAGTGGACCAGAGAGCTCTGCTGTTGGAGCTGGTATTGGCTCAGGTATTACCTCTTCTTCTTGTGCAAGAGAGATACCTGGAGTTGTTGTGATTAGTACAAGGGCGAGAATAATTGCGAGCGGAGTGTTTCGAAACATATGTAAAAGTATACGACAGAGTTGTAATAGCGCAAAGCAACACGGCGCCGTTTCATAAAGAAACGGCGCCGTATTAACTTTCTGCCACTGCCTGCGCAAGCTCTGAGCGAGCTTTTTGCTGAGACAGTATCTGATTTGGGTCACTCGTGATGAGCTGGTCTTCGGTGTACGAAGATATAACTTTCACGGCAACATGTTTGAGTCCTGCAAAGAATATTCCCTCTCCTTTATTACATTCGAGAAGAAGATATTTTTCTTCATCGGTGAGATTGAACGTTTTTTGGAGAGCGTCAATTGTCGAAGGAGATTGTTTCAGGAGAAGCTGAAGCGAGGAGTTTGTAATAATTGGTACTCCATACGGGCTTTTCATAAAGTCACCAACGTCTTGAGTGATTGTCGCAAGTCCAAGGAAGTATTTACGTCCACGTTTTGCGATTGAGAACAAGAACGATGCAGTGTCTTCGGATTTCATCATCCACCACGCCTCATCAACTACAAGCAGTCGTTTTTTAATATTCTTGCGTACTTCGTTCCAAATGAAGTGCGTCACAATATACATGGCAACCGGCTTCAAGTCGTCTTCCATGTCTCGCACAGAGAACACGACAAACTTCTTATTAATATCAACGTTTGATGGCTTGTTGATGAAACCAGACCATGACCCGCGTGTATATTTTGAAAGACGTGAGAGAAGAGATTCAGTTCCCTCCATTCCTCCGAGAACCATTTCAAAGTCAGAAAGGAGTGGTGGGTCTACTCGAGAGAAGTCTGCTTCAGGAGTAATGTCTTTGATTGCATATGTTTCTGTAACAGCTCTGTCGATGAGCGCATCTTCTTCTGGAGTAAGACCTCCGAGCATGATTCGAAAGAGTCCGACAAGGTTAATGATATTCGCTCGAAGAATGTCTGCACCAGTCTCGTCTCTCCCTGGAATCGGTAGATCGAACGGATTGATGTGGTTGTCTGAGTTAAGCGAAATATTAAAGTATCTTCCTCCAAGTGCTTCGGCAAGTCTCTCGTATTCGCGTTCAGGGTCAATTACGATAACCTCAGTATCAAACATGAGTGTTCGGATTATCTCAAGCTTTGTTGCATATGATTTTCCGGCTCCAGAGGTAGCAAATATAATTGAGTTGTAGTTATCGAGACTAAATCGATCAAAGATTATCAAAGAAGAATTGTGTCTGTTTACTCCGTACAATATTCCCTTGTCAGCAGTAAGGTCAAACGATACAAACGGAAAGAATGAAGAGAGAGGCTCGGAGTTTAATTTCTGGTGAATCTGAAGCTTGTCTTCTGCAAGCGGAATCACACTCTGGAATCCATTGTCTTGCTGAAACAGTGCAGGTTTGAGATATATGAGCTTTGATTCAAGAAGAGATTTTATTTCGTTTTCAACTTTATACAATTCAGTTTCGTTCTCTGCATATACAGTAATGTATAAACCAACCTCAAACATTTTCTCTTCGGCCTGAGTAAGTCTGTCGCGAAGACCCTCAAGGTTTTGGTAGGCCATGTCGAGCTGAGGGTCGCGGACAAGCCCTTTCCCTTCTCGCTCCATGATCTGACTCTGTACCTCGGCAACTTTTCTTTGAAACTGTCTGAGAATGTCTGCCGTATCTACTGGTTCGATTACTATTGAAACATCGAACACTTTATCAAGGTTGATTATCGGCGAGAGCCAGTTATCAGAAAGTGTTGATGGATATGAGATGACAAAATATGTTCGCGCGATTTTGTCTCCAAGGCCGATAGACTTTGCTTGTACTTGGAGTGCAGAAGGAGCAATGATGTCTTTGAGTTCGAGAGTTGCCGCTTCGTAGATATCCTGAGGAAGAACAGGCAGGGCGTTTGCCATAGTCCCATCGTCTGAGCCTGTATCTTTTTTCTTTCCAAATAATGAATCTAAGAATGACATATGTGTCAGTAACTACTGCCCAAGTGTTTCCATGTGAATCGCAGGCTGAGCATCTCCTGGGTTAAATGTTTTGTAGAACAACTCAATAATTTCCTCTGTCTTGAGTCTCTCAGTACGCACTCCACATCCTTCGAGGCCTCCGATGACTACGTTTACTCGTTCGTCGAGCTGGGTCTGGCGCTCTTCAAAGTTTGCCTTCTCAATCTCCTTGCCTTTTGCTTTACTACTAAAGAATCCTCCACTTTTTGTAATGCCATAGTTATTATACGGCACAACAACGTAAAAATGTTTACGCATGATTGCTACCTGCTCTGTAAACTCGCGGATGAAACTAATATATCCCGCAGTCTGAAGTCGAAGGAGTGGTTCACGCTGGTCTTTCATTTTTCCGTCGAGCATAAGAAGGTACGGACGAATATCAAGACGACGTGATTGAGTGACAATCTGAATCGGAAATGAAAGTGAGTTTAAAAAAGAACGGAACTGATTTATTGTCGCAAGTTGTTCATCTGCAGACTTGAGTGCAAGGTTCACCGATGACACTGCAATAACTGCGCGAAGACCGCCGTCTTTAAGCACAATCGTTCCACCACGAACTTCTTTTATCGGAACGAAGTCTTGAGTTGGACGAGCGGAAATTGCCATGCAATATATTATATCAGTAACTAGAAAGAATCACAGGCTTTTCTGTTGTTTACTCAGATCTTTTTTGACTGAGAACATCAAGCCCCCAAGAAATGTCATGCAATTTTGATTCTGTAAGTGCTGGAGCATATCGTTTTGTTGAAACTACGACTGCCTCCTCTTTGTTTTTCTTCTCAACAGGCGAACGTTTCCAGAGGTAGAGTTTTTCTCCAAACGCAAAACGTATCGCTGCTTCGACTGTGTCGATGAACGGTTTCTCGTTTACTTTCACAAAGGCCAAAGCAACTGCAAATGATGCAACGGGAATAATTGCAAGTATGGCAAGAATAATACTTGGAATAATTGTATATAAAAGATACGAAAGACCCACCCCCCCGGTCAGGTATGCAAACTGCCGGAATGAGAGCGGGCCAAATATCTTATCCTCTACGTCGATAAATTGTGGTACGGTAAATCGCATGTGTTAGCTTATTGGTTCACGATATGGATCTGTTGAAGGTTTTGGAGTTACTGGCCCAGATGGAGGAACTATTGTGTCGATAGCTTTTGGAATTGCGTACGAAGTAGTTGCTGGCGGTATTCCCATCATTGGTGTTGGAGATACGCTTGGCTGTGATGGTGCCTGCATTACCGGTGCTGGTGTAGATACTGGCGGAGTCATGAAAATTGGTGTTGGAGTATACGCTGGAGCTGATGCAGCTGACTTTGCTGGCATCTGAGGCATCAAACTCGGGCTTGATTTTGGTGGAAACTCTATGTCGTGCAACATCTCATTTCTCTCTGGAGAAATAGTAGCTGGTGCAATGATTGGAGAAGAACTCTGTGCCTGAGACTCAGGAATTGCCGGAGAATCATTGAGAATTACCCCTGTTTTCTCGAGAACGCTTTTCTCTGCAGGTGAGAGAATGTCACTGAGTGTGTTTATTGAAGGCTGAGGAATAACCGGAGCAGGTGTTGGGGTAACGACTGGAGCTGGTGCGGGAGTAAACATGGGAGCCGGTGCTGAAGGTGTAGGCACTGACATAGTTGGAGTAGGCGCTACCGGTGCTGGCGTTGATACTGGAGGCGTCATGCGCATCGCTGGAGCGTCAGAAACTGAAGGCTCTTTTGTAAGGTAATCCGCAGGGTCTTTTTTTGCAGCATATACCCTCTCGAGTGCTCCACGTACTGGAGCAAGTACTTTCTCATTTACGTCTTTTACAAGCGCATCGATTTCAATGTCGTTCTTTTTTAATTCCACCTGCATCTCATCTCGGTATTCCTCTGGGCGAGTCATTCCAAGAAGAACCATTGTAGTTTCGAGCTCGAGAGTTCCGAGCTCTTCAAACGTCATCTTGTGAGTCTTTGCAATATCAAAGAGTTTTTGTTGATAATCGCTACCCATGATTACCTTCTGAAGTTCTTCAGGTAAGAGAGCAAAACGATCGGCCATTTCCGCCTTTACATCAGCGAATGGATCCTCTGCACCGGCTGGACTTGCTGTTTTGAGCAAGTCGCTCATTGATTGATTGTTATTAGAAGGAGGCATGTACATATTGTATCATGCCTCCTTCGTCTGCCAAGGTATTGAATTGGTATTTACTACGGAGTTGCGTTTGTTGCTGCTCGACGATATGCACTTTGAGCAGAACTTGCTGCGTTTCTCACAGTACTTTTTATTCCGCCGATTACTGCACTTGATGTTCTGCGAACTGCTGCCGCTCCAGCTTCAACTCTGTTATCTAGTCCAGTGAGTGTGTTTCGAGTAGTGTTGCTTGCAGCTACGTTAAAGTTTGCACGTAAGTTGTTTAGTACTCCAGAACCAAGTCCTGATGCTAGTCCAACTCCTGCTCCAACCAATGTTCCAAGTCCTGGGACTGCTGAGCCAATTGCCGCTCCGGCGAGAGCTCGTGCTCCAAGACCTCCAGGGTTTTGGAGTGCAGCTGATTTCCAGCCACGTGCATTCTGGCGAATGTCTATCTGACCTGGGTCCGTAATACGTCCTTGACTGTCTCGACGAGTACCAACCACTGCGTATCCAGTCTTGTTTAGTTCGTTGTACATGTATGCCTTTGCACGAGCGTTTTTGACTACCTCTGATTTTGACTGGAGTTTCTTTTCGTTTCTGCGAAGCTTATTGAGGTCAGCTTCGTAACTAATTTTATTTGTTTTTGCAGTGTCAGCATTTACTTGAGCGCGGTCTTTTGCAATTTTTGCATCATCAGCTTTCTTTCTCTCATCTACAAGTGTTGTGTTTGCTGTATCAAGAGCTGCCTTAGCATTTATTGTTTCCTGGCTTGGTCCTGGTGCTTGTCCGTTTGGTCCTAGGATTGTTCTCGCTGCGTCTTTTGCTTGTGCTTGCTGGTAAGCAGCTGCTGCTGTTGTAGCGTCTTGTTGAGCTTTTGTGAAGTTTACAGTAGCTGCCGCTTCAGCGTTCTTTGCAGCTGCTAGGTTTTGAGCCTCTTTCGCTTCGTGTTCAACTGCCTCATCAAATTTATCTGTCGCCGTTTTTATGTTTTCAGCATTATCGTGAAGCTCCTCCTCGATTCGTGCCTGTTCTTTAACATCACCCTTGAGTGTCTTACTAAACGCTTCCTTCTTTTCCCACTTACGCTTTTCTGCCGCTTCATATCCACCTGCAAGATTCTTTTGTGAAAGATTTCCAAAGCTTGTCATCTTTACACCAAGACCACCGGCGAGTTTCTGTCCAACACCTGTTGCCCCGAGATTAAAGCTTGCTCCTGATGTTGCTTGAGCACCTTTGAGTGCTTGCTGAGCAGTAAAGCTCTTGAGGCGGTTAAGAGTTCCACCTCCTCCGTTTGCAGCCGCTCCTTGGAGAGTGTTACTGTTTGCAATACGCTGACTCACTCGTCCAAGAGTCTTCTGTGCGAGCACTGCAGTTCCTCCAGTGACTGTTCCAAGTGCGAATCCTCCCGCTGCTGATACAAGGCCTCCTCCAAAGTTTGCGATTCGTGTCCCTATTTCCCCAGAAGCTTTCTTTGCAAATGCAGTTGCACGGTTGAGCATGACGATGAGGATCATGAACGATATAAAGAGCGTAGTGAGAACCATCATTGAGTTCCCTTTTACTGCATGCATCTCCTTAATCATTGTGCTTTGCGCCATGATTGAAATGAGAAGAATGAAAAAGAAGTAGATTGGTGCAGAAAATGCTACTGAGAAAAGATTACTCCACCAGCCTGACCATCCGAGTTCCTTATTCGCCTTCAGCGACGGAATGATATATGTAATAAACGCTATCGGAGCGAAAATGATTGAAACCATGAGCATGACGATACGTCCCATGAATGACAATGCTGCGATAAAGAAACTATACGCCGCTACCCAGAACATGATTCCAACTCCGAGGAGAATGAATATCATTGTACTTGGATCTACTTCCTTAGTCTCTTCGTTTTTTAGGTTTTCAAAAAAACTTTTATCTTGAAATGTCTGAGGTCGAAATGCCTGAGCAAGTGCCGCTGCGATTGGGCGCTGTGTTACTCCTGTGTTTGCCGTTATTTCTTTAGTACTCTCTGAGACGGCGAGATTTCCGTTTATGTCAGTAACGCTGATTTGGTTGTAGAAAAGAAGGGCAACGGTGTTTGATGCGTCGATAACAACTTTTGTTATAAACATACTAAAGTTAATCAGAAGTGCAATCAAAATAACCGACGCGAGCATTCGCTTTGGGTTTCCTCCGAGCTCCATTCCAAGAATGAGTGAAAGTGCGATGACAAGGAGAATGAAAATAAAGGCAATATTGGCAAAGTCGCGAGTGATACGCCATCCGTCGTTGATAAATGAAGAAGCACTAAAGAGCTTACTTGAGAGTGTGTATGTTGCAGACACATCAAGAAGCTTTGCAGATTGTTCGAGTACGATACCACCAAGAGAGTAAACAAGATAGTACACAACTGTTGCAAGACATCCTGCCAAGCTTCCATTGTTAAAAACACCAACTCCACAGTCTATATTTTCAGTGATGTTGTCACCGGCTTTTTTAGCTGCTTCCTCTGGGGTGACTACTTTTCCCTGTGCGTATGCAGTATTGACTCCGTATGTAACACCTCCCCCAGAAATCAACGAAGCCCCCACTGGAGCAAAAACTCCAGAGAGGGTCGCGAGCATCATGATGATAAGAGAGAGGCGTTTCATTTTTTATTGGTCTATTTTAGAGAGTCCGTATTTTATTCCTTGATTGAGGAGGGCGTCGATGATTGCAATCATGTCTGCCGTGATTTCATCTCCTAAGGCAAGACTTTGAATCGGTTGGTTGAGTGTTGTGTTGAGCTGGTTTACTATTACACTTCCTGGAGTTTCTGTTTTCCATTGAAAACATCGGTCGGCTGGGTCAGATGCATCGTAGTCTGTTGGGTCTACACAACTTCGTAAATCAAGGAATCCCCCACTGCGCATTATCTGGTCTTTAATATCTTGGGCTGGAGAGTATCCCGTGTCTGAGATTCGGAGTGCAAGTTCGTTTCGTGCGTAGAAGTTAAATCCGAATGGATTATTCTCTTGCTGGAACTGTGCTCCGAATGCATCCCAGCTTCCATTTCCAAAGTTTGCTTGAAAGTCTACATCTGTTGCTCCCGGAACTCTTCGCGCGATTACTTGGTTGAGTGAGTACTGAGCATTCCTTTCAAACGTTCCACTGACTCCGCTGATAATTCCCTGCGCTACGATTTTTCCAAATGGATATTTCTCAGGGTCAAAGGCAATTGTTCCAGTAAAGTCCCCTATCGTTTCGTTGCGAATCTGACGAAGGAAACTTCCAGTGTCTTGGACATACAGCGGGCTTCCGTTAAATCCGCTATTGATCCACTTAATTGTCTCCATTGTGATTGTGCGGAGGATGATTTGTGCTGCCGCTCGCTCTATTGCTCTCCAGCAAGCTTTTTGCGTATCTGTCGAAGCCGATTTAGCTGCGACTGCACTTGCTTTTTGAATGTCGGAAACAGTTTTCTGTACTTTTGCGTCACTCACTGGAACTGCAGTCGCGTCTTCGAGTTCTGTTGCAATAGTGCCTACTGCTCCTGCCCCAGTACTCACTGCTGTTCCGACCGTACCACCTGTTCCTGCATAGTCTTTGAGGATTCCCAAGTTTGCAGACTTGAGTCCGGCTTTTAAAATGAGACACGAAGCAGCTGCCGAAGTGATTGCTCCGATAGTGCCTGAGCCACTTGCATTTAAGACACTCTCTGCAAGTGGAGGATTTTGTGCAATTGCAGGTGATGCAGAGGAAAGAAGCACGCCGGCTACACAGAGTGATGCAAGAAAATATTTAGCAGATGAGACTGCGTTCATTGCTATAATTATACAGTACTTATGTAGAATAGAAAGCAAAAAAACCTGCGGATTAGTGAATTACTCGGCAATTTTTGTAAGAAATGTCACGATGTCACTTGAGGCTACGAGAAACTTCTCACTATTTGTTGTATATTCATCTACTCCAATCATTCCACCGAGTGCGTCAGCCTTTATTACTGCAATTTTCTTGAGAGCAACGCCGATTGCATCTGCACTGTTTGCAAGTGAGAGAGAAAACTCTGCAATCCCCTCCGGTGTCGGTAGTGAGACAATCGCTTTTGCTAGATTTTGATACTCGTCACCAAGAGAGACAATGATATCCTGTGTTTTTTGCGTATCTCCGTCGGCCATGACTTGAGGTATGTAATCAACTTCACTACCAAGCTTCTTTGCATCATATGTTTTCACAATCTTTCGGAGTGCGAGGTCGTAGTTCTTGTAGTTCTCAGTTGTATTTGAGACAAGAGTGAGTGATGAGGCGAAAAAAGCCGGTCCAACTGTGCGCTTGGCGTCAATATTCTGCCCGAATGCATTTCCAAGGTTGGCAACGGCTTCTGGGGTTAGCCCTCCGTTTTCCTTTAAGGCAAGCACTGTAGCAAGGAGATTCTTTGAAAATTGCTCGGTTTCAGTAGTTTCTGGGCTGGATTCGGGTGCCGCAGTCTCTGTCGGGAGTGTAATTCCTGCCTGAGTCTTTTTTGCTTCTATAACCCTTTTGTTTTCTGGGCCATTTACGAGTGGATCAAGACCCCAGAGTGATTCTTCCCAGTCGGCAATTTCGTTTTTGTTGGAATCGAGCGATATTGCCTCCTGAAGAGTGATATTTGCGTTTTTTACCGCGTATTCATTACGAGAAAAAGAGTCCTGTGTGCCAAATCGGCTTGTAATGTATAGGGAAATAAGCACTCCGGCAATACAGATTGCGATTATGAGGGCAAATTTGCGACTCGGAAGCATTTTTGATGGAATCTTTTCCATATATCCTTAAAAACCAAGGGCCTTACCTACTCCGTAGGTTTTGATAACAATTACAGGTTTTGGTGTTCCTGTTACTGCATCTACACAAGTAGTCGTGTCTGGGATTGTGTTATATAAACCGAGAATCCAAGAACCGGGAATAATTGAAAAATATGAATACCTCTTTGTTGAAATCGCAGTCGCAAATTGTACTGGATATGAAGCTCTAGCTGGAATAAGGATTATTGGGGAAATTTCTGGGTTTGTGCACACTAATGCAGGATTAATTCCAACAACCTTGCCTCCAAATGGTAAGGTTGGTCCAGGAATGAGTGCGGTTTGTGCGCGTGCGATATGTACACCAGTAAACACTACTATTGCAATTGAAAAGATTAAACCGAAAAAACGAAGAGGATGTGTATGCATGTACACAGTATACTATAGTTCTTTTGCCAGCTCTATCCAGATTTCTACAGGAACCGTCTCGGCACGAGTAAGCGGAGAGAGATTGAGGCGGGAGAATACCCTCTCTATATCTTCCTTTTTTGCTACATCTTCGAGATTTCGGATAAGGAGCTTACGTTTGTGAGCGAAGCCGGCACGGACAATACTGAAAAAGTGCCGAATCTCCTGTGGAGTCGCTCCGCCTTCTGAAAACTTGAGTGTGGAAATGTTTTCAATAGTAAGCACTGCCGAATCTACTTTTGGAGCAGGACGGAAAGCGCTAGCCGGAACCTTGGCCGTAATGCGAGGAGTTCCAAAGGCCTTTACTGAAATAGAGAGAATGCTTTCTTTTCCATCACGAGATACTGCTCGCTGAGCCACCTCTTTTTGAATAAGCACGACAATACACGATGGAGGACATTCGTTTTCAAGAAACTGCTCCATGATAGCTCCGGTAATATAGTACGGAATATTTGCGATAAGCTTATACCCTCCTTTTGCGAGTCCGTGCGCTTTGGGAGAAAAGTCGAGCACGTCCATGTGTAAGAGTGTAAGTTGTCCTGATTGAATTTCTTTTTCAAATCGTTCGGAGAGAATCGGAATAAGGTCGGCATCTTTTTCGATTGCAATAACTCGGGCACCTGTTGCAAGAATCGCAACAGTCAGCACTCCTTCTCCTGGACCAATCTCGAGCACAGTGTCTGAGTTTGTGGTGTGACCACTTGTAACGATTGCACGCACGGCAGAGGCACTTCGCAAGAAGTGTTGACCGAGAGATTTTTTAGCGCGATGTCCCATGTATGCACATACTATATGTATGTGATGAAAATAACAAATCCCGCCGGCGTAGCCGGCGGGATTTGTTTTAGAAAAAAATACTTGGAAGCGACTGCGGTATTTCTGCTGAGAGCGTCATGAGATGCTCGGGGATGTCGTACAAGAAGTTCGATGGAGTGGCAATATTTCGTGAACCGAAAATTGTTCGCATGCTCGCATGAGTCAGATACAATTTTTCTTTGGCACGAGTGAGTGCGACATAAAATAATCGACGCTCTTCTTCCATGTCCTCTATCTTTGCAGCTCGTAGTGATCGCTCGTGAGGAAACAATCCTTCTTCAAGTCCAACTACAAACACAACTCGAAACTCTAATCCTTTTGATGCATGCACAGTGATGAGTCGCACTCCTTCGTTTCTCTCTGAAACAGAATCTTGGTCTGAGCGCAGTGCGGCATCTTCTAAAAATTTTAGTATGCCGTCTCCGAGTGGGAGTGCGTCGTAGATCGAAGCGATGGTCGCAAGTTCTCCGACGTTTTCTATTCGTTCAATTCCGTAGTCTCCCTCGCTTTCAAATTCTGTTTTCAAACCCGAACGCTCGAGCACGTAGCGAATCACTGCACTCGGGATTTCAGTTTCTGCGACTCGCGCAATGTCGTCGAGAATGGAGAGATATTCTTTGTATGAATTTTTTGTTTTCGGAGAAAGTTCACTCTCTCGTTTTGCAAATATTTTGAGAATACTTGTCGCTCCAATTCCTCGAGTCGGAGTGTTGATGGTTCGTTTGATGTCGGCGAGTGAGTCACGATTTACCGATGCTCGAAGATATGAGATGACGTCCTTCACTTCTGCTCGGTCAAAGAATTGTGTTCCGATGACTCGGTACGGAACTTCAGAAAGGAGGAACCCTTCTTCGAGTGCACGTGACTGAAAGTTTGCGCGAAAGAGGACTGCGATTTCTTCTGCGGGTATACCACTTTCAATCAGTGACTTTGCTTCGCGTGCGATGAAGCCCGCCTCGTCAGTTTCGCTAAATGCTTCGTATCGGATAATTCTACTTCCGTCTCCATTTTTCGTGAACAAGTTTTTCGGGATGCGAACAGTGTTCTTTGCGATGACTGCGTTCGCCGCTTCGAGGATGGTTTGCGTCGAGCGGTAGTTCTCTTCGAGGAAGACAGTATGAGCTCCCGGAAAGTCTCGTTCGAAGTGAAGCATGTTCTTGATCTTCGCCCCGCGCCATCCGTAAATATTTTGGTCGGTATCACCCACTACGCAGATGTTCCCTTTCTCGGGGACGAGCGTCTTGATGAGTCGGTAGTCCATGTCGCTCGTGTCCTGGTACTCGTCGATGTGGACATACGTGAAGCGCTGTTGATACTCGTCACGGACAGTCTTTTCTTTCTCTAAGAGACGCACTGCTTTGACGATAAGATCATCGAAGTCGAGACTCTTTGCCTCACGAAGTTTTGTCTCATAGAGTCTCCAGATACGGATAGCTTCACTCTCGGCGTGGCTTTCGATAAAGTCGGTAGCGCTATCTGGAGTTCGCCCCGCCATCTTGTTTTGAGATATAAGGTGTTTCACACGCTTTGGATCGAGCACTTTCGGATCAATTCCCAGCTCTCGCATCGCCTCTTTGATATACGAACGTGCATCATCTTCATCTGCAATACTAAAGTGTTTCGTGAGACCGAAATACCCCGCATGGTCACGAATCACCATCGCCCCGAGTCTGTGAAATGTGGTGACGAGCGGCATTCCGTCGATTCGCTTCTCTCGGATTTTCTTTTCAATACGCTCACGCATCTCGTTCGCCGCTTTGTTTGTAAACGTGATGGCAAGAATTGCGTTTGGTGAAACTCCTTTGGAAATGATGTGAATGATACGTTCGGTGAGTGTTTTTGTCTTCCCTGCCCCCGCTCCAGCTACGACGAGCAGTGGTCCCTCAGTATGCAGTACTGCTTCGCGTTGAGCCGGGTTGAGCTCTCCGAGGTTTGCCAAGGATGTTTCATGGGTATTCATGTATATGACTATACCGCGAGCTGAGGTAAATAGAAAACAGAGTAAAGGAAAACCGCCCGCAATCTTTCGATTGCGGGCGGTGTCCTTTTGTCCTTTTATGTCCTTAAGAAATACTAGTTGTAAATCTCAGCGTTCAAGGTTTTGCGAGTGTCCATTTCGTACAAGTATTCAAGATAGTTCTTGATACTACGCTGTCCTACTGGAAGCACTTCAGGTCCCTTGCCGACTCGTACTATGAGCTTACTTAAGTTGTCATAGAGGAGCTTTGTCTTTTCCGGATATGTTGCTCGGTCTCGTGAGAAGAACTCAAATGCGTTCATTTCACCTACCTGTTTCCATTCTGGATTATTCAACGGCTTGTCTCCAAAAATTGAGTTGAGACTTTTTACAATTTGCTCACGAGTGAGCTCGGCGATCTCCTTCTTGAAGGCAAGGTCTCGTTCATTGAACTCGTAGAGTCCGTTTATGTATTGTTCGAGATTCTTTCCTGTTGGGTCAAGCGGTAACTTGTTTGCCAACTCTGTTACGTCGTCGTAGAAACCGACATACTCAGAACTGAAGTCTTCACGACGGCGCTCGAGGAACTCCTGAGCATCCATCTTGCTGACCGCCTTCCATGTGCGACTCTGTTCGTAGTCTTCACCAAAGAATTTAGTAAGTTCACGGTCGATGTCTCGATGCTCTGCGCGAGTAATCTGATTGAGAGTCTTGTCGCTAAACTTGTAGTTTGTTGCGTCGAGTCTCTCTATCCCCTCGCTCACTTCTCCCTCTCCGGTCAAATTTGGAATCTCACGCTCTGTTGGAGAAAACGGAGTCTCTCCATTTTCAGTTGAGAGCATTCGTGCACCCTCTGTGCGGAGGTTTTCAATACTCTTTACTTTCGGAAGACGGTAACGAATTTCATCAGATGTATTTTTAATGAACTCACCGTCTCCTTTCACCGTTCCAAGTAGAGTTCGAGCTTCAGGATTATTTGGATCAGCGAGTACGATACTTCCATCTTCTTCGATACTGAGAGTTGCACCAGCTGGAACTTCGATACTTCCTCCAGTGCGTGGGTCTACCATGCGAAGGTCTTTGGCAACTGCCCACAGATTTCTGTTAAAGAATTCTTTCTGACCTTCTGAGAGGTTTGGATTATTCTTCAATCGAAGAAGTGCATCCGCCGCTCCCTCTCCCGCCTTCACTTCTGTTGAAGTGATTGTTGGAATAGATTCAGTTGCAGATGTAGATGCGATTTCAGTTGAAGGCGTACCTCCATCCTCTATCGAAGCTACACTCTCCTCTGCTTCGAACCGTGGAGTGAAGCCTGGAACCGCTCGCTCATTCGGTGAGAACATTTCTGTTCTACCCACTGGCATTGTTTTTAGTGATGAGTTTTCTAGTTCAGGAATTTCTACTCCAGGAGTCCTTGGATTTACCAATGCACTGTCTTTGATTGCCTGAATTTTTGAATCAAGAACTTCACTTGTTGTTCCGTTTGAAATCTTTGATTCCCCTGAAAATGTAGTGGATGGTGAATCAACCCAGCCAAGGTACTCCGCTAACTCTCGAGCCTTGCCTCCAAGTTTCGCAAATGTTGCTCCAAGAATTGCACCCTCAACTGTTTTTCTAAAAATCATCATCTTGCGAGCTTTCTCTACTCCCGCCTGATTCTTCTCACCCATTTTTTCAATCAAGCCACGCATGTCATGAGTAAGCTTAATTGTATACTCTTCGTCTTTTGTATTCTTTACATTGTGAATAGATTCTTCAGCGACCTGTTCGTACACATCGTTATTGAGTTGCACTGCTATTGTAGCTTGTGCTTCATGAAGTTTTTCTATGAGATCATACTCTCGAGAAAATGAATTTTTCTGCTCGCCAAAGTTTACCTGACCAAGTTCTACTTTTGTTTGGATAAAGTCAGTATATGTTTTAAGTTTGGAAAGAAGTTCTTGTTTAGCGTCAGGTGAAAGGCCTTCTGAGTTAATTGCAGCGATTGTGTCGTTCAAGCGCTTCATGTGACGCTCACTACTTCCCATCCCTGCATTTATTTTTCCACTTTTTGTTTTCTCAAATTCCTTGTAGAGCTTTGCTCGAGCTTCTGCTTGCTTCTCTACCGGAAGCGAACGGATCTCGTCGAGACGTGCGTCAAGCTTCTGAAAACTCAGTGCGTTACGCTTGGCTTGCTTTTCTGAAACAGCTGAGCGTGTAAATGAAGCATTTCTGGAAAGAGCGCTTTGGTCACGAATGCTTTCCTCCGCGCGTCTGTATCCACGGATTCCTCCTGCCATAAATGCTACTGCTGGAGCAGCCAGTGTTCCGAGTGTTCCTGTAAGAAGTGAACGTCCTATACCTCCTCCAACTGCATACAAACCGCGCTCTATTAATGGATCTTTGAATGCTCTTAATATTGCCGATGTGTTGCCAATAGATTCGAGTTTTCTGAGAGTTTGTGGGTCGGCGGACAAATAACGCATTGTCTTCATCATTGTCTCAGAGTTTTTTACAAGCTCTGCCGCCTCCAGTTTTGCGTCTGGGATTTTTTGTTCAACGTTATCCGCCGCAAGTATTGGAAGGAATCTGTTTCGAGCAATATCGAGTTTCTCCTCGGCTTCTTTGTATGCTTTTTTCTGATCACGAGAAGCTTCAGGGAAACTCCACTCCTTTGGAATACGAGCCATAGCACTCGCTGCTTCATTGAACTCTCCCGCCATTTGCTTTGTGTACTCACCACGATTACCGAGATTTTTTTCACGACCTACGTAGTCGGTAATAATTGTCTTTTTATCTTCGGCAAGATACCCCTCAAGTCCACTTTTCGTAATTCTATCTGCAACAGCTATACCTTCTGCCTGGAGTAGCGCAGTAAGTTTTCCGTCAGTATCGTTTTTAAAGTGCTTAAGTGTTGTTGTTTCGTTTTTGGCGACTTGGAAATTTTTCGTAATATTTTTTCCGATTTTTCCCCAAAAGCCACTTTTCTTTACTGACTCTGCGTGCAGTTCTTTTGCTTCAGATTTTACTGTCGCATAGATTCGCTCTTGGATTCCCTGCATGACAAGGAGTTGCTGTCCGCTGCTGAGTTTTTCAAATCCAGGAACTGTCTCAGTAAGCTTCTCTCCGAGATTTCCAAAGAGGTGAGTAAAAGGACTCGGTTCTTTTTCGACAGTAGGCTCATTTGTCTCATCCGGTACTCCGGTCATTTCCATACCGAACCCTTCTCTGTTTGCAATTGCACTACCAGTAAATTTCGCACCTTCTTTTGCTTTATGTTTTAGATTTTCAATGACAACGTTTGCCTTCTCGAGTGTCTGTTTTGTAACATCGGCAATAGCGTCTACTCTCGCCTCACTTTCTGCATTTTCTCGAGTTCTCTCTTCTGCCCGCTGAATCATTTTTTCGTCATGCTTTTGATTGCGGGCAACAGTCTCTCTTCCCTTCTGCCACTTCTTTCGTACCGCGATTTGTTCCGGTGAAAGATTTTCTGCACTGGCTTCATCCGGTACTCCGGTCAGTTCCATACCGAATCCTTCTCTGTTTGCAATTGCACTACCTGCTAATCCGAGACCTTTTTTACCGGACTCTTTTAGGTTTTTTACAACAGCACTTCCTTTTTCAAGTACATCTTTAGTAACTCCTGCGATGGTGTTTATTCGATCAGTACTCTCTTGTGCATTTTTCGCACTCGCAGCAGTTCTTGCTTCTGCGAGTGCAATCATCTTCCTGTCATGAGTATCGAGGTTGTAATCTTCTTCACCATCGAGTTCCATTACTGGTGCCTCGTTTGGTGTTTCAGGTGGCGGAGTCCCCGCTGCTTTTTGTTGAGGATTTCTGTTTCTCTCCGCAAACTGTCTATTTAGGGTCTGCGTAAATGTCTCTTTTTTGGGCGGAGTCCCTGCTGGCTTACTGTTCTTGGTATTGAGATCATTCTTTTTGGCCTCAAGTGCATTCTTTTCTGCAGTAATTTTTTCGAGTTCTGCTTTGAGTGCTTTAGGATCTTGTTTTGGTGGTATTTCTAGTGTCATGATATCGCGAGTGATAATTATGTATAATCACTTACAATTATATACTAAACGTGTCAAATAATACATATATAGTAAGAAAAAAACCGACAGACGAAATATGTCTGTCGGTTTGATGTTTTTTTGTTTAGAAGTCTAATGACTCCCGTCTCCATTTGGTGCTCGTTTGATTGAACTCCATGTCATTTTTTGTACGATTTCTTTTGTTTTGCAGAGATCGTACTTTTTTGTTTTCGTTACAACAATCATGTATCGTTGTAACTCAACACTGCCAGCTCCTGTTGCAAATAGTTTTTCCGTAAACGGTGTCGGTTTTGCACCTTTATCGCTTACTCTACCTTTTGCCGGGTACTTTCTTGGTAATGATGTAAAGTTCATTCGAACAGTACATCCTTTTACCGTGTCAGACACAATAAAGGTATCTTTTTGTGCTCCGCTTCTAACCTCAAGTCCACTTAGTACGTACTCGGTAAGGGTACTATCCTTGTAAAACTTGGATAATCGCATCTTTTGGATGCAGTCATCAATTACTACTGGGGGCGTACGAAGCACAGGCTTTCCAGGTTTGGTTTCAATGGTCTTTGAACCACTGTCCGAAGATTCTTGAGTAAATGTAATCCTGCTCATCCTTGTGGGAGGTTTGCTCGTTACTGTGCGTTCCTCTGTGGAGCTGGACTCACTACTGTCGTATTCGTCTTCCGTGTCTTCTTTTTCAAAAGACTTGTCTGATGGCTTACTGCGATGGCCGAATTCGATTCGTTCGTCACCACCATTGCCACCAGATACATACCCATCATTACTTCCTCCCTCGTTCGAGGATTCTTTGGAACCTTTTGCCTTTGGGATTTTTACAATAATAGTAGAACCTGGTCGAACAGTACAAAGATTTTCTTTGTAATATTCGTAAGTCCATTTTCTTGTTTGTTTTACATCGTAAGGCCGTTGAGCTTTTACTGTTTCAATTAGTAAAAATAGCAAAATGGTAACTAAAATCGTGTTTTTCATATTCAGTTTTTAAATAAGTTAAGAAATTGTATATTTGCTATAATATAGCATATTTAAGTATAAAAGTCAAGACCCTAGAGTGGGTTTCTCTAGGGTCTTTTGTCTATTTCTTCTTATTTTTAAAGGCCTCACGGCGCTCCTTTTGTACTTTTTGAATGTCTCGAAGGATTGCTGCGTAGTCATTTTCTGCCCACTCCTTGCTTCCCACCTTGTGCATTTGGGCCGTTGTTGGGTCGATGAAGATTTCTATCTCTCCATCCTTCTCGGGACTTACTGCAAACAAGGTGCCGTTTTTGAGTTCTTTCCCATATTTATTGAGAAACCATACCGGCGCACGTACGCATCCATTACTGAGTCGACGGTCTTTTGGGTCTTTTGAGAAATACGCGTCTCTTTGTTCTTTAGCCTTCTCAGGAGGGAGTCCAAGTAGTGGCGGGTGAATCATGATATTTTGCTCCTGTTCTGCTTCTCCGATGAGGATTCTACGCTGATTTTCTCCGTAGTGAGGATCGGGGTTTTGGTCTGATAGTTCCCAGAATCCAGCCGGAGTTGTGTATTTTCCTGTCCGCTCCCCTTTTAGGTTTTTTGTGTCTCCGGTATTTAGTGTTACTCCGTTTAGTCCATTGCCTTCTGATGCTCCAATGATTACGGGGGTTTCTGCTATAAGCTTGTTCTTACTGTCTGTGACGTACAGCTGTGCGTAGTCTTTATCTACAAGGAAGTGAGTCTGGGTCTCTCGTTCGGCTTTGACTGCGTTGATGTTTTCTTCAATAAAGCTTAAATACATCACTTTCGCCGAAGTCGAAAGCCTATTGAGAAGCGACGCGTCCATTTGTTCAATATACTTCATTGCACGCTCGTGAATAGAAGGGTCGTTCTCGATTCGCTCAGCGATGATCTTTTCGGCGTCAATAAGGGGTTCGTCTTTGATTTTCTCTAGGACTGCAGGTGAATAAGCTACTGTACGTGCAGAGTCTTTTTGGGAGACTTTCTCCTTTTGGGTCACAGAAATTTCCTTTGGAGCAGGCTCTTTTGTTTTTTCAATATGCAAGGGTGCTTCAGAATCATGAAGCGTAGTTCCTGTTCCAAAACTAAGTGCTGCAGTAACAAGAGCTGTCTTGCCTGCTTGGCGAAGGCGCTGGGTGAGTTGCTCGCCAAGCCGCCCGTTCTTTTCAAAAGAAATATCCTCCGTTTCTATTTCTGGGGTCTTGAGCTCTGTCCCCGGCGCTGTTTCCTTGTCCGAAGCTCCTTCCTGAGAAAGTAATCGGAGTATTTCCTGCTCTCTTCGCTTTAGTGCAAGAAGCTGGGCGTCGATGCGTGCAATTTCCTGCGCAGAGCTTTCTTGTTTCGGTGGTTTTTCGTTGAAATTGTGTTTCATATGGCTATTTTGAGAGGGTATTGACTCGCAGGCGGGCTCAGGCTAGTATTGCTGGGCGTACCTCTATGCTTCTATAGTATAGTACGGTGCTCCTCATATGACTATTGTGTCAAAAAGCCTTGTTTTACAAGGTCAAATAAAGCGTGCGCTCCTCCGGCAGGTTACCGGCCTCTTTCTCTGTATGGCCATAACTGCCTCTTTTTTTGCTCCAAACCTAGCCTATGGAGCTATTTTCCCTATCTTTTCACGAACGGCTCAGGCTGATATTTCCGGACCTCAAGCTTCCTCAGTGCTTCAGCCAGCCATGGGTCCTTTGGCAGTCGCCTCTTCAAAATCGCTCACTATTGCAAGTGAGGTTCGTATTACAGGAGGCGCGATCGCTCCAACTGTCGGTCCAATGAGTGGAGCTATTAACATGATGGCGCTTTCGCAAAACAGTGGAAGAATTAGTGTATACACTGTTCGTCCAGGAGATACTATTTCTACCATTGCAGAAATGTTCGGAGTTACTCGAGCTACGATTATCTCAGCTAATTCGCTGGAAAAGTCAGGTTCTATTTCCGTAGGTCAAGAATTGGTTATTTTCCCAATGTCTGGATATGGATATACGGTAAGAAAAGGTGATACGCTTGCTACTATTTCTGAGCGAGTGAATGTCTCCCCTGCCGACATTGCTTTTTATAACGACCTAGACGCTACGGTGTCACTAAAGGCTGGAGACAAGATTTTGATTCCAGATGCTGAGCACGGAGGTGAGACTATTTCTTCAGCAAGTAGTGTTGCTACGGCTCCAGATACCCGCAGTACTTTTGCTCGATTTATTTCCGATACGCTATCACTGCCTGTTCGCCCAATGAAAGATGCAAGCAAGCGTAACCTTGGAAAAGTAATCCTGCGACCTGTTTCAATTGAAAAAGGAATTATTTCTCAGGGTGCTCACGGCTGGGGTAAGACAGCTGTCGATATTGCAGCTCCGAGTGGTACTCCTGTGGTAGCTGCTCTTGATGGAAAAGTGCTTGTTGCTCGTAGCGAAGGATACAACGATGGATACGGACGATATATTATTTTGGCATCTGAAGTAAATGGAGTCACTGTTGAAACAATCTACGCACACCTTTCAAAAATTACTATTTCCGCTGGAGAGACAGTTGAACGTGGGCAGACTATTGGACTTGTAGGAAGTACGGGAGACTCAACTGGAAACCACTTACACTTTGAAGTTCGTGGAGCATTAAATCCACTCGTATTGAATGCAAAATATACAGGCGAGTAATTTCCTTTCTTAGAGATTGTTTTGTCTATAGGCCAGTGATTCGAGAATGTGCTCAGGCTCTACCTGAGGAGACTCGGCCAGGTCTGCAATCGTTCGAGCCACCTTTTGAATTCTATGAAAAGCGCGCGCAGAAATCCCAAGACTGCGCGCGCTTTTTTCTAGCAAAAGAAACGCCTCGTTTGTCATTTGTATAGCGTCCGGTATTTCTTTGGCGGACAGGAATCCATTTTCCTTCTCTGGTAAACCAAGTGATCGCATTCGTGCATACGTGTATGCTCGAGCTCGCTCTACGTGCTCTTTCATTTTTGCAGAGTCGACCGAGTGTTTGCTTGGGGAACGCAGAGATTCATAGGAGACTTCGTCGACTGCGACGACCATATCGATTCTGTCGAGAATTGGACCAGAAATTTTTTTTGTATATCGTGAGAGTTCAACTCTGCTACACGTGCAGTGTTTTGTTTTCGAACCTCTGTAGCCACACGGACATGGATTCATTGCCGTAACTAAAATAAACCGAGCGGGAAACGTATGCGACTGTTTTGCTCGGGTGATGGTGACTGAGTATTCCTCAAGTGGTTGGCGAAGAGACTCGATTACCCGTCGGTCAAATTCCGGGAACTCATCGAGAAAAAGCACTCCATTGTGAGCGAGAGATATTTCTCCAGGAGAGAGCGTGCTTCCTCCTCCGATTACTGCGCTATATGAAGCACTGTGGTGCGGTGCACGAAATGGTCTCGTTTGAAACTTTTCTTTCTGAATCTTCTTTCCACTAATACTGTGGAGCACTGCAATCTCTATTGCCTCGTCGGTCGAAGTTTCTGGAAGTATTCCACTGAGTGCGTTTGCAAGCATGGTCTTTCCAGTCCCCGGTGGGCCGTACAAGAGTGTCGTATGATGACCGGCTCCTGCAATGAGGAGTGCTCGTTTTGCTCGTTCTTGTCCTGTGATGTCTTTGAAGTCTACTGCAGGAGCCGTAGTATTTTTGTCAGTGAGTGCAGGGCTCCATGAAAGGAGTTCGCAGTGAGAGATGTGTGCAATGGATTCTTTGTCTACATGATGAGCGATTATTTCTCTCAAGTGTTCAACTGCGTATAGAGTAATACCAGGTACGATACTTGCCTCGTCGGCGTTTGCCTTTGGAAGGTATATAGTAGAGAGACCTGCTTTTTTACACGCGAGGATGAGCGGAAGAATTGCAGGCACTGCGCGCACTGATCCGTCGAGTCCGAGTTCTCCGATGTATACACACTGCTCAGTATTGCTAAGCGGATACCCTTCTGCGACTAAGTATCCGATGGCAATAGCGACATCAAAATGAGCACCTTCTTTTTTCACTGAAGCCGGAGAAAGTGAGATTATCGTTTTCTGATTTTTTGTTTTCGGAGATTGAAAGCCAGTATTTTGTAGAGCAGAAGACACACGATCTCGCGCCTCGTCCACTGCCCTATCTCCGAGTCCAACGATTGAAAATTGATTGAGTCCTTTTGCTATGTCGACTTCAACGGAGACTATTATTCCAGACGTCGCATCTCTGTGTGCTGAATATATTTGTGCGTATGACATATAAAAAATACAGTTACGTATATGTTTAGTATGACGTAACTGTATTAAATATTTCCTAAACTCGTACTACTCAAGATGGGCCATGCATGTTGTTGCCGCTGGGTTCGCCTCAAGTCGCTCTTCTTCAATTGGATTTCCGCAAGTAGAACAGATTCCGTACCCTCCTTCGTGAGACTTCTTAATCGCTGTTTCAACTTCAGTAAGACGGGCTGAGAGTTCTTTCATGAGAGCCGTCTTCTCTTCGAAGTCTTCAAAGCGATCTGCCTGAGTGTTTTCATCGGCGTCTCCTTCGTCTACTTCCTCAGGAACTGCTTCCCATTCCCCTGTCTCAAGATTTCTGCGTCCTAGACGAGCGAGTTCTTCTTGTAGTTTTGTAGCCTCGGCTTCGAGTGCGTAGATATGTTTCATGTCGAAAGTATACCAATCTTTATTTCCCTTTGTCTATTACTGGGCTTGGCGACGCACAACTTCTGCAAATGTTTTCACGTCATCGGCGACAATCACTGTCTGCTCGTTGAGGAATGAATAGAACAATACAGGGATTCCATCTTTGCCGATGACTGCTCGAACGCTACGATTCTCGACCAGACTGTCAGTAAATGGAGCATGTGTGTAGTCTTCTGGGTCATTCTTTGTGTCAAAGCCGATGAGGGGTGCCATGTCGTCGAGTAGAAAGTCTTCCCAGTCTTTCATCCCTGCTACGAGAATGTCTCGTGCTGGACCTGATATGACGAGAAATACGTGCGTTTCATCATGTGTGTACATTCCGAGCATGAACTCTGGGCGAATGCTTTGCATGAAACTCTTGGCCGTGTGTGCATCAATCGCAAGCAGAAAGTTTTGAGCTGTGATACGCTTGGCCGCTGGAGTCGTGGTGTCAGTGACAACAATTTCAGAAATCGTCCCAAAACGATTATTCTTCCCGTCGACTAATGCACGCACTCCCTCCGCTATTTCCGTGTCGCGTAGTCCTCCTATTGCGAGAGCGCGTGATGCGTCAGATCGAACGAATGATTTGGGTGCTTGTACTACCGGTACTGTTACGGTTGGAGCATCATCTCCGAAATTACTTACTGCATAGAGTCCAGCTCCGAGAGCTCCAATGAGAAGAGTAAGACCTCCGATGATATAAAAAAGATTCTTAGTCGAAACCGGAGAGAGGTTTTCTTTTTCAAGGGCGCGGCGCTCCTCTTCTTCGATTGCCGCTTTTACTACCTTTCCTTGATTTTGTTTCATGGATTCTGCCATGTCGCTTGAGAGAGTACGAAGTGGAATGGCGTGTGAAGCATGAGGTGTTGGAGTTTTTACTGAAGTTGTTGCATCCGCTGGATTCTCGGGCACGGGAGTTTTTGTTTCGGGTTCCATATAGTGTGTATCATAGCATGCTCTGTTGGAGTAAATAAAAGGGTCCTTGATGAATTTCTTCATCAAGGACCCTGAGACTTATCTAATCTACTAAGTGCCTTTTAATCAAGCACCTAATATCAATATACCCAACTATCATTGTAATAACTAAAGTTGGTATCATCCACACGTTTGCGATAGTTAAGAACATCATAGTTCCTAAAATAACTAATACAATCTGCACAAGTACATGATTCTGAAATGAACGCTTATTTATCTCTCCCTTTCTTTTTACCACCATCAGATATATCCAGTGCAAAAAGCCAATTAAAAAAAAGACAAATGGCCAATTAAAATATTCCTTGCGGTTCACTATGGGTGTATCGAAAAATTTGCCATCCGCGTACATCCCTGCCGGGATTGTTTCTGTACTGTATGGGTAGAAAAAATTTTTTACACTAATGGGTCTTGAGAATTCCCTAAGAGGAATGATTCTATCTCTGAGTTCAATAGCACTGTCAGGGTTCTTTCTCATCTCAACTATGTCTGCAAACGAGAACCTGTTCGCACTCGAGTCGAGGTTTTCTGTGTATACTAATTGCTCAGTTATTGTCTCTAATCGTAGAGAATCAGAAGTTCTTTTTTCTGTTGTCCTCTTCCATGTTTCAAGGATAAGTAGATTATTCTTATCTACTAGTTTATAGGAACATGAATCTTCTCTGATCCAGCGTTCTTGCTCTTGACCAAAAGTCAGACCGCTCCCAAGAAGGAGGCATAGTGAAATACATACTTGCTTCATACATATATTTTTTAAGGTGAATTTTCTGAACTCTACTCCCCTTGCTCTAAAAAGTCAAAAGCCACTCAGATGGCTGAGTGGCTTTTGTAACACACTATTGAGCTGGTTTTTCAGTTGCTTGCGGAGGTGTTTCAGGTTTCGGGAAAAAGTCAGGATCGATGGCTTTAATCGAAAGAGAAATTCTTCCACGCTCCTTGTCTACTCCCACAACCTTCACTGGCACTTTCATTCCCTCTTTTACCAGGTCTGACACTTTTGCGACACGCCATGGAGCAAGTTCGCTGATGTGAACAAGACCATCTGTTGTTGAGCTGATTTTTACTATCGCTCCAGCCTCAATAATTTT
>CALQZW010000005.1 GCA_943350045.1 Candidatus Nomurabacteria bacterium | reverse complement strand
TATTCCGAACTCTCGTTTCTGGATGAATGTGCGCTAGCCAGAGTGCTTCGTCTGAATAGATATTTCCAACACCGGCTATGACACTTTGGTCCATAAGTACCGGCTTTACTTTTCCCTGCGCCTTGCGAGATAACCGGCTCACGAAGGTTTCATAGGTAAAATCTTCTGCGAGCGGTTCCGGCCCAATATTATCTAAGTGTTTTGTTTCATGGTGCGTGTCTTTCTTTACTAGAGTAACCTTTGCAAATTTTCTGA
The DNA here is from genome assembly GCA_943350045.1 of Candidatus Nomurabacteria bacterium. Taxonomy (GTDB): domain Bacteria; phylum Patescibacteriota; class Minisyncoccia; order Phycocordibacterales; family UBA9973; genus CAITQP01. The sequence goes on along the minus strand of CALQZW010000005.1, from coordinate 31,736 downwards.
CATCGGAGAGGACGAGTTGCTTTCCGTTGGTGAATGAAATAACGAAATGAAGAAAGCGATTGAATGGATCACGGAGTGCCTCGTTCTTTTCTTTATCCGACGGAGTCCATTCATTTTTCTTCGCATCATATGAATACGAGCCGTACATAATATGCCCAGTCATTTTCATATGAATGAGAATGCTGTCACCGGTAGAAAGGTGGATGAGAATATTTTTGGCACGGCGCTCGGCACGCAGAATTTTTGCTCCGACTACAGCTTTCGTAAAAGCTTTAAAAAACTGAGCGGATTTAATCGTTTCAGTGTAGTCGGCGCGCGAGACTTTTTCCTTTGCCAAATCTGTCCATGCGGCAGAAATGGTAAGACCTTTCGCCACCGTGTTTATTCCATTTACTGTTGTCTGTACTTCAGGGAGTTCCGGCATGATTATTTCTGTCCCAAAATCTTGAGCGCTTCTTTTATGCGGGCATTCGTTCCAGTAATATCAGCAGGAACTTCTTTGAGTGCATCACGGGCATCGTTTTGAGAGTAACCAAGAGACTTGAGTGCCTCAACAACATCGCTCTCGGCGCGAAGCGTGCTCGGTCCTTCTTTCATGCTGACATGGGCGCGAAGTTTGTCGCGAAGTTCGAGTACGATTTTCTCTGCAGTCTTTCTGCCAATACCAGAGACTTTTGTGAGGTATCCTGTGTCACCAGTTCCGATTGCCTGCTTGAGATTTTCTACACTGGCAATCCCTAAAATCCCAAGAGCTGAGCGAGGGCCAATTCCTGAAACGGAAATGAGGAGCTCAAAAAAGCCGCGGTCTTCGTCGGAGGTGAAGCCATACAGATCGAGGGCGTCTTCTCGTACTGCCAGATATGTATATACAGATGCAAGCTCGTCGAGGCGAAGGCTGGCAAGTGTGTCAGGGGAGCAGGCAATCTTGTACCCAACTCCGTGCACATCCAAAACAGCGAATTTGTCCGAGATGTCTATAACAGTACCGCTTAGGCGAGATATCATAGGCATAGTATATACCATAGAGGGAGTGCTTGCTCTTGTATTTTCCGTATATTTCTGGTATATTGCGAATGGCAATTTTACTCGTGTCTCGGGGAAATTGAAGAAATCTTTACACTATTCATTACAAGTAACAATTTCGCATACACTCTATGGCAATCACAAAATCAGCTAAGAAGGCAATCCGCGTTTCAAAGCGCAAGAAGATCGTCAACGACCGTCGTACAAAGACAATGAAAGATACGGTCAAGAAGATCGAGAAGGCCGTCAAAGCTGGAAAGAAAGACGAAGCAATGAAGATGCTCCCATCTGCATTCGCAGCGGTAGACAAGGCAGCAAAGCGCGGTGTAATCAAAAAGAACACTGCAGGACGCAAAAAGTCTCGTCTCTCACGTATCGTAAAGTAGTTTCCCAGAAAACACCCCTATGAAAGTAGGGGTGTTTTTGCATTTTGCCCCAAGACTGTATACTAGCTACATGGCACTAATCAATTTTTACGGACGCGAATGTCCTCACTGTGAACGCATGGAGTCTGTTATTGTTAAACTTGAAAAAGACACGGGAGTGGTCGTGGAGCGCAAAGAAACATGGCATGACGATGCAAACCTCGCCGAGCTCAATACGTGTGATAAAGACGGCGCATGTGGCGGAGTTCCATTTTTCTTCAATACTGAAACAGGGAAGAGTATCTGCGGAGAGGCGACTATAGGTGAGCTCAAAGAGTGGGCGGGGGTGTAGTAATTTGTTGACTTTTTTATAAATATGTGCTATATTGTAATTAAACCAAAATTACAATACTATGTTCGCAGATGAAGTAATGAGCATATGGAAAGATGTTCTGAGGAAATCAAAAAATGTTCAACACACCTCAAAACAAGTGATTCAACAAATGGAAGAACTTGGAGAGAAGTTTGGTTTCGACCAAGCACAAATTCTGGAAATTCGTGAATTTGCATTTGAGTTGGGAATCAGTAGAGATGCTTTTCAGCCTCTGCTTGACAAGAACAGCGCAAGTAACTTTCCTGTTTTTAAATAACAGAGAAGAAAGTAAGAATTTAAGCCCGCGAACAATAGTTCGTGGGCTTATTTACTATTTTAACGTAAAATGGTATAGTCCTTTTGTTCTCCGCAGTGCTCGGTTTTTGTGCCAATGATCCCGTCGTTCAACGGATAGGACGATAGTTTGCGGAACTGTAAATCCAGGTTCGATTCCTGGCGGGATCACCAATTGTGCTTTAAATAATTACACACAAAAGAGCCGTACATCATACGGCTCTTTTGTGTAATACTTACACTATATGAAAAAGGAGTGTCTTTTGACACTCCTTTTGTATTATCATTTTCTATATTCGCACCCTATCTCCATTTTTGTAACAGATTGCGTTCTTCCAGAAATCATTAGCCGAATCAGCTCCGTTTGCGAATACTGAAATCATTTCGACTGATTCCATTCCGTATTCATTTTGAGCAACTGCAGTGCTCTCGAGGATTGGACCCATACAAGTAGTGGGAATGAGGTTTATAATTGATTCGAATCCAAGCTCATGCAAATACAAAAGAAACGGAAGATATTCCTGCGCACACCCATGTTGAAGAGAACATTTATTATTTAGTTTTCGCTTGAAATGGTTTCTTAGTCTGACTTCACTAAAGAATAGGGTATTGCTCCGCGACCCATATCTACCTGGCGAGACCAGTACTTCGGAGATGTATTTACCAGTTTTTTCAATCTCCTTCATGAATGAAGGTGGTATTGTCTTTTGCGACTCGTAGAATAGCTTTCTATACGGATTCTCTTCTTGTTCAGTCTGACGAAGAAACTGCCAATCGTTTACTAAAAGAGCAACTTGAGCACTCGGAAGCTCAGTAATAATTTGTGCACAAGCCTTCCATGTTTCTCCGGGAAAAATTCCCATATAGGGATGGGAGAGAACTGTACTCTGTAGTTCGTCAATAAGATCTTCCCATACAGCAGGGAACACCTCTGTTTTTTCTTTGTTTGTGATAACAGCGAAGTGCCCTGCTTGAATACAAGTCTTTTTTGCTGGTGAGACCAGCTTGAGGATATTGCCTATGTTCATGTTCTGTTTTTTAAAGAGTGAAATTTGCAGGTAGTATACTGCTATTGCATATTCTGTTACTTCTGGTATAATATGTAGTATTAAGAATATCTTTTAAAATAGGGGTATTTATGAAAAATTAAAATTTTGTTCGCAAGAAATAACAAATATGGATTCAAAAATTATTGATAAGATAAAAAAACTGGGCCTTTCGGATAAAGAAGCCGTTGTTTATGCATATTTGTTATCTTCGAGTGGAGCGTACCCCTCAAAAATTGCTTCTGATACGAAAAACAACCGTAGTACGGTATATAAGATTTTAATGAGTCTTTCTGTGAAAGGCTTAGCAAACGAAGTAGAGAGGGGAAAAAAGATATTCTATCAGCCAGAGCCACTGAGTAAACTTGAGCGGTATGTTCAATACCAGGTAGAGCGAGCGGAAGATGCTCGTAATACCGTTACTAAAATACTCCCAGAACTTGAGTCTATGTTCTCTAACGCCGAAAATCCCAGAGTGTCTTTTTATAAAGGAAAAGAACAGGTGGTTCAGGCGTATCTTCGCCATGTTCAGGTTGATAAGCCGTATAAAATGACTGCGTTTGCGAATGTTCAAAATCTCAAAAAATTTCTTCCAGATAGAGTATTCTCATTCTATAAAAAAGAAAAGGAACGAATCGGAATAACAGCAAGAGGAATTACTTCTTCTCATGAGTATAGTTATCAGTTTCAGAAGGACACACATAGTGGTATTAAGAAAAGCATTTGGCCAGAGCTCCGATTCATTCCTGAGGATATTTTTCCATTTCCTGCTGAGATGACAATGTTTGATGACAATAAAGTTTCGATAGTAAAGTTTGATGAAGAAAACCCTATCGCAATTATTATTGAAGACAAAATGGTACACGACATGATGAATATGCTTTTTGAGTATATTTGGAATCATTCAAAAATATAGAATGAAACAAACCGGCCTCGGCGAGCGTACTAATAGGTGCAAGAGGTTTGGGACACACAAACGTCTTGCGTATTAGTAACCCTAAGAAATCTACACAAACACATATGAATACAAAGAAATTGAGCAAGCCAATGCTTGCCCTTGCCGCGATGGCAACTCTCGGTGCTGGGTTTGGTGCAGCTGCTTTTGCAAGCGCAAATACTACGACAACTGACACACAAGCAAAGCCAACTCGGGCCGAAATGAGAGAAAAATTTGGTGAGATGAAGGGCATGAAAGGAAAAATGGGGCATGGAGTCATGGGTACTGTTTCTTCAATTTCAGGAAACACTATTACTGTCACCGCTCCAGACGGAAAAACATATACCGTGGAAGCTAGTACTGCCGAAGTGAAAAAGATGGTTACAACAACTATCTCTGACATTGCAGTCGGTGAACGTATTCGAGTTCACGGAGATCTCTCTGGAACAACAGTAACAGCAAAGCAAATCATGGCAGATATGCCTGAAATGCCGATGATGAAAAAAGCTCAGTAATCTCTTTCTGTAGCTCGTATGGTACGATATGCCCCAGATGGGGCATATCGTGCTATGGCGGGCATTCTGTACACTATGGAACACATTGAAATACCTATTCTCTCTGATGAACAGATTGCAAAAGCAGTAAAAGAAGGCGAGGTACAAGCCTTTGGTGTTTTTGTTGATAGGTACGAGGCAAAACTTCTTCGATATGGAAGAAAGTTCTTAGCTTCTCCGGACGATCGCACCGACCTTGTGCAAGACGTTTTTATAAAGGCATATCAAAATATTCATGGGTTCGATGCAGGGATGTCGTTTTCATCATGGCTGTATCGCATCGCTCACAATGTATTTATCGACGCGCTTCGTAAACAGACTCGTAGACCATTGCTGTTTGTAGACTTCGATACGTTTTTATATCACCCAACCTATGAAGATCCTGACCACCCAATGGCAGAAGTCGCAATGATTCGTGAAATGCTTGAGAAGGGACTGGAAAAGCTAGACCAGAAATATCGAGAGGTGCTCGTCTTGTATTACTATGAAGACATGTCGTACAAGGAAATTGCCGAGATTCTCGCAATACCGGTGAGTACGGTTTCGATACGTATGAAGCGAGGGAAGGAGGCGCTTGAGAAGATTATCCAACAAGAACAATGAATACACAGCAACGACAAAAAAATACATCGACGCGCGAATCTGTTTTGACTCAGATACAGTCACAGGCAGTTGTCATGCGTCCTAAAATCTATTTCACGCTAAAGCTTGTTGGTATCGTGCTTCTTTCCGTTATCGTACTGCTCCTCTCGATTTTTATTCTCGGCATGATTTCTTTTAGTTTACGAGTAAGTGGCCATGCCTTTCTATTCGGACAAGGATTTCGAGGTGTTGTGCTATTCCTTCGCTTCTTTCCATGGATTCCTCTCGCTCTAACGGTCGGCGCATTAATCCTTTTGGTAAAACTTTTGCGAACGTTTAGTTTTGGATATCGTCAGCCAATCATATTTGTCTTGGCGTTTGTCGGGTTGTTTTGTTTAGGGGCTGGAATCGCGCTCGATCGAGGAACTCGAGTAAACGACCGAATGTTCGACAATGCAATGCGGGCACCCCGTCCGGGTCCCGTTGATTCAATCTATCGTGGTGCAAAGCGAGTACCTCCACCACTGCGAACCATGGAACGATTCTAGTGCGAATGTTTGTGCTCTGCTATTGCGCGAAGTTCTTTTTCTATCACCTCAGTTGAGACATTTTTTGCTGGTCGAACAAGCATGCGAACTGCGATGAATGTAGTGATGGGGACAGTAATGATGAGTCCAATACTTCCGATGAGAATACGCATAATCTCCGATGCGAATATTTCTTTGTTGGCAGTGAGTCCAACATGCACAGGAGGCATGGCAAAAAGAAGGAGGAGGGGAAGGGAAGCTCCAGCGTAAGCGAGGGCGAGTGTGTCTACTGTTGCTCCAATGTGTTCACGTCCGACACGCATTGAGCGAGAAAAAATTTCTTTCCGAGGAACATGGGGTGCAATATGGTGAAGTTCTTCTACGATGATTGCTTGAGCGATTGCAGTGTCGTACAAGACTCCGAGAAGACCGATGATGATTCCAGCAGTCAGAAGTCCTAGCATGTCTATGGACCCACGAGAGTTCATGTATAGGTATACGGAATCCTCGCTTGCGTATCCAGTAAACTTTCCAAGGTTCATGGCAACATATGCCAATCCTCCAGTGAGGACGATGGTGATGATCATTCCGAAGACTGCAGTTGTTGTGGTGCGATTGAAGCCGTGAGTAATGTACGAGCCGAGAATAATGATGAGCGAGGCGACGAATATTGCTACTGCTACAGGTGAATATCCTCCAAGTACGCTTGGAATCAGAATGTAGAAAATAGCAGCAAAGCTTCCGGCAAGGGCAATGAGGGCACGGATTCCTTGTTTGCCACCAATCCACACGACAAGCGCAACAAAGACGAGTGCAAAAACGATCAGGAGGGGGAGTCTGTATGGGTCCTGTACTGAGTGATAGCTTGTACTATCGTATGCATTTGTAATGTGGTTGAGGTAAAACACATCACCTTTTTTGAGCTGAATGTAATCGTTCGTAAACGTTGTCTGTAGTCCTGTGTCAGGTCCGTCGATTATCTCTACTGTGATATTCTGCGAGTCCGTAGGTCTATCAAAACCAGGGAGCGTTGTTTCAGGAAGTGTTTCAACGGAAATAACGCGAGCTTTCACTATTGAAATATCATCGGTAATAACATTTGCCGCGTACGCCGGAGTGCTGAGCAAGAATGCTCCAATACTCATGCATATTCCAAGAATAAAGAGTGCGAGATTTTTCATATTAAAAACCAATGTGTTCCATGACACGGTGGAAGGCGGAGTCTTTGAGAGGTTTCGATTCAACACGTTCTTTCATAAAATCCTCAAGCATATCAAAATCGAGGTCGGTGTTGGGAAGGGGAACTGCGATTACTGGCATAACAGTACGAGTGGTTTCAATCAGCAAGCAACTGCTTGTGTTGTGGCGTTCAATCGCGAAACCGTTGAGTTTGTCATACGGGTAAAAGAGTTCTTTCATTAGGATCCCTTCTTCTGTTAGCACTACATCAATAACTTCAGGACGGCGAGATGCATAGTATCCAAGCATCACGGCTCCAAGAACAATCACCACTGCAAAGAGTATGTTGTGATAAATAATTGAAATCGCTGCAATTGCAACTGCGATAACTCCAAGAGCCCAAAACCAGTCGGAGTTCTTTTCTTTGTGAGAATATTCTTCGACACTCCATGAAAGAAGTGGTGTGTTCTTGGTCGCCATATCTACTGTCTATTGTATCATACGCGACGAGAGTGAGGGAACGAAAATCCCCCGCAGGCCTGTGGCCTGCGGGGGATTAATGATGTCCAAAAAATTATTCTTCTCCGAGACTCGCTTTCCAAGTAGCGGTTGCTTCTTGTACTGTCTTTTTATAGACAGCTTCAGCTTCTGCTACTTTCTCTTTTCGTGTATCTGAGAGAGAACGAAGTGTGTCGCGAGTCTTTTCAAGCTTTGTTCTTCCAGCAAGAAGTTCGGCGCGAGCTTCCTGTACTGTGCTTGTATATGTCTCACGAACTTCTTTTTGAGTGATGCCGTTTGCACATGCATCCTGTGCGTCTGCGAGAGCACTGCGTACTTTTGTTGTAAATGTTGCAAGGAGACTGTTTGCAGTTGTTGCGCGAGCGCTAAGGGCGTTCTTTACTGCAAGGTCGTATTCTTCGAAAGCGGTATCGATTGCACTACGGCGAGTAAGAGCGGCTGTGTTTACTGTTTCAGCAAGAGTGCGAACTGCGACTTTTGCTTCTTCTGTCTTACTTTTCTCTTCAAGTTCTGCAAATCCTTCGGCACGTTTCTCATCGATAGCTGAGCGGTTCTGGTCAATCTTTTCTCCGCGAGCTTCGCGCTGCGCTTCGAGCTCGGCTTTTTTGTTTGCAATCTCGGCTGCGTGTGTTTCCTTTGAAACAAGGTTGCGCTCGAGGATTGGAGCTGTTTTTGAAAGACCTAAACAGAACCCCTTTTCAGTCGCTGGTGCTTGGGCAAGTGCCACAAACGGACTGAGCATCCCTGCGATAACGACTCCGGCCGATATCGTAGCGAATGTGCGTGAATAAGCTGATTTCATAGTAAATATAAGGCGAAATTAGATAACAATGGTGAGATTTGGGTGGTATCTCGGCACAGCGTAAACCCAAGCCTTAGTATACCATGTCAGGGGCTTTTCGTGAATACTTTATACACACGTTAGAACTATTTGAACTCCTCCGTGGTAGCATGGAGAAAGAACATCTATGCGTCTCAAAAACATCCAATTTTCATCTCCAGTCACTGTGTTTCCATATTTTGCCCGCCTTCAGAGTGTAGAAGGGGTCTTATCTGTTCGTCGTGTACGAATGCTCGGGCAAGGAATGGTTCTCTATAGTAGTACTCCAGGGGAGATACCGCTTGCTGGGATCATTTCTGACATTCGAAACCCGTACCGAGAGAGTCCAACACTGTATCGTATTGAAAGAGACGGAGCGAGTGGGGGAGATTCTTGGAAACGACTCCTCGCAGATTGTCTTGATAAGCACAATACTAAAATGACTCCATTTGGAATCATCGCCGACTTCTCTACATCACGTACGGACGAGCTCTATTCTCAATATCTTCAAGAGGTACAGAACTGTGTCACTGTATTTCAAAACAGTCCGATTCCACTACTTGTTCAGGTCGGCGTTGTTACCCCTCCTGATGTGGTTAGGCAAATAGGTCAGATGCCTGGTGTCGATGGAATTGTACTTTCTGAGTATGTGCAGTGGAACTCACTTCCAAAAGATGTGCGAAGTGTATTTTTTGGTCGAACAGAATCTCCGTATGAAGAAAAAGGTGGAGGTCTCACAGTCGGAAAATATTGGACTCCGATTGCACTTGAGTGGATGACTCAGGCTCGTCGCTCGGGCGTAGCGTGTCCGATTGTAGTCGGAGGGTTTTTGAAAGCGGGCGACGTTGAGCGTTGTGTTACTGCTGGCGCTACTGCCGTGTATATAGGGCGGGCAGTAAAAGCCCTTCGTCCGTGGCAAAGATATGGTATTGCCCGAGAAGCGCGAAGGCATAATTTGTAATACGTTGTATGCAGATACTTGAGCGACTCCTCTCGTATATATTCCCAGATTCCTGCGTGGGGTGTGCTGCCCGCGGATCACTTCTGTGTCCGTCGTGCGAGAAACAGATACTACCTGCTCGAAAAAATTCAGAAGAGTATATTTCAAGCGCCTTTTCTTTTGCTGACAAGAAAGTTCAGCGTTTAGTATGGTTGTTAAAGTATAAGAATGGACAGAGGGTGGCAGATATTTTGGGCCCTCATATGGCACGTTCTTTGGAGGTATTTTTGAAAAAGAATGTACAACAGAAATTACCAGTACACGGTATTGTAGTTCCAATACCGCTTTCAAAAGAGCGATACAGGGAGCGAGGGTATAATCAGGCGGAGCTGTTAGCGAGGAGTATGGTCAATGCCAGTAATCAGTTTCCTTCGAGTAATCTTTCCTTTCGGGTAGAAACACACGTACTTACGAAGACTCATAATACATTTGCGCAAGCCAAGGTGAGACAGCGAACGGTGCGACAAAAAAATATTTCCGATTGTTTTCTGGTACAGGCAGGGCGAGTTTCAGTATCGAGCATTATCATTTTGGTTGATGATGTGACAACGACGGGAACAACGCTAACTGAAGCTCGGAAGGCTTTGAAAAAGGCAGGGTTTCAGTATGTATACGCACAGACGGCCGCCCATTAGGGCGGCCGTCTTCTTTTTCTTTCTATTACGCTTCTACAGCTTCTACTTCAATATCAAGAGTGATTTCGTTTCCGACAACCATTCCTCCTGTTTCAAGCATTGCAGAGTAGGTAAGTCCGAAATCATCGCGTGAAATCTTTCCACTCACTGCAAAGTGCACAACACGCTTTCCGTCCATACCTGTTCCAATTCCACCGAGTTCGGCAGTGAGAGTAACTGGCTTTGTGACTCCGTGCATAGTGAGGTCTCCGCTGACTGTATATGCATCACCGTTTTTTACAAATCCGGTAGAGACAAATCCGAGAGTAGGGAACTGCTCTACGTCAAAGAACTCTGGAGAGCGAAGATGTCCGTCGCGCATGTCGTTGTGAGTGCTGATACTTTTTGCATCAGCTGAGAACTCTACTTTTGCGTTTTCGAATGAATCATCTGCAGACTCGATTTTTCCTGAAAACCCAGTAAATGAACCGCGCACTGTTGAGACCATGAGATGCTTTACCTTAAATCCAACCATTGAATGAGCTGAATCAATATTCCATGTAGACATATGTGTTTATACAATATTATTGCTACGACTCCTGTAGTATATTCCTATTACTTTACTTTGTAAAGTAACTCTAGTATCATATATACTATATATATGAATGAGAAACCTCATCTCTCGTGCCCACTAGCAAAAGTCGCCCTTCTTCTCTCTGATACATGGACGATGCGTATTATTCATACTCTCTTACACGAGTCTCAGCGATTTTGCGAACTCGAGAGGTCTCTCGTGGGAATTAGTACGCGAACACTGACGCTTAAACTTCAGAAACTTATCGAAGAAGAGGTTGTTGTAAAAAATGATTCTGTATATGAACTCACAAGTAAAGGAAAGAAACTCAAAGGGGTACTCTCTGCGATGGAAAAGTTTGGAGCATCTGCATAGGGCTGTATAATCAGTACATGCATACACATAGTAAGAGTGATCGCACCAGCACTGTTGCCACTGCGTGGGTACTTCCAAAAGAAGAAGTACTTTCTGCAACTCAATCAAGCATTGAAGGACTATCTTTTTCAGAAGTTGAAAACCGTCGTATGTTCTTCGGGGAGAATCTTTTCAAGAAGAAAGAAACGATTACTGTTTTTGAAATATTTGTAAATCAGTTTAAAAGCCCACTTATTTTCATCCTCATCGCAGCGTCTATCTTCACTGCATTTCTGAGTGAGTGGATAGATACTGTCGTTATACTCTTGGCGGTTTTCGTAAACACTGGCCTCGGTTTCTTTCAAGAATACCGTGCCGAGCAAACCCTCGAAAAACTTACACAGTACATCAAGGAGCGCACTCGCGTAGTCCGCTCTGGGGTAGAAGAAGAAGTTGATGCGAGTACTTTAGTACCTGGAGATATCATTAGTCTTACCTACGGCTCGCGTATTCCAGCTGATGCTCGACTGCTCAGTGTGAACAATCTCCTTGTCGACGAAGCCATTCTCACTGGAGAGTCTCTTCCTGTGCGAAAAATTGTCGAGCCACTTCCAGAGGGAACTGGACTTTCTGATCGCAAAAACATGATTTTTGCCGGCACACTTATCACCGAAGGATATGCTACTGCCGTTGTGTGTGAGATTGGTTCACTGACAGAGCTCGGCCGTATTGCCGAACTCGTGTCTGAAACAAAGCGTCCAGACACGCCGCTGCAGGCAAGTTTGAAACAGTTTAGCTGGATTGTATTTTTTGTTGCCCTTGTTGTCATCGCTGGAATGTTTGCACTTGGTATTTCTCGTGGACAGACAGTTATTGAAATGGCTCTCATTTCTTCCGCAGTGTTTGTGGGAGTTGTACCAGAGGCGCTTCCGATTGCACTCACTGTTATTCTCGCAGTAGGGTTGAGTCGACTCGCAAAGCGTAACGGAGTAATGCGTTCGCTCTCGGCGGCCGAGACGCTTGGTTCTGCAAATATTGTCATGACGGACAAAACAGGAACGCTCACTGAAGCCCGCATGCGTCTTGTGGGAGTTGCGACACGTGCCGATATTTTAGAAAAAAACTCAAGTACTGAAATTCAAGACACAATATCAAGTGGACAAAAAGAACTATTACTCTCTGCTCTTGCGAATATAGATGTGGTTGAAGAAAAAGGGGACTCGGGCGAGACTCCGCATTTTCTCGGAAAACCACTTGAGGTGAATATTGCACTTGCTGCACATACGCACGGTATTCATCTTTCATCGATGAAAAAAGAGCTCGTACTGCCGTTTAATTCAACAAACAAATTTTCTGTCTCACGCAGTAGTTCTCTTGAGAAAATTATCATCATGGGTGCTCCTGACATACTCCTTAACCGTTCCAATATTCCAGCCAGTCAGAAAACCATAGTTGAGGAATATATTGATCGAGTAAGTAACGAAGGACGTCGTCTTGTTGGAATGACACGATTTACTCAAGACCAGTACAACAAGTTTATGAATGGAAACATCTCGGCTTCAGACGTCGCAGGTATTGAGTTTCTTGGACTCCTTATTCTCCATGATCCAGTGCGAGCTGAGGTTCCTGAAGCGATTCGCACTATAGAGGCGTACGGAGCAGAGGTGGTAATGGTTACCGGAGATCTAAAAGGCACGGCGCTCGCAGTTGCTCGTGAGATAGGGTGGAATGTTGATGAATCCGCAGTACTCTCTGGGGTTGAACTTCGTCAACTCTCAGACGAAGAACTCCTCGCAACACTTCCGCGAATCCGTATTTTTGCTCGTGTTACTCCTGAAGATAAACTTCGTATTGGAGTGTTGTACAAGAAGCTCGGAAAGGTTGTGGCCATGACAGGGGATGGAGTAAATGACGCACCATCGCTCAAGGCTGTAGATATTGGAATTGCGCTCGGGTCTGGAAGTGATGTTGCAAAAAGTGCAGCTGACCTTGTTCTGCTTGATGATAATTTTAAAACAATTGTCGCAGCAATAGAGGAGGGACGTCGCATTCTGGCAAATATTCGAAAAGTGTTTGTGTACCTTATGTCTAGTTCGCTAGACGCCGTTATTTTAGTTGGGGGAAGTCTTGTGTTTAGTGTTGCCTTACCACTTTCTGCTTTGCAGATTATCTGGGTAAACTTTTTTACCGGAAGTCTACCAGCACTAGCATTTGCATTTGATGATGACTACGACAGTATGGGTGCAGGAAAGCATGTCTCTCATAGTATTTTAACAAAAGAAGTTGCGTGGCTTACGGCTGGAATAGGGGTACTTACCTCGGCGCTTCTCTTTGTTGTGTATATGCTTTTACTCGATGCTGGATTTGCATTAGCTGACGCACAAACAATTCTATTCGTGTGTTTTGCTTCATATATTCTTGTAGTTTCATTCTCGTTCCGTAGTCTCCATCGCTCGATTTTTGATTATCCTGTATTTGCAAACAAGTACCTCAATGGCAGTATTGTTATTGCAGGACTCCTTATCGTCGTCACACTCGCCGTGCCATGGATGCGTGACGTCTTTAAACTCAGCGTCTTACCAAAAGAGGCAATATGGATAATCCCACTCTGGTTGCTCGGTAATATTCTTCTTGTCGAAGGAGCGAAGTATGTATTTCGTGTCACGATGAGGAAGAAGGGATAGAAGTCATTTTAGATAAAGTAAAAGCCCTTGGATACTATTCCAAAGGGCTTTTATTCTTAATTGAGATTTTGCATTGCTTTTTTAACTTCACTATCAACCCACTTTCCAAAGAGTTTTCTTTCTACCTCCGAGAGTACTTTTTCTGAGTACTCGCTATGGTTCCTAAGAACCAATCGAAGTGATTCTAGCGTGAACTCTCTATCGAGTATTGTTAGAAATGAGTAGTTAATGAATAGGAGATGTAATTTGTCGTTACATGCCCGTAACCTTTCAAAATATACTAACTTCATTGTGGTTCGGTTGAAGCGGTAAGCTTCAAGTGCACTCCATAGAAACGTGAAACCCGCGATGTAATTTAGGGCCAATGGGAAAATTCCTGTTGCCAAGTTTCCCAGGATGTAAGCAATGTAAAGTGCAAAAGCGAATTTTGCATTCATGCGAGCTGCTACTTTTTGTTCAGCTCTAACTTTTTTGAATTTATATAACAACATATTGCTGTATAAAACAGCAGACATTATTGTTAGATAAAATATCCACCATGTGCTACCTCCCTGCATAAACCCTTGTATTGTTGGGGGAGTGATTGGTGGCGCTGGTAGTATCGCTACGCCTGCAAAAAAAAGCAGATAACTAAAGAGATTTTTCATTATATAGATGTTTTTTTTGTGAAGAATGATTTGAATGTATATTAACACATATTAATGTTTTTGTCTACGTCCCCGTAATATCCCAATGTCTTGGAATCATTTGACTGTGCATGCAACTAACTTGCAATAAAGCCACTAGTGTGATTAAATGCATATAAATTGCATTTAAATAACCTTAAAAAAATAATATATGAAAGTTAGAATCTCAAATGAAACATCATTAGTTGTGAATCCACTTACAGGAACAGCTTTAATTGTCAAAGAAGAATGGTGGAATAAGCTGCCAATGTCTTGGATTGAGAAACCGCTCGATTCAGCGAATCTCCCTACGTGTAAGTGTGAATACAAACCACTGAAGGGAATTCAAGGGAGCCATCCGAGCATGTCTGCTCAGTGGAATGTGTGTACAGAGTCAGAGTGGAACTTTTTAAACGAAAGCAGTTTCTTTCTTACTCAAAAGGTGTACCAAGAAAAACTGGACGCGATTACTGAGTTCGCAGAAGTATTTCGCAAGAAGAGGCAAACCACTTTCTTTATCACACCTGACACGCAGGCAAAGGGATGCCCGCTTGCATGCGTGTACTGTTTTCAAAAAGAGGCAGAGCATGCAAGTCGACCACTTCTGGAAAATGGATCTGTTGAAGCGATAGAAAAATTTGTTCAATGGTATCAAACAGAAAACCAGCTTCCTTCGCATGGTATTTGCGTTCAGTTGTTTGGAGGAGAGCCATTTCAAGGAAAGTTCCGTGCCCTCTGGTATGAAATTTTGGAAATGGTAAAGAGAAACGGGTGGTGCTGGGCTGCGGTAACAAGCGGAGCGACGATTGTACAAGAAGATATTGTGATGATAAAAAAATATCAGAATAATAATCTTCAGGAGCTAAACATTACTCTTGATGGTCTCGAGGAGGAACATAATTCTTTCCGGCCATTTAAAGGAGGAAATGGAACATGGAGTACTGTTGTTTCAAATATCGGACTTCTTTTAGATGCTGGTATTCCGGTCTTAGTTAAAACGAATTTCGGGGTTAAAAACATTGCTACCTATCCTCGTTTTTTGGATCTTATCAAAAAAACAAACTGGCGCTCGGGAGATTTGGTTATAATGACCAATCTTATTCAGTCGTTTGGTGAAGTTGAAACAGGTGGTACAAAGGGGACTGAGGATGCTTTGATTTTGGCCCTCTGTGATATTCTATCTCATCCAGACTATCAGTGTTTTTTGCCGATAATTCGTCTTGAAGGAAAAAAACTCACAGGTTACCTTGCTAACATCTTAGCTCCAAAAGTCATTCAAGATGCACGTGTGAAGCGGAATGGAAAAGTTGTTTTTGACGATTACCCATATCAAGGGTTCTGTAATCCAGCAAAAGGAACAAGTTGGAATATAGACCCTGAGGGTTTTATGCGAACTTGCAATTGGATGGATGGTCAAAAAGAATTTGTTGAAATGAGTGTATTTAATACACAGACTTGGGTTTCGGAGAGTCGGTATTTTAACCCGATTTCAAAACACTCAATATGCTCAAAATGTGACATTTCAACACTCTGTGGGGGTGGCTGCGCCATCGATATTCAGAAGAAGGAAAAGGGTGAATACTATCTCTCTTGTAGAGAGAAGCACTATGAAATCATCACTGGTTTTGTTCTCGGGTGTGTACAGAGGGGTTGGTTAAATCCCAATTTACCATCAAGTGATAACTATCGTTTGATTTCTCCGGGCTTTAACTTTGACTACAAGTACTACAACCGCGCAATTACCAGTGATCGAATTAGTCACGCAGGTGCCGCGATGTAAACGTATTTTTTAGAATTAAAACACAAAACGGAATGCATTATCGCATTCCGTTTTTTATGTATTCACTGAGTGAAAATTCTGGATCAATCTGTTCTTCAAGCTTTAGGTGAGGCTCTTTGTTTGCCTTCTTCATATGGAAGTAAATTAGATTCTTGTAGAATCTGTCCCAATTCTTGGTGTGAGTTTGAACGTGTTTATTCAGTGCGAA
The DNA here is from genome assembly GCA_943350045.1 of Candidatus Nomurabacteria bacterium. Taxonomy (GTDB): domain Bacteria; phylum Patescibacteriota; class Minisyncoccia; order Phycocordibacterales; family UBA9973; genus CAITQP01. The sequence continues at coordinate 15,638 of CALQZW010000005.1, read as the reverse complement.
TAGGGCTTCTTTTGTTCCTGTATCGATTTCGCTAAATGGCACTTGTTCTCCTCGCTCGGTTTTTCTAATGTATGAAGAAAGAGGGAATACGGCAATAGGTTTTTGTCCAATAGTTTTTTCTATATATTCAAGCTCTTCTTCAGACGTCACTTGATTTGCTATCGCGAAAATCGCAGTTTCAATACCGGTACTTTTTGCAATACGAGTATAATCATTAAAAACACCCAATGATTTTGCTGTAGGTTCTACCACAATGTAGATTACATCGTAGCTAATAAACATACCTGAAGCGAGTGTGTCGATACCTGCAGTGAGGTCGACCACAACATTTTGATCTTCTGAATCGACTAAATGGTTTAGGTAGATTTCAGCCCCAGACATATTTGCGTGGTAGCATTGCTCTCCAAGAGATTCATCTTGAGGAAGCCCTACACGAAGAAGACGAATTCCATTTTTTTCTATTTCAAAACTTTTTAGTACTTCATGTTGTTCGTGGTATGAGACAAGAACTGAACCACTACCTGGGGGAGTGGTTCTCTTGAATGAGCGTACAGATTGAAGTCTTGGATTTTTTCCCTTAAATACTTGGGTGAGCAAATCAATTTGAACTCCAAGCGGAGGTATTGAATTTACTTCATCTTTTGTGAAGCCAATAGATTCTCCTAAATGTTGATTTATATCGCTATCAATAGCAAGAACCGGCTTTTGCTGAGCCTGTAGGTGTTTAATGTAGAGAGATGCGATGGTTGTCTTACCACTACCTCCTTTTCCAACAAATGCGATTTTCATAAAGTAAGTGTAATTTCTAATTGCAATTTAGTTGCAATTAATTTAAATATAGCATAGAGTAGTAAAAACACAAATCGTTCATTCAAAAACAATCTACATGAAAAAGCTTCTTCACAACGCATTTAACGTATTTATTTTTGCGTATATTATTGTAATCATACGCCACGCCCAAGAACTTCCTTGGCAAGCAGGAGACATCACACTGGCATCTTTGTTCTTTGGTGCGAGCGTTTTAGCTCACACCTACCGCCACCCGTTTCTGTTTATTATGCTTATTGCGCATATGGCGACAGAAGTATTTGAGTGGTCACTCGAGAGCCTCTCCGTTGTGACGATTGCAGTATATGGAGCACATACTCTAATGGATTTTATTTTCCTCCATCACGAGCTCAATGCTCATGGAAGTAAGAAACCAAACACTATGCTCCTGGTAACAGCAGGTGCGCTCTCTGTTATTTTTGTTACAGGTCGGCAGTTCTCCGGAATTCATGTGCCTGAAATCGTTCATTCTTCAATCATTGGTGGAGTCCTAGGGTGTGTTATTTCGCATCTAATTTTTCACACCACTATCGAGAAAAAGTACAACCCCGGCACATAGTCGGGGTTTTTTGTATATGGTAGAGTACCAATATGATTCATCCGCTCCAGAAAGATATCCGCGCGAATAAGGACGAAAGTCGCGTTCCGATGCTACAACATTTTTTTAAGACCGGGAAAGGCCAGTATGCAGAAGGAGATATTTTTCTGGGGCTGACCGTTCCGCTTGTGCGCACTCTTGTAAAGAAACATCTCGCGCAGATTTCGCTCGATGATATCGAAGAGATATTACAGAGTAAGTATCACGAAGAACGCCTCGCCGCACTTATTGCGCTCGTGACCATGGTAAGGAAAGGAACTCTCTCGACTTCTGATGCGAGTGCTGTGTATCTAAGAAATACGGGGAAGATAAACAACTGGGATTTAGTAGATACTTCAGTTGTCGATATTGTCGGTGCGTATTGTGCGCAAAAGAAATCGATTGCGGTTTTGAAAAAGCTCGCAGTATCAAAGCTTCTCTGGGAACGCAGAATTGCCATGGTGGCAACGCTCTACCATATTCGCCGAGGATCAAATACTGAAGCGTTTACTATTGCATCACTCCTGCTAAAAGACGACCACGACCTCATTCAAAAAGCCGTCGGCTGGATGCTTCGCGAAAGCGGGAAGTATGTCAGTCGTGAAGAATTGGTTGCGTACATACAGAGTAATATCCGTACAATTCGCCCAACTACTCTCCGTTATGCTATCGAACATCTTCCGAAAGAAGCCCGCGCGTACTATCTAGAAATGCGACGGGTGTATTCACGGAATCTGAAATTTAGCACCTAGTTTGATCCTAGTTCGCGATTTATTGTTGATCGAGTGAGTGATCCAACTATCCCAGACGCTGGAGTAATAGAATTTTTGCGCTGGTATGCCATAACGGCGGTCTTGAGTTTTGGTCCAAAGTAAGTACTTTCGCGACCAGGTGAGCCGTTTCCTGAAGTACTGATAATAAACCCGTTTGCATTCATAAATTGCTGAAGCTGTTTAACATCACTACCTGACATACCAACCTGAAGGTTTCGAGTAAAAACAACCTGCTTCACTTCGTTTTTTATTTCTGTCTGAGGAGTAATTTCGCGGGTAACAGTTTTTTGATTTCCAGAAATAGTTTTTGTGATTAAACTTGAAGCAATTCCTGAAGTTGAAAAATATTTTACGTACAGTGTCTGATTTTCTGAACCTGTCGGCAGTGTGATTGATCCTGTAGAGGTATATGGTCGAATTCCTGTGTCGCTGAGGGTGGGGTCGAATGATACTGCATATCCTTGCACTGTCGATGGATTTGCATTGAGTCTAAAGGTAACTTTTCTTCCTTCTTTTATATTCTCGACTGAAACTATTGTCACATCAAGTGGTCCGTCAGATCCGCTCACTGCTTCGACTTTTGGTGCCATGACTCCACCGTGAGCGGGGATAGTAAACGAACCGACGGTGATTGTGTTTGAGACATTTCCCGCAGCGTCAGTGAGGGAGAGGGTACAGGAGTAGTTTCCTGGAACTACATTTCTGAATGTTACAGTGTTTGTATCAACCGAGACATTACCACATCCGGAAGGAGTGTATGTGCCAGTTTCATTTGCAGTAAATGAATATGTCGTGCTTGCCGGATTAATAACTCCAGAGAGTGGAGTACCTGCAGTCAGAGTAGGAGCTGTTGTGTCTACTGCAAATCGACTTACGCTGAGTACTGTTGAGACATTACCGAATACATCTGTTACTCGGATCGTACAGTTTGTGTAGGTACCTTCTGCGAGAGCGTTAAATGTAATCGTATTGTTTCCACTTGTTGCAGTAGTAGTTGCAGATGAACATGATCCTCCGTAGGTTATATCTCCTGCACGAGTAGTGTTAAAGGTATAGCTCGGAGTAGTGTCTGTTGTACCTGCTCCAATCGGAGTTACTTCAGTGAGAACGGGAAGTACGGTGTCTACTACTGCTGTCACATTCGCTGCGACTGAATAGTTTCCGAGAACATCGCGTACGAAAACAGAATAGTAATATGTTCCATCGGCAAGCCCTGCATCTGCGCGACTTGTTGCAACAAGCCCTGAGACAACGGAATCTCCATCGGTTACGGTTGCTGGATATGCGCTTTGACTGCGGCGAATTCCAATACCACCAAAATCAGTTCCTGGATTCGTCCATGAAAGATTTACTGTTGAACCTGTCACGCTTGCAGTGAGGCTAGAAACAGCTGAAGGGGGAGTTGTGTCTACGGGAATAGTAAGGCGGGTAGGAATTGATATATTTCCTGCAGTGTCGATGGTAAAGATTGAGTAATAGTACACGCCGTCAGGAAGAGATGAGTTTGCAAATGAGCTTGCTGTTGCCCCTGAACTTACCGTTGTTCCTGTAAATGTATTACTCGGAGAAGCTGTCGTCGATCGCTTAATTGTAATGCTCGCAAAGTCTACGTCTGTTGGATTCGTCCATGAAAGACTCACCGTATTTGTAGTTCCTGCTGTGCCAGTTGCTCCTGTGACCTGCGCAGGAGCTGTTGTGTCGGGAGTGCGTAGTGCGGGGTATTGGCTTGCTGAAATACTCCATACGTTTGTGAAATCCCAATCAACGAAAGTACCCTGTGTTTGCATCTGTGCCGTATTTCTTCCTGTTCCACCCGCAGAACTGCCACGACCAGATGTTGTTGTGTTCCAGTAGCTGTTCGTTGTGGTTGCTGAATCAGTTTGTACTCCCACAAGTCCTCCAATTCCCGTTGAGCCTATAGACCCCACGTTTCCTACTGAGTATGATCGGTCGATGAGAGCAGCTGCTCCAGTGTTTACACCGACTAATCCTCCGAGTGAGTTTCCTCCAGAGAGGCTTGTTGAAGAGTGTGAGTTTTGAATTGTCGATCCATTGTTTACTCCAACAAGACCTCCAACTTGCGATCCAAGAGTAACAAGAGAACCTGCTGAGCGAGAAGTAGAGATGACTGATCCTCCGAGTGAGCGACCAACAAGGTGTCCGGCGTCGCTCCAAGACGTCATTGTCATGTTTGAAAACGAACCAGTGATTGTCGAATTTGTCATTGTTGCAGCGATACCTCCGGATGGCGTATCTCCACGAAATGTTCCCGAGAGAAAAATGTTTGAAAAAATTGTATTTGTCGCAGAACTCACAAGCACTGCAGTGTTTAGATAGCCATCTACATCTATGTTTGTGAATACAATGTTGCGAATTATCGCCCCGTTCGTAGAAGAGAACATCGCTTTGTTCGAACCAAGAAATTGGTCTATGGTGAATCGGTCGATTGTATACCCCTGTCCATCGAGAGTACCGGTGAATCCAGCAATAGGAGTAAAGTCAGCAATGCCTGAACAGTCGATATTGTTCGCAAGAACATAGTCTCCGTTTAGTCCAAGACTACCAATGTTTTGGAGTTGCGCACATGTCGTAATACTTGTGGCCGCCTGTACCTGCAAAGGGGAGAGGGAAAAGACACTCACAAAAAGAACTGCGAACGCTCCGAACACAAGCGGAAATTTTTTCATACAAAAAATAATAAAGGCACGGTCAAATAAATAAGAATAATGCACAATAATTATACCAACCATCTATTGAAAAAGAAACGCAAGTCTGACCGTGTACAATTCTATGTTATTATTTTTGGAGGTCTATTTATCTTAATCATATTTTATTTTCGGGTCACATGAAAAAATATCTTTTCTTGTTCGCTAGCTTTATATTCCTGTTACCAAGTTTCGTGATCGCGGCAGAACCTTTTACTGTGCAGACGAAAAAATCAACACACGCGCTAAGTCCATCTAGTACTCTGTTGTACGGTGTATTAACAAGTAACGGAGAGGTTTTTGACAGACTAGAACGTCCAAACACTACGGTTGGATTCGACTACGGTAAAACTCTTTCTTACGGAGACAGAAAGACGACATCAATTTCTCAGGTTGATGGAGAGACTGCGATGTTCTCGACACAAATTTTGAACCTCTCATGCGGTACTACGTACAACTATAGAGCTTTTGCGATTGATCCTACTGGAACGTATTATAGTAATAATGACACGTTTAGCACTGCCGAGTGCCGAACAATTACTGTTCCAGTTGTAGAGACATTAGACGCGGACATTATTTCTTCTCAATCAGCAATAATTAAAGGTAAAATTCTTTCACGAGGAAATGATTATGTCGGTAACGACACACAAGACTTCGTGGTTAAGAAGGGTTCGACTACTGTTCCGCGTAGTGAAGGAAGGGTTACTTTTGATAGCGATCAGAATGTATTCACTTTTAATCTCAAAGGACTATCGTGTGGCATTGAATATACATATACGGCAACATCAAAGAACTCAGCCGGTATGGGGTATGGAAAAGCTAAGTCTTTGAAATTACCATGCCGTACCGATGAAAAAACAGCTCCCGTGCTTGCTTGGAAGACAAAGACAATTGAAAAAAATGTTCCTGGAAACTTTGTGACAGCATCTACTGATGGGAAAATGCTCACATTTACCTCAATGTCATATTCTGGCTCAGGAGCTTCAAATATATATAAGTCGCAAGATAGTGGAACAAGTTGGGTTAAATTACCAAAAGGACAAGCGAAAGAATGGGCTTCAATTGCTTCATCTGCCGACGGTCAAATACTCGCCGGTATTGGTATTCCTTCTGGAATGACTAGAAACATCTATCTCTCTGTCGATGGCGGTTCTACATGGAAGCAAGTAAACTACGGCAAGCGCGGATATCCGATGAATATCGATATCTCAGCCGATGGTCAAAAAATTGCCGTCGAAGATCAGATAGGATTGGACTATGTTTCAACAGATCAAGGTAAAACCTGGACAGGACGAGTTAATTCGTCTGTTCAAGACAACCTCAGTTTTTTTATTAATGGAGAACAAGACCCTTTTACATTTCTGACATTTTTTGCGAATGACACAAAACTCGCAACGGTAAGATCTGATGGATATGTCTACGTATCATCTGATATAGGTGCTACGTGGGTAAAACAGTCAAATTTGGGCGTTAATAATTGGACTGGTTTTACAGGGTCTAAGGATGGAAAAAAGCTCTTTGCGTCAGCTGGAGTATATATCAAAAAACTTCCGTCTGGGGCTATGGAGGAAAATCCACTGCAGGCATACCTATACTCATCGGTTGATGGAGGAAAAACATGGGTACCAAACACTGGCGCTCCATTTGTGATTACGAGTATTCACTCATCTGACGATGGAGAAGTGCTTGTTGCAACCTCAGAGCGCTCTGTATATCTTTCAGTCGACGGAGGTAAAACATGGACACAGCAAAAGCAGGCAACTGGAGCCGTAGCTCTCTCGGGTAATGGATCGGTTGTTGTAAATGCAGTCAGAGGTGCTGTTTCCGTAGCTTCTATTTCTCGATCAGGTGCAACTGCCGCTATGTCCGACGCAAAGATTGAAATACAGACTGCTGTAAAGAGTGAAGTGCCTAATCAGATGGTTGAAAGTGCTCCAAACGTACCACAAACGACGTTAGGAGAGGTGACGCCAGAGACTAGTGCGCCTGAGGCTCAGTCTGTCGGTACTCAAAAGAAGACATTTGTTCAGACAGTAAGAAATTTTTTCGGTAGAATTAAGTTCTGGTAAGAATGGTTTCCTGTTCGCCTACACCACAAGAAAACACACGAGAGATCGTGTGTTTTCTTGCTTCAGGCGTGCGGACAGAATATAATCCACAAATTTGCTTACTTTTGTGGATTATGATACCATAAAAACATGGAAATACAGAGAAATCAGACAATTGAGTCAAATTTGACCCCAAAACGAGTCTTGATAGTCTACGGCCCGCGACGCATAGGTAAGACCACGCTCGTAAAAGCTTTTGCCCAGAAAAACACCGACAAGAAGCTTCTTTTTGCTGTGGGTGATGACGTGCGACTTCAAACACTTTTTAACTCTGGTCTCCGAAAAGAAATCTTAGACTATGCTCGCCCGTATGAGATTCTAATCATCGACGAAGCTCAATATATTAAAAATATCGGACAGGCGATAAAAATGATAATCGACGAGTATCCAGAAAAGACCATAATTCTTACTGGCTCATCTTCGTTCGAGGTATCGCAACACGTTGGAGAGCCTTTGACTGGCCGTCATTTTACCATGACATTGTTGCCTTTGATGCAGAGTGAAATCCAGATGAGTGATTTTGAAAAGAAAGAGCATCTGGAAGATTTTCTGATTTTCGGCTCATATCCAGAAGTGCTCCTTACAAATGATCGTGAGCAGAGAATTCGTATTCTCGATGAGTTGGTTCATTCATATCTACTCAAGGATATTCTCGTTCTCGACAAGATACGATCACCCGAAACCTTGATCGATATTCTAAAAGCACTCGCTTTTCAAGTGGGGAATGAAGTCTCTTTTACAGAGATAGGTAAATTGGTCGGTCGAGATACAAAAACAGTTCAGCGATACATCGACATTCTGGAAAAGACATTTGTAATTAAAAGATTGAGGCCGTATAGTAAAAATTTACGCAACGAGATATCGAGGAAGTCGAAATTCTATTTTTACGATCTTGGTATACGAAATGCGATTATAAATCAATACAATGCGCTAAATCTACGGAATGACGTCGGAGCTCTTTGGGAGAACTTTGTCTTTATGGAACTGTATAAAAAGTCTCAAGCGCTTGGCTTGCGCGAGGAGTTGTATTTCTGGAGGAACAAGCAGGGAGTCGAAGTTGATATTGTTTCTGAGAAAGATGGCAGTTTGCGTGCGTATGAATGTAAATGGACGAAGGAGTATTCTTCTGGATTTAGTAAGTTTTTGGATGAATATCCTAAAGCTGAAACTTTTGTGGTTAATACTGGTACTTATCGAGATTTTTTCTAAAATCAAAACTACAACAAATATAGAAAACCCACTATCCAAGCTTCGCTCCATTTGGAACGTCTGTATCAATCGTCGCGAGCACTACGGCGCCGTCCTCTCTGTAGAAACCGGTAGTAAGGAATTGAGACTGAAAGGGTCCGATTTGTTTGGGAGGGAAGTTAATGACGGCAATAATACGCTTTCCGATGAGCTCCTCTTTTGTATAGAGTGTCACAATTTGAGCGCTAGATTGCAGAATGCCGAATTCGCCAAAGTCCGCCGTAATCTTATACGCCGGCTTCTTTGCCTCAGGAAAATCCGCAACGGACAGTATCGTGCCCGCGCGCAGTTCTACTTTTTCGAAGTCGGACCAGGAGATTTGATTCATATATGGTTTATTCGTTTACGAACGACTTGCTGCGCCTCCCAAAATTGAATTAATACTGAGGTACGTTGGTTGACCTGTATTTTTTCCAGGCAATTAATAATCCTAGTAATGAACCCATTAGTGCACCCACGCCTCGTATTCCGAATTCAACTTGTTCGTTAGGCAGGAAAAGAAGTAGAGAGATAAAAGTGGTAAAGTATAAAATCGTAAAAACAACGGATGTTTTTAATTTATGTTTTGGTGCGATGTAACTACCTACTAGAACAAAAGTAACTGCAATTATAAACGGTGAAAGACTGTATTCAATATACTCATAACTTATTCCATTTCCGAATAATTGAACAAAGAATTTCGAAGAACCAATATCTGTTTCATTCCCATTAAACAAGAAGAATAAAATCCAATGCAGCGGGAATGTTACTAAAAACGCTCCGAAAATAGCCCCGGGAAGCAAAAGTATCCAACGAGCTAAATTTTTTCTTGATTGATTCATGTATAAAATACTATATCAAATTAAGAAATTTAGATACTCAGGTATCCCTGTATATTACTCTTTTAATTGACTACATAATGAATTTCACTATACTTCTTGTGTGGTATGCAAGAAAAAGAAACTAATTTTATCATTTGGATTTGGGTTAAAATTACGGAACATCCCTTAAATACCTGGGCGGGTTTCAAACGGGCTATTCCATTAGGAATCATTCTAACAATTGTTCTTAATGGTATATTTTTTGAATATCTCTCAATTCCTCTTGGGCTAAGTTTATCTGTCTCCAGGATAATTTTTTTCAGCTCCTTTTTTTAATCATTTCTTATATTCTTTTCTTTATTCTTCAGCGTTTTATATTACTGATTAGTATTTTTTTTTCAAAAAAAGTAAATATTGTTATCGCGTATAACTTAGACGCCGCAGCTAATGAGGAAAAACTAACAAAAAAGTATAAGTCGCTTATTGCAAGCCTAAATAACTATATTCGTCTTAATAATCTTGAAAAAACTTTAAAATTAATTGCACCGCCATCAGATACGATTCTGACTTTTTCAACAGCGGAAGCGAGAACAAAATTGGGACTGTTCGGTTCTACTCTATTAATATGGGGAGATGTTGTATCAGACCAAGGAACTGCGAAATTTAGAACTAGATTTTCTTATGAATTTGGATATTCAGCCAAAATATCACAAACTGAAGCACAAAGGATAGTTCGTGAATATATTGATTCGTTTATTAACAAAGGCTTGTTTTTTCCTGTAAAAAATACAAGAGCATCGCTTGAGGATAATTTGCTTGTTACATCTTTATTTATTCTTGGTTTTACTACTTTTAGTTTGGGGCAGTTTGATAACGCGACAATTTTGTATGAAAAGTTTCGAGAGCATTATCGAAACGCGAGTTTAATGCAACAAGCAGATTTTGCGTCAGCAAACTCTGAAGTAAAAAAATCGCTCGCAGTTATTTATATTTACTACGTAAATAATTTATTAAGAGTGAGGCATGTTGATCGGGAAAAAGTTAAAAAGCTTTGTCAGAAAATTCTTACTCTGAATTCAGACTATTACTCAGTTCACATGATACTTGCTCGTATGGCTGATGAAGATGGTGACAGGTCGAGTGCTATTTTTCACACAGATAATGCTGAAGCAGTAGGAGGTAATCAGTTTGCTCATGTATTTAACCGAGCCTACTTTGCTTTGTCAGAAGGTCGTTTCGATGATGCTATCGCTATTTACGAAAATATTCCAAAAGAAGGAATAGGGGTAGATATTTCTAGTGCCGCTAATTATTTAGATGATATATTTCTTCGGAATAAGGTGCCAGCGTATCAATTTGGCGATGGATATATAACATATACCTGGGGAGATAGAGATAGAGGCAAGAAAATTCTTAAAAGTTTTGTAGACGAAACAAGGGATCCTAAGTATAAATCATTGATAGATTTTTCTAGTAAGCTTTGTGGTTTTTAACCCTTCCCTATAGGGGTAAAGAAAAACCAACCATATATTTCAAAGGTTGGTATTTTCTAGATGCGGAGGCGGTGAGATTCGAACTCACGGTACCATTTCTGATACGACAGTTTTCAAGACTGTTTCCTTAAACCACTCGGACACGCCTCCATGTATGCAATTGTGCGATACCGTCATACAATACAGTATTTCTAACTTTTTTTCAATCTTTCTGAAAAACCGCTATACTACCCATATATGAAATATCTAGGAATTGATTTTGGAACAAAGCGAGTGGGCTTGGCTGTATCGGACGACAGTGCTACTTTGGCTCGTCCGCTCTCCGTGGTAAAGAACACTCCGAGCCTCATTTCTGACCTTGAAACTGTCATTGCAAAAGAAGGAATTGGTGGAATTGTTATTGGCTCATCTGCTGGAAATGCAGTTGCTAGAGATATTGAAGAGCTCGTGGCTCAGATTACACTTGCGACTTTTCTTCCGGTGGAAATGATGAACGAAGCGTTTACTTCGGTTGAGGCGCATGGGAGAAAGGGGAAGGAGCAGACGGCGGCGCGGGCGACTAAGGCTCCGACGAAGCCGGCCGATCTCGACGCCCGCGCCGCAGCAGTCATCCTCCAGCGATATCTCGACAAAAACAGCAAGAAGAAGTAATCTCAAAAAATATATGGAATACATTACATACGAGGATTTTAAAAAGATGGATATTCGTGTTGGAACTATCTCTGTAGTAGAACCAGTAGAAGGAACTGACAAGCTCTTGAAATGTCAGGTGCGTTTTGGAGAGGACGATGTCAGACAGATTGTCTCTGGTATTCGCGAGTACTATCCAGAATTTGAGACGCTTATCGGAAAGCAGGTGCTCTATATTGTAAATCTCGAACCGCGCACTATTCGCGGAGTAGAGTCACAGGGAATGCTCATGGCAGTCGATGGAAAAGATGGTAAGCCAGTATTTCTTACCCCTGAAGTAGAAGTTTTTCACGGAGCCAAGGTGAGATAGCGGGAGAGAGTGCACCCGTGTATACTATACATATATATGGATCGTCTTTGGAATACATCTGCCGGAATTGTTGGAATAGATATTTCTGACAACGCCATCGTCTATGCAGAAATAGTGCCAACAAAAGAGGGACACGCCTTGCGCCGTTTTGGAGAGGTGGCTTTGCCTGTGGGTGTTGTAGAGAAGTCAGTGGTGGTAGATGCGGAGCGCCTCGCAGGGGCGCTCCGCACTCTTGCTCGCACTCACCGTATTTCCTCTGCCCGCGCCAGTATCGGCCACGAAGCTTCTCATACGCTTCGCATGCGTATTCCCGTCGTCTCTGATTCAGAGATTCGTCCACTTGTTGCTCGCATGCTTGAAGAACGTTTTTCAGCCGAAAGTAACTCACTCGTTTTTGACTATTCAATCTCTGAGCGTGCGCTTGAACATATAGAGCTCATCGTTCACGTTTCTCCAAAACATGTTGTTGATAGTCATGCAGATGTGTTCTCTCGTGCTGGAATTACGCTCGTTTCTCTTGCACCGAAATCTCGCGCCCTCATTGGAGCACTCACTCATCCATCTGAAACAGAAGCCACTCTGATTGTCGACATTACCGAATCAAACACAACAGCAACTGTCGTTATCGGGGGAGTCGTAGCTTCTGTTTCACTTTTGGATTTCAGTTCACGTCAGCTTGATTCTGATATCAGCCCTACATTTGAATCAGCGTATCCGCACATGCTTCGCCTCAAAGAAGCTATCAGGTCTTGCTTCTTGCAATGGCACCTCTCTGTAAGCACTGCTGGATCTCCAGAGGTTACTATCGGTAAAGTAATTCTTGCTGGCCGTAACGCCTCATTTACCGGCCTTGCGCAGTATCTTTCAGAAACCCTCGCAGCGAAAGTGGTGGTAGCAGACCCATGGAGACATGTTCAGCTTCCACCGAGCGAAGTGCCTGCCATCTCACGCTCACATGCTCCACGCTACGCAACTGCTATTGGTCTTTCGATTATGGGCGACGCCTTTGGAACTCTTCTTCCCGAGAATGCGAGAAACTATTTCAGAAGAGCACGAGCAATCAAAGTCGCAATTCTTGCCCTGCTCTGGGTTTCCGTATTTAGTTTCGTTGTATTTATCTTCTCTGTCAGTATTTAAATAAAACACTCCTCCTGTTGCACGCACGTCCAGAAAATGCACAATATGGAGGTATTGCCCCTGTAGTTAAATGGATATAACTGCGGACTTCTAAGCCGTTATTCTAGGTTCGATTCCTAGCGGGGGCACACGGTAACAGTAATTGACACTTCCATTTGGTTTGGTAATATATAGGTATTCAGACGAAAAGGGATCCGAACGGCTAACTACCTAAGGAGCCCTTTTTATTTTCTAATCTTCTTCTTTATTTCAGGAGAATCAAGGGTATCGAAATATTCGTTCCCGAGTTTGGTATACAGGGAAGAAGCAAATTTCTTGTACGGAAAAAGTATTTTTTCAAAACGATTTTCTTCTATTAAAAAATCCACCAAAAGTTTATAGTCTCCATCTCCTGAAACTAGTACTATTTTTCGGAAGGGTTCATTCTTGTACATCATTCTCATTACACGAAAAATGATATCTGAATCAACATTTCCTTTTTTGTTACCCGACATTACAGAATTATGTGCGCGAAAAACTAATACAAAGCCTGCACCTTGAATGTCTGCATATAGCTCAGAATTAGTCTCTTGAAAAAATCCGAGGAAGTAGTATGCGGTGCTCACTTTATATTTCCTTTCTAGATATACTCGAAAACGAGTAAGGCTAATTTCCCACGGATCCACCTCTCTTTTTGCAGTACCCATGTGTAGGTTTTGGCCGTCTATAAAAGCTATATTCCCAAAGAATGTATTTGCCATATATCTGATATATAGCAAATCGAATCTAATATATTGATAAATTCACATTTTTAGGCTAGTATAGGTACATCGCGCGATTAGCTCAGTTGGTAGAGCAATCCGTTTACACCGGAAAGGTCGCAGGTTCGAGTCCTGCATCGCGCACCAAATATATTTCTCGTTACTGTTTTTGGGTTAGATTTGCTACTGCTTTTTGCTGGATGGTTTTGCGCAAAGTAGAGCACATGTTTTTAACCATGGTGGTATCGTGTTCGAAGTTACCGCTCTTCTGTTCATATTTTCCAGTTTTTGGATTTATAACGAGTACGCTTTCTTCGTAAGTAAAATCACTATCTGACCCAGTTGTCGCTGTCCCAAAATCTAAAATCACAGGTAATCCCGTTGAGCTCTCTATCATAATATTTTGCATATGCAGACTTCGATGATGAATTTGCGCGTCATGCATTTTAGAAACATTTGATTCAAGAGCCTTTGCAAATATATCAATATCAAAAATGTCAGGAAGGAGAGAAATGTCTTCAATTGTTTCTCCTACTGAGTACCCAAAAATACGCTCCATGATTAGGTATTTTTTACCATCAGCCGACTCTATTGAAATCAAAGGTAGGGGAGTTCGGACGCCAGCTTTATGTGCCGATATTTGATACTTATGTTCAGTATCAATATCATTGCAAAGCATTTTTGGTGTCTTCTTTATTCTCTTGAGACACACTTTTTCAAGCTTGGGATTTTCTGCAACAAATACCTCTGAGCTGTCACCCTCGCCAATTGATTGAGCATGTATTTCAAGTTTCTCTAGACAAGAAACTATGTCATCAGTTTCTTTTGACTCGATAATTTTCGAAACGTTTTTTATATTAAGTGTATTGAAAGGGTCTTTAGGTTCCATGTGCGTATGGTACCATGGAGTAGTACTTCAATTAAAATGCCAAAACCAATAAAAGAAGCAGATATTGACAATAAATTATTTACATGTTAAATTAATCAAAATATAATTATGTCATATAAGAATCCTGAGGTAGAAGAGTCTGTCCGTAAACAATATGAAGAAATGAAAAAATCAGGGGTTTCTGAGGAAGCTTGTAAAATAACTGAATTTTCAAGTCTGATTTTGTATATAAACAACAAACCTAACATTGTATTTTCTTTGTTTACTTTTGAGTCCGACACTGTTTATTTAGGTTCAAATTAATTTCAATGACACTACACCAAGTATTTTACTTCGTGTAGTGTTTTAGTATCATGAAAAACATCGAAATAATCCTCGAAACCCCCGACGCCCTGTTTATCAACAAACCGGCGGGTATTTCCGTACACGGTGATGGAAAAACGCCTGAATATACGGTTGCTGATTGGGTGCTAGAAAACTACCCAACGCTTGCCGAGGTGGGTGAGCCGTTTGAGATTGAATACAAGGGTCAGCAGATCGTGATTGCCAAGCCTGGAATCGTGCACCGTCTCGATAAAGATACGTCGGGAGTGATGCTGATTGCGAAAACACAGGAGGCGTACCTTTTTTTTAAGTCGCAGTTTCAAGACAGGAATGTAAAAAAGATATATCACGCCTTTGTATATGGATGGGTGAAGGAAGACGAACAGACTATCGATCTGGCTATTGGTCGCTCGACAACAGATATTCGCCGGTATTCTACGGAGCGGGGCGCGCGCGGAACATTGCGCGAAGCGCAGACTGTAGTGCGCGCCCTTTGGCGTTTTGGCTCTCGCGAATATGTTGGAAAGGGAAGTACTGATGAGGGAACATATACGCTTGTAGAAGCCGAGCCAAAAACTGGCCGAACGCACCAAATTCGCGTGCATTTGAGAGCTATAAACCACCCAATCGTGGCAGATTCACTCTACGCCCCAAAGCGCCCCCATACGCTCAAATTTGAGCGCCTAGCCCTTCACGCACGCTCTTTGAGTATTGCTACCCCTAGTGGAGAAACAGTCACTGTAGAGGCTCCATACCCTCAGGATTTCGCAGAAACCCTTACAGGGCGACCCTAGCTTGCAAATACAATCTCGTTGTGTTACAGTATGCCTCGTTATGGCAATCACGCTCACTACAGTAAATAAAGAAGAACGCACCGCTTTGGACTTCGCTTCAGGCGACACAGTCCGTGTCTGGGTTAAGATTCCAGAAAAGGGCAAATTCCGCCTCCAGGCTTTCGAAGGTCTCGTACTTGCTCGCAAGCACGGAGAAGAAATCGGAGCGACATTCACAGTTCG
>CALQZW010000004.1 GCA_943350045.1 Candidatus Nomurabacteria bacterium | reverse complement strand
TCTACTCCCACAACCTTCACTGGCACTTTCATTCCCTCTTTTACCAGGTCTGACACTTTTGCGACACGCCATGGAGCAAGTTCGCTGATGTGAACAAGACCATCTGTTGTTGAGCTGATTTTTACTATCGCTCCAGCCTCAATAATTTTTACGACCTCACCTTCCATTGTCTCGCCTACTATATACTCGTGAGTCATCTCCTCTACTATTGTACGAGCTGACTCAGCTGAGCCATTCTTGCCGGTGATGAAGACTGTTCCGTCATCTTCGATGGTAAGTTCTGCTCCAGTCTTCTCGCGGATGGCGTTGATTGTTTTTCCTCCGCTTCCGATAACTCCTCCAATCTGGTCAGGACGAATTTTGATCACAAGAATCTTTGGAGCATTTGGAGAAATGTCTGCTCTCGGAGCTGAGATTTCTTTTTCAATAACATCAATGATGTGAAGGCGAGCCTTCTTTGCTTCTACGAGTGCGTCTTTGAGTGCTTGCACAGGAACTCCTCCTACTTTGATATCAAGCTGAATCGCAGTGATTCCTTCTCGAGTCCCAGCAACCTTAAAGTCCATATCTCCATGATGATCTTCAGGGCCTTGGATGTCAGTGAGGAGTTTGTAGTTGTTTTCATTCTCGCTATCGAGAATCAGTCCCATTGCAATTCCCGCTACTGGTCGCTTTATCGGAACTCCTCCGTCCATCAGTGCGATAGTCGATCCACAGATAGATGCCTGAGATGTCGAGCCGTTTGAAGCAGTTGATTCTGAGACAAGACGAATCGTATAGGGAAATGTTGCTGTGTCTGGAATCACTGGGTACAGCGCTTTCTCTGCAAGAAATCCATGACCCATTTCACGTCGGTTAATTCCACCAAAGCGTCCCGTCTCTCCGACTGAGTATGCTGGGAAGTTGTAGTGATGAGTGAAGCGTTTCTTTCCACGAATTTCCATCCCTTCAATCTCAGTTGCATCTTCTGGTCCACCAAGCGTGAGCACTGAAAGTACGTGAGTCTCTCCTCGGTAGAAGATTCCTGTTCCGTGAAGTACTGAAGAAAATCCTCCGGCCTTTGCGAAAATTGTGCGTACTTGGTCGAGCGCACGTCCATCGGCACGTTTATTCTCTTTCAATGCTTTCTCGTGTAGAAGGTGATCCACCATTGTATGGAAATAGTCCTCTGCAACTTCCTGTGTCTTTTCATCCTCAGAATACTTTTCTGCGACAAGAGTCTTCCATTCATCCTCGAGTGCGTATAGTACTTTTTTTGAATCAGTTCCAAAGATAGTATCAAGTTTTGTACCAACAGTACTTGCGAACAATGCTTTCGTTTCTTCTGATACTTCAGGTTTCGGCATGTCCTTTTTCTGTTTGCCGATTTCCTTTACAATGTCCTTTTGCCACTGTTCAAGTTTTGCGATTTCCGGCATGGCTATATCGAGTGCAGTTCCAATACGTGCCTCGTCGTATTCATATGCCATTGATTCAATCATGACCACCTTCCCCTCTTTTCCGCACACAGTCATGTCGAGCTCGTAGTTATTTTCGCCGGTGTTTGGAATGTAATGATCAACACGAACAACCTCTGTGTCGCCTTTTCCGCGACCAACATGAACTGCTCCCACTGGTCCCGCCCATGGAATATCACTTGTCGCCAGTGCGAGTGAACATGCATTGACTGCGAGGATTCCTGGATCTGCTTGTCCGACTGAAAGTACTGTTGCAACAACCTGTACTGCATTTTTAATGTGCTGAGAGAACAACGGACGGATTGTGCGGTCGATAATTCGAGCAGAGAGAATCGCTTCGTCAGACGGACGACCTTCGCGCTTGTTGTACTGACCTCCGAGAATGAGACCGGATGCGTAAAACTTTTCGAGGTATTCAACTGTGAGGTTGAAAAATCCAGGATTGTTTTTGTCGCTCTTTGAAATCACGGCAGTTGCCATGACGATAGTGTCTTCGCATTTTAGGATAACTGAACCGTTTGCCTGATCTGCTAAATCAGAAAACAGTGCTACGATTTTTTTACCTCCTACTTCAATTGAATATTCTTTGGTTTGCATACTATATATGTGTTAGCGTTTCCCTGCTCTCATAAGAAACTTATTTGGATTTTCAGAGAGGTCGAGGAAGTCGTCGCAGGCTTCTTTGAGTTTCATTGATGAAGACTTTCCGAACGCTACGACTTCTACCTGCACTCCTGAACTCATCTGAAGATATTCCACAAGTGGAATGAAGTCTCCATCCCCTGAACAAATAATAACAGTGTCGACTTTGTGACTCATTTTGATTGCATCAACTGCAAGTCCAACGTCCCAGTCTGCCTTCTTTGCTCCACTTGAGAATACTTGAAGGTCTTTTGTCTTTGTCTCGATTCCGATTTTTGTTAGTGCGTCAAAGAATCCTTTTTCATCCCCTGCCTCACTCGTGATTACATATGCAACTGCGCGGATGAGCTTTCTCCCCGCGAGTGCTTCCTTGAGAACATTTCCGAAGTTAACGTACGTTTTATATAAATTGCGGGCACTGTGATACAAGTTTTGCGCATCGATAAAAATTGCGACACGCTGGTCTGGGTGTTTGATAATACTCATACAAAAAAATTACGAACAGATTATTAAAAAATACAGCACGAGCAAAGTATACCATAAAGCAACACTCTCTTAGTTTTGCAACTAAGAGAGTGTTGGGAAGTAATTCCAGAAAAGGTTTTACTTAAGTTCGAACTTCTTTACAACGTCGGCATAGCCTTCCTTGTCAGTTCGTTCGAGGTATTTGAGGTGCGCACGGCGATCAGCAACCATCTTGAGGAGTCCGCGGCGAGAGTGGTTGTCTTTCTTGTGCGTCTTGAGGTGCAGAGCAAGCTCATCGATGCGTGTTGAAAGAATACCGACCTGAACATGGGAAGAACCCGTGTCTTTGTCGTGGATTTGTGCCTTTTTGACGACGGCCTGTTTCTTTTTTGTCTTCAACATAACAGGCTAATAGTAGCATATATTTAAAAATAATGCAAGAGCAGAGCGTGTCTCCCCTAATTCATGCCAGGGTACGTTATTTTCCGACATTCGTTTCTGGTATACTTATACTATATATGACTACTGAGATTGCGCGCTTACAGCGAGAATTCCTTGAATATATGGAAATTGAGCGTGGTGCAAGCTTGAAAACAGTTCGCAATTACGACCACTATCTTGCTCGTTTTATTGAAATGACAGGGGTTTCGAGTCCATCCGGCATAACCGATGAAGTTCTTCGTTCGTTTCGTCTTGAGCTCAATCGCTCTCCGGGAGTGTTTGTAAAAGGCCAGGCTCGGGCAACGATGAAAAAGAATACGCAAAACTACTATCTCATTGCCCTACGCCGTTTTTTGAAGTACTTAATGAAACGCGGAATCACTTCCCTCTCTCCTGATCGTATTGAGTTGGCGAAAGTTGGTGGACGTCATTTAGACCTTATTTCCAAAGACGAACTCTCCCGCCTCTTGCAGGCTCCGAGCGATATGCTGGCGAAAGAAGCAGATGAGGCTGTGGCTGTAAAGTATTTACGCGACCTCGCTATTTTGGAACTCTTCTTCTCTACCGGACTTCGTCTCGCAGAACTATGTTCGCTCAATAGAGACCTCGACTTGTCTAAAGACGAGTTCTCTATTCGTGGAAAGGGCGAAAAGGTTCGCGTTGTATTTCTCTCCGATGCCGCCAAAGAGGCAATCCGTGTATATCTCGCAAAGCGAAAAGACATGGACGAACCGATGTTTGTGCAGGTTTCTCGCAATACAAGTGGTACTGATAGACGACTCACTCCCCGCTCAATTGAACGTATTGTTCGAGAATACGCAACTCGCGCAGGTATTTCACGAAAAGTGACTCCACACGTACTCCGTCACAGCTTTGCAACAGATCTTTTAGAAAATGGAGCCGATATCCGTAGTGTTCAGGTAATGCTCGGTCACGCAAACATTCAAACAACTCAGATATACACTCACGTTACAGATAGGCAACTGAAAGAGATTCACAAGAAGTTTCATTCGAAGCGTTAGAATTTCTCTGACCGTTCTTTTCTCCACAGGAGAACTCTGTAATGTTCTCCTGTATACTATATGTATATGTCGTACTCTGATCAGAATGAGTTTTTCGCTCGCGCATACCGCACTGGTACAGACCGCTGGACGAACACTCCTTTTTCACGCCGAGCCGACGAGCTTATGTTGTATTTGCCGAAAGGCGCAATGATTCTCGATATCGGAGCAGGCCGTGGAGGGTTACTCTTTGAGCTTCAGAGTATTGGGTTCCATGTTATTGGTCTTGAGAACAACTCAGAACTTGTTACACGTGGGAATGAAGAGATAAAGAACAAGAAAATACAGAATGAAGCACGTTTCATTGCCGGTGATGCGCTCTCTATACCCCTCGCCGATGCTTCTTTTGACGCAACTATTGATATCGGTCTTTTGCACCACCTTATCCCCTCTCATCATACTGAGTATATGAAGGAGGTTGCTCGAGTGCTTAAGCACGAAGGTTTCTTCTTTCTCGCAGTCCTCTCTGCTGAAACCGAACATTTTTTCAATCATAGTCCAAAGCACGACGGCACCGTTGACCGTAATCTCGAAGGTGTTCACTATCATTTCTTTAGCGACGAAGAGATTCGTGCACTTGTTGAGCCATATTTTAACGTTCGCTCCATCGTCCATGAAACACCGTTTGGGAGTAAGGATGTTGTATATTCTATCGTTCTCTTGAAGAAGAAATAACAAAGACCTCCCAAGATTAGGAGGTCTTTAAAGCAAATAAGGGACGCAATAGTGTTTGCTTGATCGAAAAAATCGACCAAGTGAACCAGTGCCGGAGAGCATACTGTATTCTACACGTACGCCTACATTGGGAAAGGATGTATCGGATCTTGCGCGTAGGGTCACTTCTAGTGAAACCCTAGCTGGCATATGTGTAGATATATAATGCCGCTTCGTGGAGTCGGCGTGTAAAATACCTACGGCCTGTTTGATGTACAGGCTTTATAGCTGCAATTCCCGATACAATCTGCCAATAAAATAAAGATCTGCAATTACAAGGCAGTCTACGCTTTGCTGTGAAATACGTCAAGACGTTTCATGTGATACTATTGCGTATAGATATGAGAATAATTTCATGGAATACCAACGGAATCCGTGCAACGCTGCGTGACGACAAGTTCTTCCCTCTCTTTGATACCTATAAGCCAGATATCTTGGCTCTACAGGAAACCAAGGCCGATGAGGCACAGATTCCTGAGAGTGCACGAAATCTGCCAGGTTACACGGCATACTTTGCGTCATCAACATATAAAAAGGGGTATAGCGGTGTTGCCGTGTATACAACAGAAGTGCCAGAGTCAGTCGAATACGGCCTCGGAGTTCCCCGCTTTGACGAACAAGGACGAACCCTCATCCTGCACTATAAGGATTTCACCTTCGTAAACTGCTATTTCCCAAATGGAGGCGGTGCTCCAGAGAAACTCCAGTATAAACTCGAATTCTATGACACGTTTCTTTCACGTGTAACACAGATTGCCAAAGAACGCCCTGTTCTTGTGACCGGCGACGTAAACGTGGCTCACGAAGAGATTGACCTGGCTCGTCCAAAGGAAAACCAGAAACATGTCGGATTTCTTCCTGTGGAACGTGCCTGGATGGATGAGTTTCTTTCTCAGGGATTCACTGACGTATTTCGTCACTTTTACCCGACCAAAGAAGGAGCCTATACGTATTGGGATCAATTTACCCGTGCTCGTGACCGAAACGTGGGCTGGAGAATCGATTATTTCATCGCATCGTCCAAGTTTCTTTCACGTGTAACAGGCACGGAGATTCTGACTGACTGGTATGGGTCGGATCACTGTCCAATCCTTCTAGAGGTAAAATAGCTACATATTGTTACATATGAAACGCCCCGCCCTTATAAATAAGGGCGGGGCGTTGTTTCACGTGATACTTTCTATTTCTTCTGAACTCCGTGTTTCGCGTGTAACTTCGATATTTCCTGTTCCTCAAGGGATTCCTTGGATTCCTTTGCCTTCTCACCAAGAGTCTTGAGTTCGATGTCTGGGAGTAGGTTGAGTTCTGCGACTCTGGGGTCTAGGTACTCACGAGTGTTCTTCTCTGGGTTATCTAGAACTTCTTCAAGGAGAGCGTGTAGAATCCACCCCATTCGTGGGCCCGGTTTCATGTGTAACTCGCTAATTAGAATCTGCCCGTCTATAGCAAGCTGTCCGACTGAGATGGGGTCGCGCAGTACTTGGTCAATCATAGCGTGGTACTTGCGCAGGCGATACGGAGCCTCTACTTTTTTCATGCCCACGCGGTCGCATTCACGTATATTCATAAGGGTCCAGATGTTTTCCTTACCAACTTTAGCTACAACTCTGCGTACTGCAGAGAGGGAAATGGCCTCAGTGTCTGAGAAGAACATATGCTGGCGAACGAGTGAAACAATCAACTCGCTTGTTTTCTTGGGGTACTTTAGGCGCTCTAGGATCTTTTGAGTCATACGAGCTCCAACGACTTCATGTCCATAGAAGGTATATTTCCCTTTGCCTCCAGCTTTTGTTCCGTCCCATCGGCGAGTTCGAGGCTTGCCAATGTCGTGAAATAGGGCAGAGAGCCGGATTTCCAATGACCAACCCTTATCCGCTGCGTGCTGGAGAGCATGCAAGAGGTGGTTATATACGTCATAAATATGCTCACCCTTCTGTTCACATCCGAGTCCTTCGAGTAGCTCGGGAAGGAAATGTTTCAAAAGGCCATATTTCTCAAGGAGAGTAATTCCAAGAGCAGGGCTTGGAGACATGATAATCTTTGAAAACTCGTCCCGAATACGTTCATTTGAGAGTTTTGTGACAGAATCAGCTTGAGAAACAATAGCTTCGCTTGTTTCATGTGAAATAGCAAAGCCAAGTTCTGCTGAGAAACGGACGGCGCGAAGCATTCGGAGGGCATCTTCGGCAAACCTGTCCTTTGCTGGGCCGACAGTAGTAATTACCTTGTCCTTTAGAGATTCTTGTCCTTTATACATGTCCAATAGGACATTCTTTGAGACACTATATGCCATGGCGTTTATGGTAAAGTCTCGGCGAGAAAGGTCTTCGTCGATAGTTTTACTAAATTCTACAGCGTCTGGGTGTCGGGAGTCTGAGTACCCTGATTCCTTACGGTATGGAGTTACCTCAATTGTGTATGTCACATCCGCCTCTGTTTCATGTGGAACAATAACAGCCACTGTTCCGAATGTATTTTCGTATACAGCTTTTGTGAAGAGGGGAATGATCTCCTCTGGAGTTGCGTTGGTTGTGACGTCCCAGTCCTTCGGCGTACGGCCAAGAATAAGGTCTCTCACACACCCGCCGACAATATATGCCTCAAATCCAGAAGATTCCAGGGCTTCTGTTACATGTGTAACATATGCAGGGATCCTCTCTTTTGATATGAGTTCGGATACAGTATTCATGTTTAAGTGAAGCAGGAGCAACGTGCGCCTGTTTGAAAATGATAATTTGTGCGGTCAGGGAGAATCGAACTCCCGTCTCATCCTTGGCAAGGACGTGTTCTACCACTAAACCATGACCGCGACACTGGTAAACCTTTACCACTATACATTTTTCGTTAAAAAATTGCAAAGGTTGCCTATTTACTGCTTTCAGATATAATCAACGCACAACTGCACCCGTAGCTCAATGGATAGAGTACTTGGCTTCGAACCAAGGGGTTGGGGGTTCGAATCCCTCCGGGTGCACAATTTTCGCTATTTTCTGCTTTAAGGACGCCTTCGTAAATCAAAAAGACAGTTATTCACTGAAACAGACAAACTGTGGATAACTCTGTGTATATGTGTATAACGGACACATTTTGACATCTCTGAAAACAAGAATACCTATATAAATAAAGGATTTACTAAGGACACGAGTTTAGGAAAGTTTTACCCACACTAGTGCATACTGTCTTTTAGGAAGTAATAGTATGCCAAAAAAATTCACATCCAAACAACAAAAAATGGGGGAGTTGGGCGAGAGCGTCGCAGAAAAGTATTACAAGAATAAGGGGTATGAAATTGTCGAACGCAATTATACAAAGCCAGTTGGAGAAATTGACATAGTCGCACGCAAAGACGAGGTATTATATTTCATCGAAGTAAAGTCGAAACGAGTCTCAAGTATTGCAGGAATCGAACCTGGGGAAAACATGCACGTACGAAAACGTATAAAGATTCGCAAGGTAATTGTGCAGTATTTGCTTGATCATGCAAAAGGGGAGTCATGGCAGTGCGATCTTGCTATTGTGCATCTCGACATGAAGACTCGACTCGCACGAGTCTCTGTAATAGAGAATTGTATTGTATAGAAATACAGGCAGAACAATAGTATTGTTCTGCCTGTTGTGTTTAAAATTGTAATTGAAATGAAATCTCACGAAAGTTTGGGTATCGTAGCGTGATCTTTGACCCTCGGTACGCGATCACGAGACCATCTCTCGTACGGGTGCTCCTAACATTTCGTATCAGAGTTCCCACCGCAGGTTCTACTCTAAAAAATAGAACTTCACGAATGAGCAAAAGGCTTAAATCATTACTGCTTTCCGCGTAGGGTTTTTGAAGAGTATCTGTAGCCTTGTCGTAAAATACTTCGTGAATGTAGCCGAATCTGTCGACTTCCGGCTTGTGTAGTGTGCTAAATAGGACACTTTTCCCACCGATTCCCTTACCCTCTTTCGTAAACGGAATACACCGTATTTCATCCTCGTTTCGAGAGGTCAAGATTCCTTCGGTGATCGAGATTCCCGAATATCCCTCACTTGGAGGGAGTAATGTTATACATTTTGGCATAGAGCATGGTTTTTGTTTGCCCAGACTATACCAGAAAGCTTGCCAGTTGTCTTTATGTACTATAATCTGCTATAGTACATCACGTGCTTACGCCTCGGGGTGTAGTATATCGGTAGTATACATGTTTTGGGAACATGAGGGCCGGGTTCGATTCCCGGCACCCCGACCACCAACTGCGACTCGACTATTTTTATAAAATCTGTTAAGATACTCGCTATATGAACAAAAAGAAGAAGGTTGCTCTTAAGAAACACGCAAAGAAAGTCACAAAGAAGCAGGTTTCTCTTCGCCATCGCTAAATGGCAAAAGCCGTGCATGGCTCTCGTGCACATATGCGGGATTAGTTTATCGGTAAAACAACAGTTTTCCAAACTGTGGTGAGCGGTTCGACTCCGCTATCCCGCACCAAAGAAAAACAAAAGCACTTAGATTCTCTCTAAGTGCTTTTGTTTATTATTCTGGTTTAGAGAGACAAAAGAAAAACCCTTGGCTGATAGGCAACCGAGGGCTTTTCTGTAGGAGACGTCGAGGGGTAGTGAATTACTTCACTGCATCCTTGAGCGCCTTTGCTGCGCGGAACTTTGGTACGTTCGTTGCTGGCACTTTGACCTGCTCTCCTGTCTTAGGATTGCGAGCCATACGTGCAGCACGAGCCTTCACTGAGAAGATACCGAGGCCTGCAATTGATACCTCACCACCCTTCTTGAGAGTAGTAGTGATGGCCTCAATCATGCCGTCAACAACTTCTTCAGCCTGTACTTTAGTACCGCCAATCTTTCCATGTACCCAGTCAACGAGGGCTGCTTTGTTCATAGGATTGGTTGATCTACCGATAACACACCGTGTTATATATAGATCAAAGCTAAGTCGACTTTGTTAGTAAATGCTCTAGAGCTTTAAGCAAGCGCTATAAAGCTATAATAAGTATAGCGAGCCCATTAAAATAAGCAATGTTTTAAAGGGTTATTTCCGGACATAGAAAAATCCCCTTATAAAATAAGGGGATTTTTGCTCTATACAGCTACGTGATTATATTGCCTAATGAAAATAACGATTATCTCGCGTATTCTATCACTCTGGTCTCACGAATCATTGTAACCTTTATTTCACCTGGGTATTTGAGTTCTGACTCGATCTTCTTTGCAATTTCGCGAGCCATTTCTTTGGCTTCTACATCGCTAATTTTCTCTGGAGTAACAAAGATACGAATCTCGCGTCCTGCAGAAAGTGCGTATGATTTTTCAATAGAAGGGAAGGCGTTCACGAGAGCTTCAAGCTCGGCTAAACGCTTGAGGTAGTTTTCAACTGAATCTCGGCGTGCTCCTGGACGACCTCCTGAAATGTTGTCGGCTGTCTGCACAATGACGGCTTCGATAGATTCATGAGGGTAGTCGTCGTGATGACTCTTCATTGCAGTGATGACTCGTGGGTCAGCTCCAAACTTCTGAAGAATACGCATTCCGATTTCGATATGAGTACCTTGTACTTCATGGTCGAGTGCCTTTCCAATGTCGTGAACCAACGCTCCCTGCTTGGCAATCTGAACGTCCGCTCCGAGCTCCTCTGCAAGCATTCCTGCAATATGCGTCATTTCGATAGAATGCTGGAGAACGTTCTGTCCATAACTTGTACGGAAGTAGAGACGTCCAAGGATTGCAATGATACGTGGGTCGAAGTTAAAGATTCCACACTCGTACACTGCCTGCTCTCCTTTTTCTTTAATGATCTTGTTAATGTCTTCTTTTGCCTTTTCAACCATTTCTTCAATCTTGGCTGGTTGAATGCGTCCGTCGAGAATCAAGTTTTCGAGTGCGACGCGAGCAATCTGTCGGCGTACTGGGTCAAATGCAGAGATGACGATAGCACCTGGTGTCTCGTCTACGATGAGCTCAACTCCAGCGGCACGTTCAAATGCACGAATGTTGCGACCTTCTTTTCCGATAATCTTTCCTTTTATATCGTCGGAAGGAATCGCCACGTTCGTAGTCATGATTTGACTTGCAGTGCTTGAGGCGAGGCGTTGAATAGCAGTTGCGAGTATTTCCTTAGCTCGGCGGTCAAAACGCTCCTGTGAGTCTTGCTCGAGCTTCTGCATGCGAATCATGAGGTCTTCCTCGTTCTCTTTTTCGATTTCTCGAACAAGTTCGGCTTTTGCGTCGTCGCGAGTCAGTCCAGCAGTCTTTTGAAGGGCAACTGTGCGCTCGGCAAGCATTGTGTCTGCGCGTTCCTTAATTCTCTTTATTTCTTCAATTTTTGCCTTCTGTATTTCAGTTTCCTTGTCGATTTCGCGCTGACGCTCGTCGAGGAGTTCTTCTTTTTTTATAAGGCGGTCTTCTGTCTTCTTGTTCGCACTTGTCTTTGCACGCTCGTTTTCGCGCACTTCACGCTCTTTGTCTTCGGCCTTTCGGTTAGCTTCTTCAGTAATTTTCTGGGCTTCTTCCTTTGCAGCAACAAGCATTTGCTTGATATCTATTTCAATCGAGCGACGCTGTCCGAGGGCAACAACACGTCGCAAGTAGTAACCGGCTGCTGTTCCAGAAACTAAGGCTCCAAGCAAGAGCAAAACTATAATAAATGTACTCATGTACGACCAGCTGGCCGTCTAAAAACAGACTCGAAGGTTTCGGTTCTTCGGCGCACGATTCCTAGGGTAAATGGTTGAAGTGGATGGGGAATACATGGTTTGAGGGGGAAAATAAACGAGTGAGTCTTTCGGCGAACCAGCGAACTAAATTTCTAAAATTCGATACGCTCAGAATACCAGAGATTTCTGATTCTGTCGAGAAAAGGGATAAAAACAGAAAACCACCCATAGTGGGTGGTTTTCTGCATACCTATTTTCCAGTCTTTGATTTCGTGATGATTTCATCCACGATTCCGTACTTTTTTGCCTCTTCGGCAGTCATGTAGTAGTCGCGGTCTGAGTCTTTTTCAATCTGAGCCGGAGTTTTTCCTGTATTCTTAGCCAAAATCTTGTTTAAATTCTCCTTTGTGCGAAGAATATGTTTTGCAGCAATAGCAATATCTGAAGCCTGTCCCTCTGTTCCACCCATTACTTGGTGAATCATTACTTCTGAGTTTGGAAGGCAGAAGCGCTTTCCTTTTGCTCCAGAAGAGAGAAGAACTGCTGCAGCAGAGGCTGCGATTCCGACACATACTGTTGAAACATCAGGTTTGATGTGGTTCATAGTGTCGAACATTGCCATTGCAGAGGTAACAGATCCTCCTGGGGAGTTGATGTAGAGCTTAATATCCTTCTTTGGGTCCTCGTTTTCTAGGAAAAGAAGCTGGGCGATGACGATATTTGCCATATGGTCATCAATCGGCCCACCGAGGAAAATGATTCGCTCGCGCAAAAGGCGTGAGTAAATGTCATATGCACGCTCGCCGAACTGTGATTTTTCGATAACTGTTGGGATAAGCATAGGTTACTTTTGTTCTTCTAGGAAGCGGAATATCGCTTCGTTGGTAAGGAGGTGGGTAACATAGACACGAGCACGGGTTTCATCTGCATCCTTGTACATTGCCATAAGTTTCATGACTTCTCCGTCGATGTCTTCTGGTTTTGCCTTGATATCTTCCTTTGTACCGATAGTATGCATAACAAGTTCCATCTTTGCACGTTTCTCAGCATCTGGCTGGAAGTCCTTTCGGATATCTTCCTCTGTCTTATTGATATGCTTGAGGTATTCTTCGAATGAAACTCCAATATTTGCAACATCTGCCTGAAGTCGCCCCATAAGTCCCTCAAGTTCGCTCTCTACAAGTACATCTGGAACGTCAACCTCTGTCTTCTCAAGGATAGCTTCGAGGATTGCGATTCGGCGCTTTTCACGAGCCTGATTCTGCTTGTCTGCTACGAGATTTTCACGGAACTTTGCTTTAAACTCATCAACGGTACCGAAAGGACCAAGGTCTTTCACGTATTCGTCGGTAAGTGTTGCATCAAACTCAAGTTTATCGAACTCTGCGTGGTCGTGCTTTTCGTCTTTATGTTCGAGCTCTTGGTGAGCACGTGCTTTCTTGAGTTCCTTGATTGCCTGGTCGAGTTCTTCATCTGAAACAGTGATTTCAGCTTTCTCGGCTACAGCTTTTCCAGCAAGGTCCTTGTATTTTGGGAGTTTCACCTCAGGAAGGATTGAAACTGTTGCAGTAAACTCAAACGGATTTCCAGGAGCAATTTTTTTGATAGCAATACTTGGTCGGCCGATTGCATCAATTTTCTCTTCAATAAGAATCTTTGGAAAATGGTCGTTAATTGCGAGACTTGCCATTTCTTCCATTACTGCCATAGCTGGGAGTTGTTTTTCAATGAGTTCTTTCGGTGCCTTTCCTTTACGGAATCCGTCGATTTCTACGTGTTCTGCAAGGTTTCCCACCGCTTTTGCGCGGTATGACTCAAAGACGTCTTCGGGGACAGTCACGTCGATTGCGAGCTGGCTTTTTGGTAGCTTATTGATTGTTTTTTTCATGGTGATTGTAGTCTATAGATGTATGGGATTATTGTCAAAAAATGCCTTCAGGTGAAGGCATTTTTTGAAGAAACGTATTAGTAGAGACTTTCGTCGAACGTTGTCTGGTCGATGAGGTCGTTATAAGAACGAACATCTGCATCTGCCTCGATGACGCTGTATTCTCCGGCGTCGTCGTTGAGGAATGAATAGTCAAATCCAGATTCTTGCTGTCTGCGAACTTCGGCTGCGCGTTCTTTCTGCATATTCCAGAAGTACACCGCTCCAAAAGCAAGAAGGAGAATGATGATTACTATACTGATGAGGGCGTTGCCTTTGTTTGACTGCATTGTATGCCTAGTATACACCGACAGTTCTCAAAAAATATAATAGTGGATAACTACTGTACTTTGTGAGCGTATTCACTCTGGTATTTTGCAACACACTCGGCAATTACCTTCATAGCTTCTTCTGGTCCGTGGAATGTTTCTACGACTCCAGTGCCGGGTTTCTTGAGTGCCTTATAGTTTTCCCAGTAATACTGAGTTTGTTTTTTAAAGTACTCTCCGAGTTGGTCTACGTGAGTGATGTGTTCCTGGCGCTTGTCTTCTGAAAGCACTGCGATGATTTTGTCATCTACCTCACCTCCGTCGATAAACTTCATAAGTCCGATAACACGAAGTTCTACAAGGGATCCAGGCACGAGAGGCTCTGTAATATTTACAACCTCTACGTCGAGTGGGTCATTGTCGTGATCCCATGTCATTGGGATTGCTCCGTAGGTAAATGGATACGCCATTGAAGAATATCCCACTCGGTCGAGCTTGAGCTGACCACTTTCAGTGATAATTTCATACTTATTGATAGAACCAGCTGAAACTTCTACGATTGCGTTGATTGTCTTTGCTGATTCGTCAATAACTGCTGGAATGACATGCAAGAGGTTGAGCATGTACTTCGATGGTGCGTGATTGATGTTTGCCATATATTATTCAGTCGTTTCTGTTACTTCAGCAGATTCTGTAACAGTTTCACCGTCACTTGAGCTGACAGTTTCACCTGCTACTCCTTTAATATCGATTCTCCAGCCAGTAAGTTTTGCTGCCAGGCGAACGTTCTGTCCACCCTTTCCGATTGCGAGCGAGAGCTGGTCGTCGGCAACTTCAACAAGTGCTGTGTGCTCTGCGTCGTTTAGCTTTACAGACAAAGCCTTTGCAGGAGAAAGTGATGCCGCTACGAAGCTTGCTGGGTCTGTTGACCACTCGATAATGTCGATTTTCTCAGCTCCAAGCTCGCTCATAACTGTTGTTACACGGATTCCTCGCTGTCCAACACATGATCCAACTGGATCTACGTGCTCGTCGGCTGAAAATACGGCGATTTTTGTACGACTTCCTGCCTCGCGAGCAATAGACTTGATTTCTACTGTTCCGCTTGCTACTTCAGGAGCCTCCTGAGCAAAAAGAGCGGTAATAAACTTTGGATGAGTACGAGAAACCTTAAGGGAAATACCACGTGGGCTCTCTTCTACTGCGTATAGGTAAGCACGAAGGCGCTCTCCACGGCGGTAAAACTCGTTTGGAATCTGCTCCTCTTTTGGAAGGATGGCAGTCATTCTACCCACGTCTATAAAGAGATTTCCGCGTTCCATCTTTTGGATGATACCAGAGACAATGTCTCCCTCGCGTCCTCCAAACTCTGCCATGATTGCGCCATGTTCAGCTTCACGAATGCGCTGAATGATGACTTGCTTGGCTGTTTGAGCTGCGATACGGCCATAATCCTCTTTTGCTTCAAGGGGAAATGAGATTTCCTCTCCTACAACTGCGTCCGACTTCATAATCTGAGCATCTTCAAGGAGAATATGGTGTTCTGAGTTGAAGCGTACGCGCTCGTCACCCTCTGGGAGTTCAGGAGAATCTTCTCCCTCGTCAACAAAGTACACAGTAGAGTCATCTACAACGATTTTAATCTGAAAAAAGTCAGTACGACCTGTTTCAAGGTCAAACTGAGCGCGTACGATCTGTCCACGCTTTCCGTAGTCTTTCTTGTATGCAGCAGCAAGGGCCTGCTCGATTGCGTCGACAATCTTCTCACGTGGGATCTTTCGCTCAGTCTCGAGCTGGTCGAGGGCGATTTTTAGGGCTTTTAGGTCTAACATAAATATATTTGGATAAGGGTTTAAACAAAAATCGCCGGCTTTTGGAGCCGACTACCCGAATAAACGCTATTAATTAGATACAGATATAGTCTACTCTCCTTATATTCGGATGTCAAATAACCTATATATAGTCTACCTGAAAAACACTATCCACAGCGAGACAATCTTTTCCACAGAAATGTAGCCACAGTTCTATTCGTGAGTGATACAATAGTTGCATATGGATACTCCGATGTCTTCGCAGAGTGCCTCTTCAGTTCCTTCGACTTCCGGCCGTCGCCGAAAGTTCATTATTACTGCAGTCATTTTTGTTCTCGTACTTCTCGTGGGTGGATACTACTACGCTACACGCATGATGGATTCTGCAAGTATCTCAGAGGCTGACCGTCAGGCAATTATGGATAGAATCATTGCAGAGTCAGCAGAAGGCGGACTTTCTGAGACTACACGTGAATCAATCGTAGAGCGCATGGAGAAGGAACAAAAAGCACCATCTGATATCACTGAAGAGCAGAGACAGGCAGCGATTAACAGAATGCAAGCAGAATCTGCTCAGTAATTATGTATACAAAGCCTCATTTTTTTATATACGGAGTTTTCCTTACACTCGCCCTCGTTGTTGGAATAACAACAATTTTTAGCTCACCAACTCAGGTGCAGGCCGCGCCAGGAGATGGTTCAAACGGAAACGTCTCTGGGTACTTGTGGAGTTCAACTATCGGCTGGATCAGCCTCAATTGTAATCAGGGTTCAGCTTCAGGCACTAGTGTGTGTTCTACGGCCACTCCTTCAGGAGGACCTTCACCATACTCAGTAAACGTTATTATGGACACAGGTACTGGTATCGGCTACTTCGATGGTTATGCATGGAGTCCAAACATCGGCTGGGTCAGTTTCCGACCGGCAGATGTAGCTTCGTGTGGACCTCGTGCCTCCCTTAATCTTGCAACAAACCAAGTATCAGGTTGGGCACGCGCACTCGCAGGAAATACTGCTGCGACTGCAACTACTGGCGGTGGCTGGAATGGATGTATGAGCCTTCGCGGAACATCAACAGCTCCTGCCTCTGCTCCATACGGCGTATCATTTAACCCAACTGCGACAACAAATAGTCTCGCAGGAACAAGTGCGAGTCCTTCATTTTCATGGGGAGGAATAAACGTCGGCTGGGTTTCATGGGCAAATGCTCACTTAAACCTTACTGCCCCTGTAGTAGATCTTAAGGTAAATGGTGATGACTCCCTTGCTCTCGGACCTTCAGGAGGACCAATCGCTCTTACCTGGACCACGCAAAACGTTTCATCTACAGATTGTTCTGCAACAGTAGACTGGTCTGGAGCGAAATCTTCAAGCGGAGGATCTCAGTCACTCTCACTCGGAGCAAACACAACCGCTTCAATCATTACAAAGACATATACAATCACCTGTACTGACCTCACTGGTTCTCCAGTTGCCGATACAGTCACTGTAACAATAGCTACCTCTGGAGGAACAAGTCCATTCGTCTCACTTTTGGTAAATAACTCCGGTGCAATTACTATCGCACCACCACCTGCAGGGGGAACTCCTGTAACTCTCAAGTGGGAGGCGCTCAATATCGAAGCTGGTTCATGTAAGGCACAAAGTTCTTCTCCGGGAACATATACAACATGGAACGGAGCGCTCGGAAGTGCGACTGGAACAGTAAAGACAGTTTCTCCAAATGGTATCCGAGATGAAGTTGTCATTATCCCGGCAAGTGCTACAGGAACCATGACCTTTAGACTCAAGAACTGTCGAAGTCTCACAGGAACAGTGTTATCAGATAGAACAGTGACAGTATCGATAGCGGCAGCCGCCGGTCCGGGCGGAGGAACTGGTCCAGTGAATCCTAAGGTTGAAGAGTTTTAATAGTTAATAACCATTAGTAATTAGCATGAATATTAGTATGAAAAAAAGCTTCAAAGTTCTCGCAGTCGCAAGTATGTTTCTCTTCTCAGCTGCTGGAGCGCATGCGCAGACTACAGGTGCATACTCGGCACCATCAGGTGCTCCGCCGACAGGTAACGTCGCCGCTCCGATTAACGTTGGACCAGCAAGTCAGACAAAATCAGGACTGCTCCGTGTAAACGGAGGACTCTACAACGCCGGCACTTCAGTATTTGAGCGACGTGTAGAGATTGGTGTTGATCCTTGTTACGGCGTAACAACAGGCGGATGTGGAGCAACGTCAGGAGGTGGAGCGAGTGGTTCAGCACCTTCTTCATTCATCGACCGTCTCGCATCTGCAATCGTTCCAAAAACTGCATCTGCAGTAGGAACTCCTTCAACTGATATTCTCCATGTCTACGGTAACGCAAGTTTCGTAGGTGGAGCAGTCACAATCGGAGGTAAGAATGTTTGTCTTCAGGACGGTACAAACTGTGGAGCTGCCGCTGCACAGTGGACTGCCGGAGTTGGAACAACTGGTTCAGCGAACATTTTCCGTACAACAGGTAAAGTTGGTGTAGGTCTTCCAAATACTGTAGCACCAGCTACTGCTCTTGAGCTTCGTGGAGGAGAAGCACAACTTTCTCTTGGACAGAGTGCCACAAACCGTTGGAAGCTTTGGGGAGGAAGTAATCTTCACTTCCGCAAGAACGACGATTCCGATGTTCTCTACCTCGGTGCTGACGGAAAAGTGGGCGTAGGTACAACATCTCCCTCTGCAAAGTTTACTGTTGCAGGTGACGGAAAAATCGGAAACGTAGAACTCGTAGACAACCAGGGTGGATCTATCGAGCTCGGAGCCGGTGGTTCAGCGACTACTCCATTCATCGACTTCCGTGGTAACGGAAGTGCTGGTTCAGATTTCAATGCTCGTATCATTAACAACGCAAACGGACAGCTCTCATTCCAGAACGCTGGAGGTGAGAAGATGAAGGTAGTAAACACAAGTCAGAGTGTGGTTGTCACAAATGCAGTTCCTGTGTATCGTGCAGGTCGTTCTTCGGGTTCAAGCGGCTGTGGAACTGCTACAGACAATGTTATTGATAATCTAGCGCCTCTAACACTAAACGCGAATACTTGCGGGAATAGCAATACCTTACTTGGATATCTTCTTCCGCCTCCACCAGGAGCTGGATCAAGTGCAGGACCTACTCCTACGGTAACCAACCAAGGTACATCTGGTTATGTATCACATGCTGTAGGAAGTACATACATTGGCCTTACGTTCAATGGTCGCTTCTCAAGTACTACTCCAATTACTTCAGCAGGATTTGAGGTGAAAACGTCAGCTGGGTACATTTCCGGCCACTACCCAGGTCTCGGTGCTGTTCCGACTGGTATTGCAACATCTGGCTCAAATATTAACTTCTCACGACCAAGTTCAAGTATCCAGTGCGGTGTAAACTACGAGTGGCGTTCATGGGTGACGAATTCAACTGGTACTGGATTTGCTCCTTGGGCTACATATTTCATTGCGTGTTAATTTAGTTAAAGAAAACCGCCCGATGGGGCGGTTTTTTGTTGCGTATCCTGTGATACAATAAACGCATGAACACGAAGAAACTCATCATAGGGAATTGGAAGATGAATCCGAAAACGCTTGCGCTTGCAAAGGCTCAGTTTTCTGCGATCAAAAAAGAAGCAGGGAAGTATAAAATGGTATCGGTTGGTATTTCTGCTCCATATATTTTTCTGCCTGAGTTGAGTAAAATGGCATCGGCAAGTCTCTTTGTTTCTGCGCAAAATATTTCTTCTGAGAAAGAGGGTGCTCACACCGGTGAGGTTTCCTCTGACATGCTTTCGAGTATGAAGATTCGCAATACTATCATCGGGCATTCAGAACGTCGTGCTCTTGGCGAGACGAATGATTTCATAAACAAAAAGATAAAGTCAGCGCTTCGCACGAAAATGAATCCCGTACTCTGTGTTGGAGAGCTCGAACGTGACTCTGGTATGTGGTATTTGGGATTTGTAAAAACGCAGATTGAGGAATGTTTGGCTGGTATTCCAAAGGCATCACTGAAAAACATTGTCATTGCCTATGAGCCGGTCTGGGCAATCTCGTCTACTGAGAATCATCGTGAAGCAACTCCAGCAGACTTTCAGGAAATGAAAATATATATCCAGAAAGTTCTCTCTGACATGTATGGCACTCCGGTGCATGTACCTGTGCTCTATGGTGGGTCAGTAGATGAAAAGAACGCGAAAGGGTTTCTTGTAGAAGGGGGAGCAGATGGTTTACTCGTTGGCCGATCAAGTCTTACTCCAAAAAAGTTTGTCAGTATTATTTCAATCGCACATGCAATCAATCAAAACAGCTAAAGGTTTGAAGGGAAAATATGTTCTCGTACGCGCCGATTTTAATGTGCCCGTGGTTAACGGAAAAGTGCGTGACGATATGCGCATTCGTGCGGCATATCCAACTATAGACTTATTACGAAAGCAGGGAGCTCGCGTTGTTTTGATTAGTCACATTGGTCGCGAGAGTACTGAGAGTTTGCGTCCTGTGGCGAACGTACTCAAGAAACAATACGGAGGTTCGTTTCTTTGCATACCCGAGCTCTTTGGCGATAAGGTAGAAGCTATCCGTATCTCTATGAAGAATGGAGATGTGTTACTTTTAGAAAACCTTCGCTCTCATGAAGGCGAGAAAGCGGGTTCTGTTTCTTTTGCAAAAGAACTTGCTCGTCTTGGAGATTTCTATGTGAACGAAGCCTTTCCTGTCTCTCATAGAAAAGATGCGAGTATTGTTACGCTCCCAAAACTTCTTCCAGCGTTTGCGGGGCTACAGTTCCAAAAAGAAGTGACTGAGCTTTCAAAGGTTTTGTCACCAAAGCATCCGTTTCTTTGTATTCAAGGTGGAGCAAAGGCAGAGACGAAAATTCCTTTAATTAAACAGTATTTGAAATCTGCTGATAGTGTTGTTATTGGTGGAGCGCTTGCGAATGATTTCCTTCGCACGTCTGGTTTCTCAGTAGGTCAGAGTGCGGTCAGTGACTCTGGCGTGAATCTTTCTGCTCTTGTAAAAAACAAGAAATTGCTGATTCCAAATACCGTAGTTGTAATGCGTGGCGGAAAAAAAGTAACTATCTCGGTTTCAGATGTTCAGTCTGATGAATCGATTTACGACATCGGACTTCCGTCTATCGAAGCACTTACTGAAAGCATTGCGAAAGCAAAGATGATTGTCTGGAATGGCCCGATGGGTTGGTACGAAGGCGGGTACACGAAGGCGACTGAGAAAGTATTGGACTTACTTGCAAAAGCAAAAGGTACGGTGATTATTGCCGGAGGAGATACGTCAGTCTTGGTAGACAAAAAGAAGATGCATGATTCGTTTAGTTTTGTGTCTACTGGTGGGGGAGCAACGCTCGAGTTTCTTGCAAAAGGAACACTTCCGGGAATTACAGCGCTGAAATAGAAACTGCAAAAGTGCCCCTAAAAGAGACTCGCGTAAAGCCCTGCTGGGCTTTCGCTTCCCTCGGCCCGTCGGCCTGCGGAAGTCTCTTTTAGGGGCACTTTCTCTGTCTCTACCTCTAGCGCTGCAATAATCGCACGTGCTACTTTTTCTGCTTCGCCTTCAGAATATTTTCCGCCTTTCCACATTGCATGTCCGTCTCCATTTTTGCGAGGGATGAGGTGAATGTGTGCATGAAATACTGTCTGCCCAGCTGCTACTCCGTTGTTCATGATGATATTCATTCCTGGTTCTGAAAGTCCGTCTTTGATTCCGTGGGAAATCTTTTTTACAGCACGCATCATTTCGAGGGTAAGTGCTTCAGGAAGTTCGAACATATTTTCATGGTGTTCTTTCGGAATGATGAGAGTGTGACCTGGGTTGATGGGAGTAATATCCAAAAAAGCCAAGATGTGCTCATTTTCATATACTTTCACTGCAGGAACTTCGTCTGCGATAATTTTACAAAAGATACAATTTGTCGCGTTCATATAGTCTCAGTCTATCACGAAACAGTGCCGTGGTAGAATGGCACTCATGCAACGCCGATTTACTCAAAAAGGAGAGCCTGATCCAGATACGCATACTCTGCACGGGTATTCTCCGCTCCTAACTCGGCTTTTAATAAACAGGGGAATCACGACTGCGGAATCCGCGTATTCTTACTTACAGCCAGCATATACTGACTTGCACGACTCTTTTCTCATGCACGACATGGAAAAGGCCGTGGTGAGGCTTTTTGAGGCCGTGGAGGCCAATGAAAAGATAGTTGTCTACGCAGACTACGATTGTGACGGTATTCCCGGAGCAGTCATATTGCATGACCTACTCAAGAAGATTGGCCACGACAATTTTTCTGTATATATTCCCGACCGCCATGACGAGGGATATGGCCTAAACATGGAGGCCGTTGAGAAATTTATCCAAGAAGATGTTTCTCTCATTGTGACCATAGACTTGGGAACAAGTGATATTGAGTCAATTACGCAGGCGCAGGCCAGCGGAATAGATGTCATTGTTACTGACCACCATTTACCGCACGAGCATTTACCTCCTGCGTTTGCAATTGTAAATCCAAAACTTGGAACATATCCTGAACCCATGCTCTGCGGCTCTGGGGTAATGTTTAAGTTTGTTCAAGCGTTTATTAAAAAATATGGAGAGTATTTTGATACAGAGCGTCCGTCTGCCAAGCCTGCGCTTACTGCGGGATGGGAGAAATGGCTCCTCGATATGGCAGGCTTGGCTACACTCTCAGACATGGTTCCGCTTACGGGAGAAAACAGAGTACTTGCTCACTTTGGACTACAGGTATTTCGCAAATCTCCACGACCGGGTATTACAAGCTTGCTGAGAAAACTAAAGATTGATCAGCGAACACTTGTTGAAGATGATCTTACGTTCATGCTCACTCCGCGTATTAACGCCGCAAGTCGTATGGATTCTCCGATGCGCGCATTTGAGCTTTTGGCTGAGCGTGATGGAGTTCGTGCCGGAGCGTTGGCTACACATTTAAGTACTATTAACGACGAGCGTAAACGTATTGTCTCCGAGATTATGGATGGCGTTTTAGATGAATTGAAACAGCGTGAGCTCGGGCCGGTAATAGTCGTCGGGCATAGTTCGTGGCGAGTAGGAGTGCTCGGTATTGTTGCTGGGAAAATTATGGAAGAGTTTGACCGACCAGTATTCGTCTGGGGAGGCGAAGGGGTGAATCACGCAGACGGTGAGCGTGTTATGAAAGGCTCATGTCGCTCAAACGGATCCGTAAACGTTGTCGAACTCATGACTGCGTGTAGTCATGTATTCCAAGGATTCGGCGGACATGAACTCGCTGGAGGTTTTTCAATTCTTGAAAAAACAGCAGAGACTCTTGAGGTAGAGTTTATGAAAGTTGTCGCTACTCACGTTCGTGAAGTTGGAGATCTGGGAAGTAAGATGATTGACGCAGAGCTTTCTCTTTCAGATGTAAACGAATCTACTGTTGCAATGCTTTCGAAAATGGCTCCGTTTGGACTTGGAAATCCTAAGCCCCATTTTCTATTTCGTGGAGTTGGGATTGCATCTGTTCGGCAGTTTGGAAAAGAAAAAAATCATCTTGAGATTATTTTTCGAGATAACAAGACGGAGAGAACAGGAATCGCTTTTTTTGCTCATGCTGGAATGTTTTCGAAACCCGCAGTCTATGGAGAGAAGGTCACTGTTGTAGCAACTATAGAGCAGTCATTTTTTGCTGGCCGAACAACGATTCGTCTCCGAATTATCGATATTCAATAGGGGTTCTGGTACAATACGAAGGCATGAAAGAAACAATTACAGTATTTACCGACGGCTCGTCGCGCGGAAACCCGGGGAGGGGTGGGTGGGGTGCAGTTGTCATAGCAGAAGGAAAGGTTACTGAACTCGGAGGGAGAGAGGATGCGACTACGAACAATCGCATGGAGATGACTGCAGTACTTGAAGCGCTTTTGCATATTGAAAAGAAAAAATATCAGGGAGAACTTAGTATTCATACTGATTCTGCGTACGTACTCCAAGGAGCTACGACGTGGATGTATGGCTGGGCGCGAAATGGTTGGAAAACAAAAACAGGAGACGACGTACTCAATCAAGATATCTGGAAAGAAATTTCAAATGCACTGTTTCGCTTGAAACAAAAACATGACGTCGTGTTTGTGAAAGTCAGCGGGCACAGCGGACATATTGGAAACGAGCGTGTAGATGCAATAGCTACTGCCTGCGCAGACAAAGAACAGTTTCTCTTTTTCTCGGGTGCGTTTACTGAGTATGAGAAATTACTTGGCGGCTCAGTGCATACGACAGATGTGACAAAAAGTACGGGAACAAAAAAGAAAAGTTCTTCTGCGAAAAATGCCCCTGCGTATTCATATGTCTCGATGGTTGCTGGTGCGATTCATAAAGATAAAACATGGGCAGTGTGTGAGAAACGCGTAAAAGGAGTAAAGGGCGCAAGGTTTAAAAAGGTGTTTTCAAAATCAGAAGAAGATGCTCTAATCAAAGAGTGGAAGGGAAGCGTTCATTGATAGAAAAAGGAGATCAGGTGGGGCTTGTGGCCTTTCTCTTTTTCTGTGTGGGAGTGTTAGGAAGCGCGGCGGCACTGAGTGCCGCCGCGCTTTGTGCGTTACTTCTTTTTGCTCGCAGTACTCGTCGTCACGTCACCATCATATTCATCACGGCTGTTATTGCCTGCACTGCAGGATTCTTTCGCATGCAGGCCTCTCTCCCTGATGGCTCGGCGCTCACTAGTGCTGTCGATTCTTCAGTGACGCTTACTGGTAAGGTGTCGACTGAGCCAGTGCAGAAAGAATCAAAGACGACATTTATTCTCAAACAACCAGATTTTGCCGTTTCGGTTGGAGTCGATAGATACGAAGATGTACGATATGGAGATATTGTCGAAGTCACTGGAATGCTCCGAGTACCTCAGAATTTTACAACAGACCAAGGTTCTGAGTTTGACTACGTCTCTTATTTATTCAAAGACGATATTCTCTATACGCTCCCAAAATCAGATGTTGTAGTCGTGAATCGTGCAAAAGGCAATCCAGTCATTGCAGTACTTGGGCGCTTTCAAAAATCAATAATGCGAAGTTTTCGAAGCGTGCTCCCTGCACCCGAAGCCGCATTACTCAGTGGCCTGATTCTTGGAGCTAAGTCGAGCATCAGTGATGAGTTTCGTAACGAGCTCGTAGAGACAGGAACGATTCATATCATTGCGCTCTCTGGTTCAAACGTAACAATTGTTGCGAATACATTTCGAGCAATGCTCGCTCGCGTCCCAGGAATTACTCCACAATTCGGAAGTGTTGCAGGAGCACTTGGTGTCGTGCTTTTTGTTACAATGACAGGACTACAATCTTCTGCAGTACGCTCCGGTATTATGGCAATCATCAGCATCTTTGCACGCTCTACTGGTCGACAATATACTGCCACCCGAGCCCTCATTTTAGCTGGTGGACTGATGATTATCTGGAATCCAAAGTATCTCGTCTACGATGCTTCATTTCACCTATCATTTCTCGCAACACTCGGTCTTATATTTCTTGTACCAGTGGTGACTAATACGTTTACATGGGTGCGAGAAAAAGTGCTATGGTTTGTTCCGCTGCGAGAAATGGTAACGACTACTGTTGCCGCTCAGATCGCAGTGACTCCATATATTCTCTACAACATGGGTACGTTTTCGTTTGTGTCACTCCCGGCAAACATTTTTATTCTCCCTGTGATACCGATAGTAATGGCCACGGGTGCGGGGGCAGGATTACTCGGTCTCGCATCACCCGAACTTGCACTCCCATTTGCAAAAGTTTCGTACTATATTCTCGCGTACATCGCAAAGATTGTTTCATTATTTGCGCAAGTTCCGTATGCATCAGTCAGTCTCCCAAATCTCTCGTTACTTGTATGTATAATTTTGTACGCAGTACTTGTTCATATCGTATATCGCAACCTTCGACAGCGAGTAATATAAAAACACTACTCGGGTGAGTAGTGTTTTTTAACGCGAATTATTTCTCAAATCGTTCTTCTACTTTTTTCCAATTGAGATTTGTGAAAAAGTCCTCAATGTACTGCTTCTTTCCCGATGGATGATAGTCGGCAACATATGAATGCTCCCATACGTCGATTGCGAGAATGAGTCGAGGACCGGCAAGGTGTCCGATGTGCTGCTCGTCTACCCACTGCATGAGGAGATGTCCGACATCGCTACAGTAGTAGAGCATTGCCCAGCCAACTCCGCGAGTCATTGCAAGTGTTTTCAAGCGAGCGAGAAATGCATCGTATGAACCAAAATCACTTTTAATTTGCGTCATGAGTTTCCCGTCTTCGGCAAGAGCAGATGCTCCACCTTCAAACTGAGAAAAATATGCTTCGTGATTGCGAATGCCGTCATGTTCAAATGCGAATCGGCGATTGAGTTCTCCAGTGACGTATGAGTTTTTTTCGGCATCAACAGAAAGAGCTGTAAGGTCTTTCTGAATTTGGTTAGCAAATTTAACGTATCCGGCGTAGAGCTTGAGATGTTCCTCGATATTTTTTGCAGAGATTCCAACAAGTTCTGGTATTTGAAATGTTTTAGCTGTGAAGTAGTCCATAGTGAGTTTATGAAAAGTTTAACCGACATAGCGTAGTATACTAGTCGTATGAAGAAAGTGCGAGTTATTATTTTTTCCATACTGTGTGTCGCAACTCTCGGCTTTGCATCAGCACCGGCGTGGGCACAGAAAATACCCGAGCTTCGTGTCTCGTTTTTAGATGTGGGGCAGGGAGATGCGATATATATACAGGCACCAAATGGAAGGCAGATGATTATCGACGGAGGCCCTCCGGGGTCACTGATTGAACCACTCTCCGAGCACGTTCCATTTGGAGATAGGTCTATCGACGTGCTCGTGGTGACAAATCCGGATGCCGACCATTATGCAGGATTTATCGATATCTTACGTGAGTACTCAGTAGGTGCCGTCGTAGAGTCTGGTACTCAGTCGCAATCAAAAACGTACGCCTTGTTCCACTCAGAGATAACAGAGAGGAATATTCCTCACCTGTTTGCCCGAAAGGGAATGACAATTACTCTCGACTCAGAATATGGCGTAGTCTTCGAAGTACTGTTTCCCGACCGTGATATGACAGGCTGGAGTAATAATGATAGCTCCTTGGTGGGAAGGTTGGTATATGGTGAAAGCGAGATTATGTTTACTGGAGACTCAACAATTCGTACTGAAACTGTGATTCTGCAAAGCAACCCAGCCAGTGCACTCCTGAGTGATATTTTAAAAGTAGGGCACCATGGATCGAAAACGTCCACAAGTTCTGCGTTTTTGCAGGTCGTTCGACCTGATATTGCGATTCTGTCTTTAGGAGAGAAGAATAGTTATGGCCACCCGCACAAGGAACCGCTACTCGCTCTTGCAACGGAAAATATTACGACCTTGCGTACAGACCAAGAAGGAACGATTACCTATGTATCTGACGGAGTTACGTTTCGCCGGGAAAAATAATGGGGAAAAACAAAGCCCGCCGGCATAGGCCGGCGGGCTTTGTAACGAAATGGTTTACTTAACTTTGATGATTCCTGCCTTCTTGAGGGCCATAAACGCACCAAGCTTGTTGATGGTTCGGAGTCCACGAGTAGAGACTGGGATTACGAAAGTTTTGTTGAGTTCCGCTACAAATACTCGCTTTTTCTGAATATTTGGGTACTTGCGGACCATTCCAGTTGGGTTGAACTTTGTAGCACGAGTACGGTTTGAGTACCCGCCTGCCATAATTGAACCCTTTTTAGTTATTGCGCATACTTTTGCCATAGAGGTTGTGCTTTTTATTTAGCAAATGCATGGTATCATACAGATATAACTTATGCAAGGCATCGACCCAATCTTCTATGTAATAGTTCTCATTATGTCCGTCGTCGTTCACGAGTCGGCTCATGGATATGTCGCCGAATATTTAGGTGACCCAACAGCTCGTCATGCTGGGCGATTAACGCTAAACCCGCTCAAACATATTGATCCTATCGGTTCAGTTATTCTCCCGCTTCTCCTTACCGTGCTTCAGGCCGGCTTCGTTGTGGGCTGGGCAAAGCCAGTTCCATATATTGAAAGCAATCTCCGCAACAAGCGCTGGGGTCCTTTGGCGGTTTCCGCTGCAGGAGTATGTGTAAATATATTCTTCGCAGTAGTTTTTGGTTTGAGTATCCGTGCTGCAGGTATTTTGGGAGAGTTCGCTCCTGCATATATTTCTATTGCAACAGTCATTACGCTCGTAAATCTTCTGTTGGCATTTTTTAATCTCATTCCAGTTCCGCCACTTGATGGATCAAAGATTCTGTTCTCGTTGTTTCCAAATAGTGCACGTTTGAGTGATATTCGTGCCAAGGTCGAATACGTTTCTCTACCGCTTCTTCTCGTCTTCGTACTCTTTGTCTGGCCGGCTGTACTTCCGTTTATGAGTCGTGTTTTCATGCTCTTAACTGGCATGGGAATGCCACTTGCGTAAACGGGTATGATATTTACTCGAAAAAACATACTCGCAGTCTTTTCTTTTCTGGTTATTGTCGTACCGGCAATTGCATTTGCTGAAACACCGGGACTAATAAGTGAATTTCTTGGAACTCCAAATATCGTTCGAGACGCTCCATTTAGCGATGATGGATATGCTTCAGGTGGGTATTACGGAAACGGACTGAGATACTCTCGTCTCTGTTCTAATTCTGACTGTAGTATTTTTACTCGAGTAAATTGGAGACCAGGTTCTGGTTCCACTAACCCTGTCCGAGTCTACGACGACAAGCTCACAGGATATGCATGGTCAGAGTCGCTTGGGTGGATAAATCTCAATCCAAACCCCACCGATGATCCAGATCTCGAGCCACTTCCGGGTTCTGAATGTAGTCATAACGGAATCAAGATGGTTCCAGCCAGCAGTGGAATATTAACGGGATGTGCCTGGAGTCAGGGAGGAGGATGGATTAACTTCCGTCCTGTAAGTTCTCCTGGTTCTGGAGTATCTATCGATTTAACAACAAAAAGATTTGTTGGCTGGGCATGGGTTCAGGGTCATGGATGGATGGCGTTTGACTGCGACTTTGCGTATGCATGTGTTCAGACAACATGGGGAGTGGCTGATGCTCCTCCAGATGATGATACTGGTGGAGGTACAGGAGGTATTCCTCCTTTACCAGATCCTCCACCACCTGATCCAGGCCCCGGCCCTGATCCAGGTCCAGATCCTCTCCCGGGCCCAGGTCCCGGTCCTGGACCGATTCCACCACCAGTACCAGGCCCTGGTCCAGGACCGATGCCTGACCCAACTCCGATTCCGTTGCCTGAGCCAGGACCGATGCCAATCGATGACCCAGGATTCATCCGACTCAAGAAAATCATTGAATCAGAAGAGGGAACTGCAATCATTCGTACTATCGGAGCTATCGGTCTCATTAGTGGACTTGTTGCCTCACTCGGAGGACTCTTCCTCTCTCCAACATCGTTCTCTGATTTCTTGCTCATTCCTACTCGACTC
This sequence comes from Candidatus Nomurabacteria bacterium, assembly GCA_943350045.1. GTDB lineage: Bacteria > Patescibacteriota > Minisyncoccia > Phycocordibacterales > UBA9973 > CAITQP01. The sequence continues at coordinate 5,133 of CALQZW010000004.1, read as the reverse complement.
TGGTCACTCCTCCTCGGAGCAGTTGGGCTTGCAAAACGTCGTCGGCCATGGGGAACAGTGTATGACTCAGTTACAAAGCAACCACTCGATCCCGCCTATGTTGTGCTTCGTTCTATAGAAGGTAAGGACGTTGCGACTGCAATTACAGACCTCGACGGGCGCTTCGGATTCGTTGTTCCAGAGCCAGGTGCGTATACACTTATTGCTCATAAGACAAACTATTCTTTCCCATCACAAAAGCTTGTAGGATATGACCACGACGAGTTGTATCGCGACCTTTACTTCGGAGAAACGTTTAGTATTGCATCCGCTGGAGAAGTCATTACTCGTAACATTCCAATGGATCCAGAACACTTTGATTGGAATGAATTTGCGAAAAAGAAGCGTCACTTAATGCGTTTCTACTCATCACGCGAAACATGGTTACTCCGTATTTCAAACTTCTTCTTCTATCTTGGATTTGGAGTTGCTGGAGTTACTGTTGTAATGTCGATGACGAAATACAATATCATCGTCTTTGGTCTCTATATCCTCCTATTTGTCATTCGTAAAATCGGACTTCGTGCTCGTCCGTTCGGAAGTATTACTTCAAGTGTCTCTGGCGATCCGATTCCGTTTGCAATCATTCGTATCACACAAGCAACAACTGGAGTTGAAGTTATGCATCGCGTTACCGACATGCTTGGTCGATACTATGCACTTCTTCCAAATGGAGACTATACGATTCGTGTAGACCAAAAACTCGCAGATGCTTCGTACAAGACGGTTGCAAGTGCAATCGCCGTGAAAGTCACAAAGGGATACCTCTCAGAAAAGCTTACTGTTGATACTGGTCCTGAGGATAGTGAAGGAAATGCAATTCTTCCACCACCTCCAAGTACTGCAGTGCTGAGTACGAATACAACTATAGGAGAGTTTCATTTAGAACTCCCGGCACCAAAGCCAGTTCCAAAGAAGCTTCCATTGTGGGCTCGGGTAAGTAGGGCAATTATTACGTATATATTGTCATAAAGTGTAGAAAGAAATCGCCCCGCGGCAGTAGGCCGCGGGGCGATTTGCATTTTTCTCAGTTCTTCTGTATAGTGTTGTTCGAAGCTAGTTTCCCCTGGATATTGTTCGAGTTGCTTCCGGAGAAGTCACGGCTTTTTAAATACTATACATGCCTACAATCAATCAGCTCTCAAAACGCGGTCGCGTTAAGGTTACTCGCAAAGCTCGCACAGTCGCGCTTTCTCGTGGTTTCAACGCAATCAAAAACAAGCCAATCTTGTACCCAGCTCCATTTAAGCGTGGAGTATGTACAAAGGTTACAACTACTACTCCAAAGAAGCCGAACTCAGCGCTCCGCAAGATCGCCCGCGTGCGTCTTACAAACGGAATGGAAGTTACTGCCTACATCCCAGGAGAAGGACACAACCTTCAGGAACACTCAGTTGTTATGCTCCGTGGGGGACGTGTTAAGGACCTCATCGGAGTTCGTTACCACATCGTTCGCGGACGTCTTGATACTGCAGGAGTTGAAAAACGCCGCAAGTCTCGCTCCCTCTATGGTAACAAGCGCCCTAAGGCCGCTGTAAAGAAGTAATATTATGCGAAGACCAGTAAAGAAACGAAATATTCCAACTCCAGACATTAAATTTGGATCTGAGCGCCTCGAGAAATTCATCAACTACGTGATGCTCGACGGAAAGAAAGATACATCTCGTAAAATCGTCTATGGAGCTCTCGATTTCATCGAGGCAAAGACAGGCAACAAGGAGCCGATCGAAGTATTCGAAGAAGCTATCCGCAACGTTGGACCAGCAATCGAAGTTCGCTCTCGCCGTGTTGGTGGATCAAACTACCAGGTTCCACGCGAAGTTCGCCCAGAACGAAAGCAGGCACTTGCATTCCGATGGATCATCGATGCAGCCCGCGGACGTAAAGGTAAGCCTATGCACGAGAAACTCGCAGAAGAGCTCATGCAGGCAGCAAACAACGAAGGACCAGCAATCAAAAAGCGCGACGATACCAGAAAAATGGCAGAGTCAAACAAAGCGTTTGCTCACCTTGCTTGGTAATAATCCAGCACTTTCCTCAAAAGACCCCTCACGGGGTCTTTTGTTATTTGCAAAAACCTGTATTTTTCTGTATAGTTTCGAACATATGAGACGTCGGTGTCTCGTTTTTTAGTCAGGTACAGCATTAGTCATTATTTATCATTGTTATGGAAAGAGATTATCCACTAGAGAAAGTACGTAACTTCGGAATCGTTGCTCACATCGACGCCGGAAAAACAACAACAAGTGAGCGTGTGCTCTTTTATACAGGTGTTTCTCACAAAATCGGAGAAGTACATGAGGGAGAGGCCGTGATGGACTGGATGGAACAGGAGCGTGAACGCGGTATTACAATTACTGCGGCCGCTACTACTGCATTTTGGACACCGACATACGTCGAAAACAAAGAGGACAAGAAGCAGAAGTTCCGCTTTAACCTCATCGACACTCCTGGACACATCGACTTTACTGTTGAAGTAAAGCGCTCACTTCGTGTTCTTGACGGAGCTGTTGTGGTGTTCGACGGAGTTGCGGGAGTAGAGCCACAGTCTGAAACAAACTGGCGCTATGCTGACGAAGCAAAAGTTCCACGTATCTGTTTCATCAACAAGCTCGACCGTACAGGAGCATCATTTGAGCGTTCATACGCCTCAATCCTTGATCGCTTGAACAAGAAGGCAGTTCGCATGCAGATCCCAATCGGTCTTGAAGAAAACCACGAAGGTGTTATCGACCTCCTTACAATGGAAGCGGTAACATTCTCTGGAGACAAAGGAACTGTCATCACTCGCGGACCGATTCCAGAAGCCTACAAGGCAGATGCAGAAAAGTACCACGCAGAGCTCATCGAAGCTATCGTAGCAAATGATGACACTCTCATGACTGAGTACCTCGATGGTAAGACACCGGACCTCGCTACTCTCAAAAAGACTCTTCGTAAGGCAGTTATTGCCAACGAACTCTTCCCTGTATACGCAGGATCAGCTCTCAAGAACAAAGGAGTTCAGCTCGTTCTCGACGGAGTTGTAGACTACCTTCCATGTCCACTCGACGTGCCACCAATGATGGGAGTCAATCCTGACACAGAAGAAGTAATTACTCGTGGAGCTTCTGATACAGAACCTCTTTCAGCGCTTGCGTTTAAGGTTGCAACAGACCCATTCGTCGGACAGCTCATCTTCTTCCGTGTATACTCAGGAACTCTTACTGCTGGATCATACGTATACAATCCACGTACTCGTAATAAAGAACGTGTTGGACGTATTCTTCGAATGCACGCAAACGAGCGTGAAGAAGTAAAGAAGGTATTTGCTGGAGAAATCGCAGCAGCGGTAGGACTCAAGGATACAATTACTTCTGACACACTCTGTGACGAAGCAAATCCAATCGAGCTCGACCGTATCGTGTTCCCAGAACCAGTTATCTCTATGCGTATCGAGCCAAAAACAAAGGCCGACCAGGAGAAAATGGGTATGGCGCTCAGTCGTCTTGCTCAGGAAGACCCAACATTCCGCGTGTCTACAGACCAGGAAACTGGAGAGACAATCATCGCTGGAATGGGAGAACTTCACCTCGACATTATCGTCGACCGCATGAAGCGCGAGTTTACAGTTGAAGCGAACACTGGAAAGCCACAGGTTGCTTATCGTGAGACTATCACTGGCGAATCTGATGCAGAAGGTAAGTACATCAAGCAGACAGGAGGTCGCGGTAACTACGGACATGTTCGCGTTAAGATGAAGAAAATGGCCGTTCTTACAAAAGAAGAAGTTGAAGATCTTCCAAAGAACGTGAAGCATGAAGATCACTTTGAGTTCGTTAACAGCATCAAGGGAGGAGTTATTCCAATCGAATACATCCCAGCATGTGAAAAGGGATTCAGAGAAGGTCTCGATCGCGGTATTCTTGCAGGATTTAAGATGGTTGATATTTCAGTTGAGCTCTATGACGGTTCATACCACGATGTTGACTCAAACGAAATGGCCTTTAAAATTGCCGCATCTATGGCAGTTCAAGAAGCTGCTCGTCGTGCAAATCCTGTTATCCTTGAGCCTATGATGAAGGTTGAAGTTATCACTCCTGACAAGTTCATGGGAGACGTAGCTGGATCACTTTCATCAAAGCGTGGAATCATTGAAGGAATGGAAGCTCGCGGAATGAACCAGGTGGTTAAAGCCGTCGTTCCACTTTCTGAAATGTTCGGATACATGACAAGTCTTCGTTCTATGACTGAAGGTCGTGCAGGATTCACAATGGAATTCCTTCGCTACGACATCGTTCCAAAGAACGTTGCAGACGACATCATCAAGACTCGTACAGCTGCATAATCTCTATGCTGTAAAACAGAAAAGCCGCCCCGTACGGGGCGGCTTTTCTGTTGACATTGACCTAAAATCTGATAATATCAACACTGATAGCTCTCCCCCGGCTATTTTTTCGTGCCTGGGGGAGTAATTATCATCGGTTAGTGGCCGTGGCAGAGGCAGTTTTATCTTTATTTTACAAGGATTTTCCGCAAGGACACTCCTGTAGGGAAGAGAAAGCTTGGTGTCTCCGCCAGTGCCAATAATCACTATTATTAGGGCTTAATTCAATTAAATCATATGGCAACAGAAGATTTTAATCGTTCAAAGCCGCACGTAAACGTAGGTACTATCGGTCACGTTGACCACGGTAAGACTACTCTTACAGCGGCAATCCTTACAGTTCTCGGACGTCAGGGCGGTGGTTACAGTTCAAAGATCAAGGGTGTTGGAGAAATCGACAAGGCTCCAGAAGAAAAGGCTCGTGGAATCACGATCTCTCTTTCTCACAACGAGTACGAAACTCCTACTCGTCACTACGCTCACATTGACGCTCCAGGACACGCTGACTACATCAAGAACATGATCACTGGTGCAGCGCAGATGGACGGTGCAATCATCGTGGTTGCAGCTACTGACGGTGCGATGCCACAGACACGTGAACACATCCTCCTCGCTTCACAGGTTGGTGTTAAGCACCTTATCGTGTTCCTCAACAAGTGCGACATGGTTGAAGACAAAGATATGCTTGACATGGTTGAAGAGGAAATCCGCGAACTCCTCACCAAGCA
>CALQZW010000003.1 GCA_943350045.1 Candidatus Nomurabacteria bacterium | reverse complement strand
TCTACTGAAGAAACAGTTGTTTCCGAGGAGGGTGAGAACGCTAGTGACGCGGGTGGTGCTGTTGCTCCAGCTCCAGACTCTACCTTTGGAGACTTCATGATGGTGCGCTACACACTCAATGGAAATGATTGGCGTGACCTTGGAACGGTGAGCATGTCAAACTGGAGTAGCGCGCGTTTTAGTATTAGTGACGCAGAGCTTGGAACATGGGACGATGTTTCTCGACTCCAGATTGCACTTGAGCCGATTCAGACATTCGACAAAATGCCTGTAGTGTATCTCGATGCTATGCGTATCGACGTCGGTTTTGAAGACGCACCCGAAGCAGAGCTTCCTCCAACTATTGAACTCAATGACCCAGACCTTACGATTATCTCAACAGAGAAAGATATTTTTGCTTCAGCCGAAGAGCCAACGTTTGATGTGACAAATCCAAACCTTAGCGTCTACGACATTGCCGAGCTTGTTGATGCAAAGAAGGCAACGGTGATTGAAGACAAGGCGGGGATATATGGTGCTCCAACTCAGGAGCATACAGACACGAAAGATTCTCCGGAACAAGAACAGCAAGATTCATCACTGTTTGATAAGCTCAAGGATGTAATTTCAGATACAATTCCATCGGCAAATGTTGCGAATGCTCAATCTGAGGCAGATGTTGCTCCAGCTATCGATATCGAAATTCTTGATGCTCTCGGAGAAGAAGTCTCAATCAATGCCTCCGTTGAGCGTGTTGTTGTCGATGGAGAGACAAGGAATAGAATTACAATCGAAAAGCCGGGGCGACGATTCCGTCCAGGAAAGTTTTCCTTGAAAGTAACGCTTCATACTCCTGAAGCTCTTTTGGTTTCTCGTCAGGACTTTTCTTGGGGAGTACTTGCAGTAAACACTAATAAATCAATATACGCTCCCGAAGACGAAGCGTATATTCAGATGGGAGTTCTCGACGACTACGGTCATACTATCTGTGATGCAGTACTTGTTATGCGTATCGACGGACCAAGTGGTGCACCGATTTTTAAACGAACAAGTGACGGAAGTATTGTGCAAGATCCAGAATGTGGTCCTGATAACGTTATTTCTGTTCCAGACTATCACTCTCGTGTAGCGCTCCCAGATACTCCTGGTGTGTACACTATTCGTCTCGCTGCGACAACGGTAAACGGAACTCGCACGCTCGTTGACTCGTTTGAGGTGCGCACCTCACATCCTTTTGTCGTGTCTCGTACCGGCCCTACTCGTATTTTTCCTGTTGCAGTATATCCAGTATCGATGACGATTTCTTCTCCGACAGATTGGGAGGGAACTGTGATTGAGCGAGTACCCGCAAGTTTTATTATTTCAGACCATCCAGATTTTCCTGCGCCTGTTTCAAATATTGTCTCTGGTGACATCCGTATTCTTACATGGAATGTTTCTCTCACGGGAGGTAGTTCTCGTACTATCGGGTATCGCTTCGATGCTCCCGATATTTCTCCTGAGTTTTATGTTCTCGGCCCGGTCTCTCTGTATCCGGGAAGTAGTTCTGCTTCTTCTGGAGTCGCTATTTTTGAAGAAGCACGTCAGTGGCAAATTGCCAGTGACGCGATTTGTTCTTCTCAGGTCTCCTCTGGAGTGTGGAGTGATGCAGGAACATGGAACTGTGGGCGTGTTCCGAATAGTGGAGACAGTGCGATTATCAGTGCAGGACACACAATCTCACTGGACATGGATGCAACCGGTGCAAACGCTTTGCTCGGTTTAACTATTAACGGAACACTCGATGCAAGTGCGCTCTCCTGCGCTACCGGATCTCGTAGTTGTAATATTACTGCTCCGACTCTTACCATCGGAGCAACTGGTACCTACCTCGCAGGAACTGACTCGACTATCACACTAACAACTGCCGGAGCTGTGCCATTCACGCTTACTTCTGGCGGAGTCTTTACTGCAGGAACTTCAACTGTTGTAATGACGGGAGGAGCTGGTATTTCGATTAACTCGGGAGCAATCACCGGGAGTAATGCGTTTTATAATCTCACAATCAACGGAGGGGGAACAAAAAACATGACGGCTGCGATTGATATTACAAATGATTTGAACGTAATGCTTGGAGTGCTTGATACAAACAATACTAGTAACTGGCCACTGTCTGCTGGAAGAATTATTATTGCAAACATTGGAACTGCGTCAATCTCTGCGCGTGCATCTACGATTACTCTAACTGCTACGTCAGGAACGCTCTTTACACGAGCCGCGAGTGGAGGATTTACTGCAGGAACATCAACTATTCGTGTAGTTTCTGATGCCGATATTACATTTCTCAATGGAGCAACAATTTTCAGAAATGTAACATTCGCTCCAGTGCTAACTGCGAACAGAACATATACGTTAGGAAGTTCTCCAACTATCTCTAGTGGAATACTGCTTGTGAGTCCGTCGGGGACAGGAACACTTACCGCAGAATTAAACGGGGCAGTAAACCTTGGAGCTTCTGGGTATCTACAAGTAGAGGGCACAGGCAGTGCACTTGGGCAGTTTAGCACCTCTTCATCGAATCATTCATTCACTGCCGGTGGATTTATTGTAAATACTGGTGGAGAGTTTTTGGCAAATGCTTCAACAATTACTCTTACTGCAAACTCAGGGACGCATATGACTCATCTGGGTACGGGAGTATTTACTGCGGGTACTTCTACTGTTCTTATTACGAGTACTCTCGCCGTTACATTAAGTACAGGAGCGTTTAACGGCACGAGTGCGTTGTATAATTTAACGATTCAAGGATCTTCGACAAAAACACTAGGTGCTGATATCGACGTTTCAAACATTACGACGATAACGAGTGGAACAATTGATACGAATATCTCTAGTAACTATACACTTAGTACTGGGTATCTTGTTATGGCAAACTCTGGAAGTGCCGTGTTTACCACTCGCGCTTCTACGATTCGACTTACGGGTACATCTGGAACACTTTTTACAAAAGGAGCTAGTTCAAACTTAAACAATTCGGGCGCTTCAACATTTCTCGTTACATCTGATGCAGACATTACTTTCTTAAGTGGAAATACTACATTTAGAAACGTGACATTCGCTCCAGTGCTTACTGCAAACAGAGTGTATACAATAGGAAGTACTCCCGCATTAAGTACTGGTACGTTTACAATTAATCCATCCGGAACTGGAACTCTTACAGTGCCATTGAATGCTTCTACTACCTTCGGAGCAACTGGAAATCTTGTTGTGGGCGGCTCAGGGGGTGCTACGGGAATATTTGATACCACACCATCAAACTATGCCACTTCTGTTGGAACACTTACGATTAACGACGGAGGGCAGTTTATTGCGAATGGTTCGACTGTTACACTCAGTGCAACTGCCGGTACAAACTTAACTCGCAATGGGTCTGGGGTTTTTTCGGGAGGTACTTCAACAATACTCATTTCAAGTACTTTGGCTACAAACTTAAATGCAGGCAGTTTTACTGGCACAAATGCATTGTATAATCTCACGTTAAATGGCACTGGTATAAAGACCATGCAGGCAGACTTGGAAGTCATGAATGCAATCACAATTACTGTTGGTGTGCTTGATTTAAATTCGGTCGGAAATTATACAGTAACGACTGGAAGTTTAAGTCTTGCCAATTCTGGAAGTGCTGGAATTAACGCGCGCGCAGGAACAATTATATTGAATGCTAATTCGGGAACTCTCTTCACAAGAGGAGTAAGTGGACTGTTTAACGTGAATACTTCTGAATTTATTGTTAGAAGTACTTCAGGAACTCCAAGCCTCATAAGTTCTGCAGTGTCTTTTCATAAACTCACAATTGATTCTACTGCAACTGTTATAAACGCTGGTGCGGCAATTACGATTGCGAATGCTGCGGGTGCTCAGTTGTACATTAAACAGGGAGTACTAAATGACGGAGGGCTTGGAATATTGCTTGCGGGTACAACACTGAATTCTATGCAAATAGATGCCGGAGGGACACTGTGCCTCGGTGGAACAGTGAGTGCTTCTAACACTTCAGCGACCTGTAATAGTGGAACTACTTCGACAACCGTTCGAGGCCTCCCACTGTTCCCGACAATCACACTCGACCCAGCGTCGACGATAATCTTCCTCTCTGATGCAGCGCATACTGCAACGCATGTTCCTTCGACTGTGACATATGGAAATGTAGTTATTTCGCCGACACTTACTGCGAATCGTGCGTTTACTTTTGCAACTGGTACGACAACGATTGCGGGTAATCTAGCAATTATGCCAACAGGTACTGCGTCTACACTCACGGTGAACATGGCAGGACCTCTTTCTGTTGCGGGGGTAACGACAATACAGCGCCTTGGCTCCAATTCATCGGCAACGCTTAGTACGAACACAAGTAATGCGCTATCGACCGGCAGTCTTGTTGTCGGAGGCGGAGCATGTACTGGCTCAAGCTGTACCTTTACTGCAGGATCTTCAAATATCTCACTCACCGGTACTTCAGGTACGCTCTTTACGCTTGGAACTGGAGGAATATTTACCGCGGGTGCGTCTACGGTATTTCTCTCGGGAAATGGAAATGCGAATATAAACTCCGGAACGATTGCATTTAATGCGCTGACGCAAACAGGTACGGGGACAAAGACACTGACTGGTCCGATAAGTATTGCAAGTACTCGAGCGCTGACTATTTCTGCTGGAACATTTGACCCCGCGTCTCATCTCGTTACAGGTTCGGGTTCAAACACTCTCTCTGTGGCAAACGGAGCAACGATTCGCGTCGGTGCGAGTACGTTTGCTGGAAATTATTCTGCGGGATTTTCTACAATTACACTCAGTTCTGGTTCAACCGTAGATTACAATCTTGCGGGTACTCAGACTATTGACCAAGGACTTTCGTATTCAAACCTTACAACGTCAGGTGTCTCTGGAGTAAAAACACTCGGAGGAAATACGACTGCGGGAGGAACAGTTTCCTTGGACGGGGGAGCGACGCTCGACACTGGATCGAACTACTCACTCGACGCCGATGGAATCGTATTCAATGGAGGAACGCTTGCAGGTAATGCTTCGCTCATTACTGTCTCGGGAACAAGCGGAACTCCAATTGTATACACGAGTGGAAGTCTTACTGGTACGTCGACAATTACGTTGACAGGGAACAATGGAAGTGGAAACACAACAATTCCAGCCGGTCTGAGCTATCACAACCTTCGTGTGAATAATGGAAGTGAGACATACGTGAGTACTGGAACTCTTTCAGTTGCTGGAACATTGACTGCGATGGCGGGAACTCTCGACCTTGATACGTTCAATACAACCGCTGGAAATATTGATATAGATTCTGGAGCAACGCTGTTGGGAGGCAGTGGTACTGCAACACTCTCGGGTTCTTGGAATAACGACGGAACATTCACTGCCGAAACTTCTACTATTTCATTCACTGGAGCTGGTACTGCAACAATCAGTGGCTCAACAGATTTTTACAATCTCAACATTTCACACACTGCTGCAAAAGAGGTAAACTTCTCCGTTTCGGGATCACCAATTTTCGGAGTGACAAATCATTTCAATGCTACCGGAATCGGAGGTGGTTTAGTAAAACTCTATTCAACTGCAAGCGGAACACAGTGGAAGTTTAATCCAACAGGAACAAGCTATGTGCGATATGTAGATGTAAAAGATGGAGGATGTGAAATGGGGGCCAATATGATGACTGTTATTGGATCTACTGATTCTGGAAACAATGATTCATGCTGGGCTTTTAGTACAATTTCATTCTCACTTTCAACTGCAGTCTCTGATGCAACAATCGGATTTGGAGCGCTCTCTTCTACTGCACCAAAGTTTTGTACTGCAGATGAAGCAGGATCGTATACAGAAGTAGAGGCACACAGTATTGCTATCACGGCAGAGTCGGCGGGCGGGTACATGCTCACCGTGCAAGGCTCTCCACTGAGTAATGGTTCACATACTTTGGCTCCGATGGGTTCTTCAAACATTGCTTCAATTCCTGGCACTGAACAATTTGGACTTCGCTCTGTTGCAACAGGAGGATCTGGTGTTGTAGAGGCTCTCTACAGTGGAAGTGGATTCGGTTTTCCTGCCTCAGCTTCAACAATTCCAAGCGTAGTTGCACAGTCTACTGTCGGTGATGGCGTTACGACAACATACTCGATGCGATATATCGCAAATATTTCATCTACAACACCTCCTGGTGCGTATTCTACAAATCTTACATACATCGTTACTGGTACATTCTAAAAACCGTGGATTTCTCGGGTTGTTTCGCTCGGTGAGCGTGTTACAATATCTGTATGCTAAAAAAACTTCAGGTACTTACAAGTGGGCTTCTCGTGGCACTTTTCTCTTTGCCATTTGGAGCGGGGATTACGTTTGCTGCAAACTACGCAGACGTGTCTGATGCCATGTCTACTCAGGCAAAAAATACTCCGGCTACGCACGTACTTGAGTGGACACTTGTCGGTGGAGACACATTTGCTACTGGTGAAGATTTTGCTATAAACTTCAGTGATACTGATTTTACTCTCAACAGTATTGGCTCATGGCAGACCGCTGATTTTTCGTTCAACGATGGAACTGCGCGAACAGTCAATGCTGTGAGTACATCAAGTGGAGTAGCTCCTTCGTGTGCTGCTGGAGTAAATAACGTGTGTGTGACAATTAACACAAGTACAAATGTGTTTACTGTTGTTGCCGCTGGCTCATATACTGCGTCATCTGCAAATGCGACAATTTTATTTACAATTCACGGAACAACTGCATCGGGTACTGGTACTATGACAAACGCCAACGCCGACACTGATTCATCTATTTATACAATCACTGGATCTAACGGAGACGTGGGTTCTGGTGCAGTAGTTATTGAAGACAATGCAGTGGTTACTGTCAGTGCTACAGTAAACCCTACACTTACATTTGCGCTTGGATCAAGTACTGTGGCACTTGGAACGCTTACTGCGGGTGCTCCAGGGACGGGGAGTCATAGTGTTGAAATCGCAACAAACTCCGCTGGAGGGTTTGCTATTACCTACAACGGTCCAACTCTTACAAGTGGGGCAAATACTATTGATGCCTACGGAGTAACCGGAGCTGTTTCTGCTCCAGGAACGGAAGGATTCGGAATCAATCTTCGTGACAACGCAACACCAAACGTTGGTACTGATGTTGTGACAAACGCAGGTACGTGTTCATACGCAACAAACTACGGCACTGCGGACACGTTTTCATTCCAGCCTTCTACGACAACAGCAGTTGCAACGTCTACCGCTGCCGCTGACTGTGAGTACACTGCTTCATATGTAGCAAATATCTCTTCAACTACTGCCGCTGGTGCGTACTCAACAGCCCTTACCTATGTTGCAACTGCAACCTTCTAGTATATGAATATACTCGCACATTTCACTCGAACATTTCTGGGAAAAATCGTACTCGCGAGTCTTTTTTTCTTGAGCATTACTGCCTCTGCGAACGCGCTCACTCTTACTCCTATTCGTCTTGAACTTCAGGCTGACCCAGGCCAGACACTTACTGAAGAAGTTACTCTGTATAACGAGCGTCCAACAACTGAAACGTTCTATATCTCATATGCAAACTTTGAAGCTCAGGGAGAGAGTGGTAATCCAGCCTTTGTTGAGCCAAAAGATGGAATCGGAACATGGATGCAGGCTGCGGAAAAAATCGTAATTGCACCAAAGTCTTCAAAAACAGTTCCGTTCACTGTTTCAGTGCCGGCTGATGCATCTGCGGGAGGACATTTCGGAGCAATCTTTTGGGGAACTACGCCACAGAGTAGTGGAGCAGGGCAGGTCTCTATTGGAGCAAAAACAGGACTTCTTGTACTTCTTTCCGTCTCAGGTCCAATTAGTGAAAAAGGAGGAATCGTAGATTTTGCTACTGTCGGTAAAAAGACATTTTATACTGCGCTTCCAGTTGATTTTACATACCGTTTTGAAAATGCTGGTAGTGACCGCATCAAGCCAGTCGGTCTCGTAAAGATTAAGAACCTTCTTGGGTTTACTGCAAAAGAAGTTCCGGGCAACCCTGCCGACGGAAACATTCTTCCGCGCAGTACTCGACGTTTTGAAACTGCGTGGGTTGGAAAAGATATTCCAAATCCTGCACAACCTGTAGAACACAGTGGATTTTTTAATGAAGCGAAGTATCAGTGGCGTAACTTTGCAGTCGGACGATATGTTGCGCACCTTGAACTTGCGTACGGATTTCAGAAAGAAACAACGAGTGCAAAGTTTTCATTCTGGGTTCTTCCGTGGCAGTTACTCCTCATCATTCTTGTCATCTCAACACTCATTTTCTTCCTTGTCCGCATGAGTATCCGTCATTACAACAAATGGGTTATTGAGCGCGCAGAAGAAATGTTCGAAGAAATGCATGCACAGAAAAAACGATCCATCGTGCACCGCGTACTTCGCCCAGTAAAGAAAGTAGTAGCTAAAAAGGAAAAGAAATAAAGAAAACGAAACCCCGAGAAAAAGGGGTTTCGTGCGTTACTCTATGAAACTACGATCGCTCTTGCTCACACTATCGCTTCTTGCTTCCGGATCTTTCGGAGGATTTTTCCCTGCGAGTGCTCAAACAGTAGACCTGAGCACTGGACTCACAATCTCTGCAGTGGTAAACCCGCCAGGCACTCCTGGGGGTGGTGGTGGAGGAGGAGGGGGAGGTGGAGGAGGTGGTGGATTCCCTGGACCTACAACTATCGTAAACTTTAGCGGACGCGCCTATCCGCTCTCTCGCGTATCCATTCTCCAAGACGGAGCTCTTGCTGTGACTACTATTGCAGGTCCAGATGCTCGCTTTTCCGTATCGTTTACGAGCGTGACTGCAGGAAGCTACACCTTTACTGTCTATGGAGAAGACTCGGCTGGCCGTCGTTCTGAAAACTTTTCTTTTCCGCTCATAATTAGAAGTGGAACAACGGTAGACGTATCTGGAATATTCATTTCTCCGACAATCGACGTCGACAAGTCCGAAGTGCGTCAGGGTGACAATTTGATAATCTTCGGACAAAGTCTTCCAGAGAGTACTGTCGTTATCTCAGTGCATTCAGAGTTTGAATCATTTCATTCTGTAGAGACGGACGCAGTGGGTGCATATGTGTATACGCTCGACACATCTCCACTTGAAATAGGGGGCCATGAGGCAAAAGCCAAGGCAGTGCTTCCGGGAGAAGCCAGTGAGTATGGACGCCCAGTGCAATTTGCCGTCGGTGACAAAAATGTTGAGGCGAAAAAATATTGTGGTGGAGGAAAGGGGGACCTCAACTGTGACTATAAAGTAAACATCGTCGACTACTCTATCTTGGCGTTTTGGTACAACAAGCGAACTCCTCCGACAAAAGTAGACCTTAATACTGACGGAAAAGTAAACTTAGTTGATTTTAGTATTCTCGCGTATTACTGGACAGGATAATTATATGAAGAATTTTTTTCGAACATCATTCATTGTGCTCAGTCTCTGTTTTGTATATATCTATACACCGCAGAGTGTTTTTGCCGCGCAGATTTCTTTCGTTCCATCTTCGCGCGAAGTTTCCGTTGGACAAGAGTTTTATGTCGACGTATATCTGGATACGCAAGGTGAATCCGTAAACACTGCTGGGTTAACGATTACGTTTCCCGAGACAGTGTCCTATGCGTATAGCAACGAAGGGCAGTCTATTATTCCACTCTGGGTAGAGAACCCAACAGAAAAAACTGCCGGAGAGCTTTCATTTTCTGGAATTATTCCTGGAGGCTTTAACGGATATATTGACCCATTTGATACGACAAGCCGTGCTCCGGGCTCGCTGATTCGTCTATATTTTATCCCAAAGACAACTGGTCCAATTTCAATTTCCGCTAAAAATCCCGAAGTATATCGAAACGATGGCAGTGGCACACGCGTCGCCGTGACGTATTCTGCTCTCTCACTGAACGCAACGAGTAGTACGAGTACGGTAATTACTCGCCCGACAGACACTGAGGCACCGCTTCCATTTACTCCTGTAATTGTCACTGACGAGCTACTTTTTGACGGCGCATATGTCGTTGTGTTTACGACAAAAGACCTCGGTGGAGGAATCGTGTACTATGAAGTGCGAGAGAACAACGGAGAGTGGGTACGCACAACGAGCCCGTACGTGCTAAAAAACCAAAAGAAACTCTCTTCTGTTTCCGTGAGAGCCTTTGATCGCGCCGGCAATCAGCGTCTTGCTGAAGCCGAAATACCAGAGGCTTTGCAGAAATCTTCAATCCCCGTATTTCCTCTCCTTTTGGGCGTTGCTCTTCTTATTCTTTGTGCGATACTTATATATAGATGGAAGTCCATACAAAAGCTCATGCGAAAAAAGTAGCAAGTAGTCTTTTTCTTGCACTGCTGTTTTTCTTTCCGCAGATATCTCAGGCGGCTATGCTTTCTGTGTTTCCTGCAACAGGATCATACACTGAAGGAAAAACATTTTCTGTAACAGTGCGTGCCTCAAGCTATTCAGCTCCGCTGAACGCAATTAGCGGAACGCTTTCATATCCCGCAGACCTTCTCTCTGTTGTTTCAGTAAGTAAGTCTGGCTCACTTCTAACAAACTGGCTACCGCCAGGAGCTGACGGTCCAATTTACACACCGGGGTCGGGTAGTATACGTTTTGAAGGAATTTCACTCTCTGGATATCAAGGTGCTCCACGAACTGTATTCACTGTTACGTTTCGAGTAAAGAAAGAGGGCGTTGCTATGGTGAAGTTTTCAAATGGTCTCATTTTAGCAAATGATGGAGAGGGAAGTGACATTACAAATGCCCTCGGCTCTGCAAGCTTTACGCTTCTACCGGCTCCGATAGAGACTGAGAAACCAAAAGAAACTGCTCCACCTGAGCCTAAGCCAATCGAGCCGGCTCCGATAGAGCCAACGCCGATAGTTCCTGAGCCTGAAGTTCCTATTTCAACTCAAAGCGAACCAGCTCCACAAAAAGCCCCGCGATTCTCGTTTATCACACTTCTTTCAGATAGATATGTTCTCTATGGTGGGAGCGCCTTCTTGATACTCATCATCTGTATTATCCTTCTGGCCATTCGCGTGCATCAGCTCTCGAGAAAGATTCAGCGCCTCGAAGCTGGCAAGCGATCACTAAAAAAGAAACTCGCTTCAAAATCAAAGTCGTCCGATACTATTCCATTCTAATGTAACCAATTACGCATATGAATAATCCATTCGAAAACGCCCTCAGTCAGCTCGCTCGTGCACAGAAAGTTCAGGCATTCCCAGAACAGTTTTTGAAACAACTCTCAGTGCCGATGCGTGAAGTCCGTATCAGTATTCCCGTTGTAATGGACGACGGGCGACTTGAAGTATATGAAGGATATCGCGTGCAGTTTAACAACGCGCGTGGGCCGTACAAAGGCGGTATCCGCTACCACCAGAATGCCGACATTCACGAAGTAAAAGCGTTGGCGTTTTGGATGGCGCTTAAATGTGCAGTGGTAAATATTCCGATGGGTGGAGGAAAGGGTGGAATCACTGTTGACCCAAAGAAACTTTCTAAAACAGAACTCGAGAAAATCTCTCGTGGCTGGGTGCGAGGCATGGCCGACGTACTTGGACCCAAAAAAGACGTTCCAGCTCCGGATGTAAATACTACTCCTGAAATCATGGGGTGGATGGTAGACGAGTTCGCAAAAATCTCAGGGGATACAACACGTGCGACATTTACCGGCAAGCCAATTGAGCTTGGCGGTTCTGAGGGGCGTGGCGCAGCAACAGGACTCGGAGGATACTATGTGTTTGAAACACTCCGAGAGTTCTACTCCGTTCCAAATGGAGCCACTGTCGTTATTCAAGGATTCGGAAATGTTGGTGGACATGCAGGAGAAATTTTTTCAAAAAATGGATACAAAGTAATTGCAACCTCTGACTCAAAAGGAGGCATCGTAAAAGAAGACGGAATCGATATTGGAGCGCTCGAAGCCTGGAAAAAAGAGCACGGAACACTCTCAGGCTTTCCTGGTTCACGCGACATTTCAAATGAAGCACTGCTTGAGCTTCTATGTGACGTACTTATTCCTGCCGCTCTTGAAAACCAGATCACTGCAGAGAACGCAGATAGAGTACAAGCCAAGTTCATTCTCGAACTCGCCAACGGCCCAATTACTCCAGAAGCCGACGAGATTCTTTTTGCAAAACATATTCCCGTCGTGCCAGATATCTTGGCGAACGCCGGAGGTGTGACCGTCTCTACATTTGAGTGGCAACAAAACCTCAGTAGCGAGCACTGGAGTGAAGAAGATGTGAATACGAAACTCAAGAATATTCTCATGCGAGAATCGCGCGTAGTGCATGAAAAAGCTGTGAGCCTAAAGACCGACCTGCGTCGCAGTGCCTTTATTGTCGCCATGGAACGCATTGCCAGCGCGATGGGGTATACGCTTTAATTTTATTTTAAGATTTTTTTCGATTTTATGTATCCAGCTTTCGCTATGCTGAATAAAATTTGATATACTTTGATATATGAATATCCTCCCCGAGGGAGTTAACTACAATAAAGATATAACGTATCTTGCGAAAACAAATTTTCGCAATCAATTTCAAGTGTTCGGTATCAAGCGTCGTGACCGTCGTCAGCATGTCTACATTCTCGGAAAATCCGGAACGGGTAAATCTGCGCTTCTTGCAAACATGATCGTGCAAAATATCGCTAACGGCGAAGGACTTGCCGTTGTAGACCCGCACGGAGAGCTCGTAGAATCCGTGCTTGCAACTATTCCACCAGAGCGTGTAAAAGACGTCATATATTTCAACCCAGCCGATCAGGACTACCATATCGGATTTAATGTATTGCAAATTGCCGACCTGAAATATAAGCACCTTGTGGCTTCCGGGCTTATGGGAATCTTTACCAAGATTTGGGCAAATGCATGGAGTGCCCGAATGGAATACATTCTCAATAACTGTATTCTGGCTCTTCTTGATACCCCTGGGTCAACGCTTCTTGGTATTCCACGCCTGCTCGTCGATAAAGACTATCGTGCCGAGATTCTCGTAAATGTAAAAGACCCTGTTATCCGCTCGTTTTGGATTAACGAATACGAAACATGGCGTGATCAGTACCGAAATGAAGCCATCGCTCCAATTCAAAACAAAGTGGGGCAGTTTCTCTCTACCTCAATGGTGCGAAACGTTCTTGGACAAGCAGAATCAACCATCGATATTTTCGATGCCATGAACTCGGGAAAAATCTTTCTTGTGAACGTTTCAAAGGGACGCATTGGAGAAGACAACTCAGCACTGCTCGGAGGAATGCTCATCACGAAAATGCAGCTCGCCGCAATGGAGCGCGTGCGTATTCCAGAAGACCAGCGTAAGGACTTTTACTTGTACGTGGACGAGTTCCAAAACTTCGTTACTGAATCTTTCGCTTCCATTTTGTCTGAGGCCCGAAAGTACCGACTCAACCTCACTATTGCTCACCAGTACATTGCTCAGCTCGTCACAAAAGATTCAGACTCAGTTCGTGATGCAGTGTTCGGAAACGTTGGAACAATGATTGTGTTCCGTATTGGAGCGGCCGACGCAGAGTTTTTGGAAAAAGAATTCGAGCCAGAATTTGAAATCGAAGACCTCGTAAACCTCCCAAACTACAACGCCTACCTCAAACTCATGGTAGACGGTATTACGTCACGTCCGTTTTCTGCGCTCACACTTCCGCCATTTAAAGTTGTTACCGACAGTGACGTTGCCGAGCAGATTATTGAATCATCACGCCGATTGTACGCAAAGCCACGCGAAGACGTTGAGAAAGAAATTTCTGCATGGAGTGGAATGATGGAAAAGTCTCGTAGTGGAGGTGATGCAGCCGGCGGAGATGGAAAAGAGAAAGAAGGAGAAGGGAAGTTTAAGGCAGTCTGTTCTGCATGTGGAAAGGAAACATTTGTTCCATTTGAACCAGAGCCAGGCCGTCCAGTGTACTGTCGTGAGTGTATCGCAAAGATTAAGTCTGGCGAGCTCAAGCCCGTACGTGTACCAAAACCAGTAGAGAAGCCGGCAGAAAAACCTGCCGAAGCTTCAGCTCCTGCTATAGAAGCCAAGCCTGCTGAAGCCCCAACGCCTGTGGTTGCCGAGGCTCCAGTAACTGCTCCAGAGCCTGTGTATACTCCAGCGCCAGCGCCACAGCCAGAACCACAGCCACAGGCACAACCAGCGCCTGCACCTACTCCAACACCAGCTTCACAACCACAGCCGGCTCCTACTCCTACACCAACTCCAACTCCAGCTCCTACTCCTGCGCCAGCTGTCGCATCTCGCCCAGTTCCACGTCCTGTTGCACCAGCTCCGCGACCAACAGCGCCAGCTCCTCGCCCTGCTCCACGACCAGCACCAAAAGCTCCGATTCTCCAAAAAGAGGACGGACTCAAGAACATTCTTAAACAAGCTCTCGACGAGGCGTTGAAGAAAGGCGACGAATATCAGCAAAAGAAAAACGCAGAAATCTCTGACGAGCCTGCCGTAAAACCTGTCGAAAAACCAATCGAGAAACCAGTGCAAAAGGTAGAGGCTCCGACGGTCTCGCTGTCATCACTCCGCAAGCCTGCGCATTCCGAACCAACTACTCCATCTTCTCGTTCTTCAAATACGACGTTTACTGCAAAAGAAGCGTCATCTGATCGCGTTTCAGCGCTCGCAGAAGCCATCGCTCGCGCACGTGCTTCTGGTCCCGCCATAGAACCAGCTCCTGCAGTAAACCCTGCGCAAAAATTTGAACCACAGCCACAGCCTGAAGCTCCAAAAAAGATTCGTGAAGTACCTGAAGATATTCTTCGAAGCGTGCTCGAATAGTCATACCGTTTCCGGTTAGTTCATTACCAATTTTTTCTCTCATATCCTCATGCTTAAAACACTAAGTATTCTTTCGTGTTCCTTGTTGTTCCCATTTGTGTGCAGTGCGAGTTTTGAAATTACCGAAGTCATGTACAACCCTGTTGGAACTGATACCAAGCAGGAGTGGATTGAAGTTCGCAACAGCGGAGAGAGTCCTGTTGATATTAGTGATTACTTTGTACAAATGAACGGACTCACCAGCACATATCACTCATTTACTCCCGAGTATGGAGGCATGGTCGGTCCGGGTGAGTATGCAGTCATTGTGCAGGACATCCAAACATTTCGCACTGCCTATCCAGCTGTAACTGCGACCGTCATCGACAGTACGTGGAGCGACCTGACAAATACGACAGGCAAAGTAATTGTATTAAACAATGGACAGAAAGAGCCTCTTTCTCAATACCAGTACGACCCAACCATCGGCGGAGCGAACACAGGAACAAGTCTGCAAAAGTCAGCTTCTGGTGTATGGATTGAAGCCCTACCAACTCCTGGCTCGGCAACTGTTGCCACCGTCTCTACTCCAATCAATGACGATGACTCAGGTGAAGATGGCTCTCAAACAGGCGAGCAGACTGTCGTAGGCTCCGATGGAGCAGTACAGGCCAATACTGCGAGTACTACAATTCCAATACCAAAGCCGGTAGTAAAAAACCCACAGCCGGGCAAACTCTCCATCACTACGCCACGCCTCGTCTTTGCTGGAGTTGAAACACCTATACAGCTTTCAGTCATCGGACACTTCGGAGAAAGTGTACTCGGAGGAGAATACCGAGTGGCATTTGGAGATGGGAGGAGTGTGAAAATATCGAGCGCTGAAACTATATCTCACACATATATGTACTCAGGAACATATACCGTTGTTGCGTACTACAGAAAGAATAGGTATTCGCAGTATCCGGATGCACATGTAAAAACCACGATTGAAGTCATCGACCCACTCGTCTCTATGACGACTCACACAGACGGATCAGTGTCTTTGAAAAATAGCGAAACACGAGATGTAAATATTTCGTACTGGAATATTAGCGACGCCCTTGGTCTTCATCTCTACCAAATACCCGAAGGCACATTCATTGCTGGAGGAAAAACTATTCGCATTCCTGCATCCGTGCTCGGGTATTCTGTGAGTGAGGTCGGAGACATATATCTGCGCCTTCCGTCAGGAGCCGTCACTGCCCAAGTGACGCCGAGTGTTCAGAGCATATCGAGTGTGCCGACACTCGTATTGTCGGATTCTGAAACCGCCACACCACTTGCGCAGGCCTCGGTCTCAGGCAATACCCTTGAGAAAATTTCTTCGAGCGGAGGGAAAAACACTGAAAGTCTCATTCCGTACATCATGAGTTTCGTTGTCGTCGTCGGAGCCGGACTTTACGTCATATATGCCATGGATAAAGAGCAGGAGAGATTGCAGGCTCTACGGAATCTACGCATGTAGTATACTGTGTCCGTGAATACGGCAGAGGAACTTTTTCACCTACAGACAGCTCAGGCCGAAATCTGTCAGTGTGACCTAAAAACGCTTGCGACACAGGCGGTTTTTGGGCATGGCTCAGCAAACGCCGATATTGTATTCATCGGAGAAGCACCCGGAGCGAAAGAAGACAAGGAAGGAAAGCCGTTCATCGGCAGTGCTGGTAAAATCCTCACAGAGCTTCTTGAAAGTATTAAACTCTCGCGTGAGCAGGTGTATATTACGAACATTGTAAAATATCGTCCGCCAAACAATCGCGATCCGCTCCTAAAAGAAAAGGCGGATTGTTCGGCGTGGCTCTCTGCTGAACTTTCATACATACAGCCAAAACTCATTGTATTTTTAGGGCGACACAGTCTCAATCATTTCTTTCCCGAGATGAAGATATCCGATGTGCACGGCCAGCTATTCACTGCCGACCTCCCACATATTCCGACACGTCATTTTCTCCCGCTGTACCATCCGGCGAGCAGTATATATAACAGAAGTCTTCGGGCAGTACTTGTCGAAGACTTCAAAAAAATTCCTGCGCTGCTCAAAAAAATCGCACGGACTCTTTAGTGTTTACAATTTGGGCATGACTCAACTTGCGTCCCGCCACTACGCCATGCAAACCATGCCTTTTTAAACGGCAAGATGCTCATGAAAAAGCGTAGGTCGATGATCTCGCGGAGCCAGAAAAAGATTCGGCCCGAGAGCGTAATATTTTTGAAAGTAAAAATCGCCCAATTGTTTCCAACAGGAATTACGTACGGAGTTGGCTTTGGACTGTACTTCGGCAGATTCATTCGGCGGAGGCGGGACGTGAGCGCTGAGGCGATATAGTGGCCATCGTAAATAGCAGTCTGCGCAGTTCCGGCAAACGGAGTGCTTGCACTGTCGCCGAGAACGAAGACGTCACGCACGCCAACGGCCATCATGGATTCGTTTACTACGATACGGCCATTTTTCTCAAGGGTGAGTCCGGTAATTTTTTCATACACACTCGTTGCCTTTACTCCGGCGGTCCAAATAATTGTGCGAGCAGAGAAGCCGATATCTTTGAGGTATACGCCAATAGCGTCTTCGCCAGCCACTGCCTTTCCGAGAATGATGTTGATACCGAGCGAGTCGAGTCGCTTGAGCGCTCGGCGAGAAACTTCTTCGTTCATCGTCGGCAAAAGACGTGGAGCACCTTGGAGGAGATTCACTGTCACAAAGCGCTCTGGGACTTCGTGTATACGAGCCAGCGTGCGCAGATATGCACGCAAGACTCCGGCAAGCTCAACTCCTGCAGGTCCGCCACCGATGATGACGAACTGAAACTGCGACATCAGTTCAAACACAGACATTCCGTGATGGGAATTGAACACTTCATGCACGTGCGCCTTCAAGCGAAGCGCCTCGTCGATTGTTTTAATAGAATACGAGTGCTCCTTAATTCCAGGAATATTAAAATATGCAGTTTCGCTTCCAAGTGCGAGTACAAGGTAGTCGTAGCGATAGCGGGAACCACTTGCTCCGAAAATAACATGTTCTTTTGTATCGCCGGCGACAACGGTGTCGACGATTACTTCAACGCTACGGTCAGGAAAAATATCGGAGAGGGGAATACAGGTCTCCATCGGCGACGTACCCGCTGCTATTTTGTAGTACGCCGGAGTGTATTCAAAGTGGTGCCTGTCAGAGAGGAGAGTTATTTTTACATTCGGCAAGTTTTGCTTGCGGAGGTTTAGAGCAGTACGAACGCCTCCAAATCCACCTCCTACAATGAGGATGCGAGTCGGCTCTTTCTGTGGCGCTACTGTCGGCATGTTCTAATAGTATACAACACTTGATACTGAGAGTGGAATACACTATACTCGGCATATGGGTATAAAATCATTCTTGATAAAAAAGGCATTGCAAGCAAAGGGAGTATCGAAAGACCAGGCAGAAATGATTGCAGAGAAACTCTCTGCAAATCCAGCACTCGCTGAGAAATTGAAGGTCTTGCAGGATAACAAAGAAGTAAAGGAGTTGTTCGAGAAAATCCAGAAAGAAATGGAAGAAAAGACAAAGTCTGGAATGCCAGAGCAATACGCAATGGTTGCCGTTATGACAAAGTACAAATCAGATATTGCAAAATATCGTGAAGAGCTCGCTCCGCTGATGGAGCTCATGATGGGGGCGAAATAAATTGCTATATGCGCACTATAAAACCACAGAATGTCATTCTGTGGTTTTATTGACTTTACTCGCTAAATGTTGTTATATATCAATATTCATTCTTTAAAACTTAAAAACATAGAATATGAAAGCAAGCATTTTGGAAACAGCGTATTTACAGCTGCTCACTAAAGACCACATGTTATTGATCCCTTCTTCCGATGGGAAAGATACATTTGAAAACAGTACACATCTTTTTCCGATGGGCCTCGATGAAGATACGGAAATCGATGATACAGACGCTTCTGCTCTGCCTACAAGTCAGCAGATACATGACGTCTATGAATTACGTACGGATGGTGATTTTCGAGCAATTTTTAGTTCGATATCAAGCAATCTGGATGAGTTGTGTCTAACACAGGCACAAATTATGTTATTCGCAGAATGGTACACGCCATGGCTAAAGCCGGGCGGTAATGCGACATTCTTCTTGTACAAGAGAGCGGGCCAGTATCGGGTTGCTTTGATTTACAATTACCCATTGGGTCTGAGCGTTTCGAGGCATCCGTTCGATAGTCCCATTTCGTGGAGTAGTAAATACGCTCTGCGTGTCGTGGTCCCACGAACAGCAAAAAAAAGTAAGTAGTACCAAAATATTTTTTTTCACAAAAAAACTCACGTAATGGAAAACGACGAATCATTAGTACCAGAACCACCAGCTCTGGAAACGATTGCACAAAAAGACGAAGCAAATCGTCTCAGGTGGGTAGACTATTTAAAAAATCTCTCTCCAAGAATCAGAGTCTACCGAGATGTTAATCAAGGACTCTTGGATCTGTACAAGGAGAAGGTTATCGAACAACTCGGACGAAAAGAGTCCATTGTTCTCGATGGTTGGCCATTGTCTACAAATGTTGCTTTTATGCTCCTGTGGAACTCTGTCCCAGGAGAAGTCCATGCAGATTTTCCGTTAGAGAACATTTATTTGTTCTGCTATGGGAAAAAAGCATTCTGCATTACAGACTTTGAATGTGATGATGAATACGGTATAGAAAATACCACATATTCACTCAGTGGGTATCTTGGTGAGGCACTGACTTGGCAAGCAATTACCGAGCGAATACGGCAGGAAATTCTTAGAGTTGAAGACATGGTCCCAGACCCTCCATCGGAATAGCGATGGAAAACATATTAACCGGCGAGTACATACTCGCCGTTTTTTTTGACATTCAGAATAGGGTTAGAATTCTACTGACTCGATATATTCTCTAAAAAGTCTTACCTTCTTACTATCCTCAAAATTAATCAGGAAAGGTTCGATGTCTTTTGCAAGCTCGGTAAAATCAAGTTCAGCTGTCTGTTTAAGAAGTTCATCCTTTAGTTCTTTTGCGTTCCCAATGTTTAATTTCGCTTTTAGATAGTCGTAGTTTGGTTTAGTTTGTGGAATCAGGAAAACTATGTCAAAGAAATCGCGTCCTTTAGCTCTTTTTCTATTGAGTGCTGCGTATATCTTTTGAGATAGCAGAATATCAATAGGGGTAGTAAATATTTGAGTAAACACGTCAAACTTGCTCAGAATTTTTGTATCTTTCGCATAATCAAATACATGGGGGACTGTATCAATCTGAATGAGTATTTTTTCTTCCTGCATATCCGACATGTTGTTCTCAAATAATACTTTCGGCATTCGAATATACGAGCGATATGCTCCCTTGAACACGTTCTTAATTTCTACTTCGTATCCTTGTAACTCAAGACCCTTCTTTACCTCATTAGCTAAATCAGCAAATTGTTCTTCGGTAAGATTGAAATTATCAAAATCAAGATCTTCCGAAAATCGACTGTTGTTGTATACAATACGAAGAGCCGTACCACCAAGAAAGATTACATCTTGTGCATACGAAGAATTAAAGATGATTTCAAGAATCTTGTATTGTAAGTACTCCCGTAAAATATTTCGTTTAAATGGTTTTTGATTATTAGGATAGTATTGTTCAATGTTTTGTAGACTAAGCATTGTTGTTTAGGTAGGATAAAAATTTCCTTGCTCGACGCTCGAGTGCTTTATTTGCAAAAGCTTGCAAGTAGTTGGTAAACTTTTCTCTATTTAATTTTTCTTTCAATTCAGAAACAGAAAAACGAACACCTTCAAATGAATCACTGTCGTTTATTTTTGGATTTAAATACAAATAGTCAAGAAGAGCTTTTTCAAGATCGGCAATTTTATAGGAGAGCCCACCATGTTCACGAATACTGTATCCAAATAAATACTCCGGACGTATTTTTCGATAGATAAAACTTCCTACCGGACTGTGTACGTTTTTTGTCTTTCGAGAGGTGACAGAAGTGACACTATAGACCGCCTCGGGAATGATGCCGTATAGAGACAATGCCATCTCTAAAGAAATATACGACGGTTCATATATTCTATTTGCAATGGCATACAAGGCAGGTTCGTTTATTTCAACGTCAGAAAAAACATAGTATCCGTTACAAATCTTTTTTACATAGTCCTTTTTCTGCCATTCACTTAATCGTTGCTTGTGGAACGAAGAGTCGACTTTTTCTATGTCACTAATCGAAAAGACAGTGAAATCTCGTAATTTGGTTTTAAGCTCTAAATATTGCATTTGTTTCTAGTTATTCCGATTTTTAGGAATAACTAGAAACATTATAGCATAATTTGATTATAATGTTCAAGTTTCCCCATACATCTCTGTGGAAAACTACCATATTTGCGTATGCTGTACTCACTATTTTTGACATTTCGGTGCGGAAATGGGATACATAGAAAAAATCGTTCTATGACAAAACCACTCACACTCCTCCTGTGCCTTCTTTCTCCTGCGCTGGTAGATGCACAAGTCAGCCTTCAAACCGCTGGCGACCTGTACTATCTCCGCTCGACAGAAGCAAAAGACACAGCCGTCGCCCTGGCCGTACAACACGCCCAGGCAAACACATTTACCGTAAACCATGTAGTTGTCGGAGTTTCGTACAAAGACACCACCCGTGGCAATTTTGAATGCGTCGTAGCCCTCCAAGCAGGCGCCTACGTCACGAAAAACTATTCTGCCGAACCGGAGCTCCTTCGCCATCTGTATGATGCGCGAGTGGCAGTAGACATCGCTCCGCATGTTCGTTTAAACGCCGGAGTATTTGGCTCAGGATTTCTTGGACCGTTTTCAACGCTGTCCATTGAAAACCCAACTGCACTCTTTGCCATGGCCTCCGACTATTCTCCGTACTATCTCTCCGGCATTTCGGGGACATATGAAAAAGGAACAGTTACTGCCATGCTCGGAGTCTTTACCGGATTCCAACACATTGCCGACAACAACGGCAGTCTCTCTCCTGGCTTCTCCTTTGCATGGAAACCACGCACAGGGTACAAGTTTGGTGTTTCGGGGTTGTATGGCAACGAAGCCTTGCGAGGTGATCCACAGAAGGCAATGAGTTTCTTTGTACCAGAGCTCGAAGTACCACTTGCCCGCACAGTTCGCTGTGTCGTCGTCGGTGGATATGGGACACATGGCAGTACTTCGTGGCACACAGGCTCGTGTACGCTCGAGAAAATCGCTGGAAAGTATTCCTACGCTCTGCGCGGAGAATATCTCTCCGATGCCGGTGTCTGGGGTATTGCAAGCCCGATCTACAACGCAACACTCGGACTCTCTCGAAAACTGCACAGCAATCTGTCTGTGCGTATAGAGGGGAGAGTGTACACATCGTCGGATGCTCTTGTTTCGTATCAAAAGAATCCGCTCTTGGGGATGTTTGTGCAGTGGAAGGTATAGCAGAAAACAATAATACCCTGAGAATAATATATATTCTCGGGGTGTTTTTATACAAACTCTGAAAAACCCAAACTGAAATATTTTTATTACATCTGTTCCTTGGACCTGCTCCTACTAGAGATGGCAAAAGACTAGAGTTCTATTCCAAGAATGGCAGCAATCAAGTTTTAGGTACTAACGACCTAGGCACGTCATATCTGTTAAAGAACTAAAAAGCGCTCATTCGAGTGCTTTTTAGTTGTGAAAAAAAGATAAAGTTTTTCTAAAGTAAAAGACAACAGAAATTAGAAAAAGCAAACAAAATATGGTAAAGTCGGGTTATAACATTATGACTCTTAGATAAGTTATGGCCGAAAAGTCTGAACAAGAACAAATTATAGATGAAGGAAAAAAGCTTAACCCAGATGTCTCAGACGCTCTTGTTTTAAGGATTGGTACTTTTTTAAGTTCAGATTTGAACAAAACGGAGTTGAACTCCTCTTCTCTAAAACAGTTGACTGAGGATTTGTTGCAAAAATTAACGGAGCCAATAAAAACCAATGAGAATTAAAAGTATCAAAATTGGCTGGTTTAGAGGATCTGCTGATCCTATTGAACTTGAGTTAAACGCCAAATCATTGGTGTTATATGGTGAGAACGGATCTGGTAAGTCTTCGTTTGTTGATGCAGTTGAATACAATATTAAAGACGGAAAAATTAATCACTTGGCACATGAATACAGTGGCAAGAGGCAAGAAAGAGCAATCGTTAATACTCATACTCCTGGAAGTCAGAATGGTTCAATAGCAATAACGCTAGAGGATGGGTCGTTAGTCGAAACAAAAATCCAAAAGAGTGGAACATTTACACTAACACCTCCGGTCTCAGATCTTAAGTCCTGGGACTACAGAAGGACTATCTTACGACAGAATGAAGTTGCTGATTTTATCGCCGACACTAAAGGTGATAAATATTCCGCGCTCCTTCCGTTGTTAGGTTTAAGCCATTTAGAAGTTACTGCTGAAAACTTAAGAAAAATTGAGAAGAGCTTAGCAAATTCAACTGGCTTGGATGCAAAAAGGATTGATCTTGGAAAAATTAACCAAAAGAGAAAAGTTCTATTTGGAGATCAGAAATGGGAAGAACTTAAGACGATTCTGGTTGATTTGTTTTTACTCTATTGTAATAAAAAGGTTACCACGGAAACTGTAGGTCAAATACTTTCAGAGACATTATTTGCTTTAGAAGCAAAAGTTGGTAAACAATCTGAAGAGCAAAAAAGATACGCAGCATTGCTTGAAATGTCTAAATTAGGAGTTGACGCTTCTATAATCAAAGTCCGAGCAGCTGCTATAAAACTTGGTGAATCTGCTCAACCTTTAATAGCAGAAAAACTCACTGTATTGAAAGCAGCAATTGCTTATTCAGATAAGAATAGAGAAGAAGAAATAAACTGCCCTGCGTGTGGTAAGTCTATTCATTCAACTGATTTTTCTCACCATGTAGAATCAGAAGAGAAGACTCTTAAAGAAGCTGTTGAAAATTTCGATGCCTATAAAGTGGAATTAAGTATACTTTGTGAAAGTCTCCAAAATCTAAAAAGATTAGCGGGCCAAGCACATATCGCGGATTGGAGATTGGCGCAGGATGCAGATGTAGTAACTTATATAGATAATTTGGAAATCGAAGCCATAAGAGCGTCATGCCCGGATGATGCTTTAAACGAGATTGAAAAAAATACGAAAACCTTAGTTGAAAGTGCTGGAAAAGAAGTTTCAACACCTTTGTCAGATATTGCTGCTTTGCTCTCCGACAAAGAAAAACTTGAAACTATACAGGAGGTAGTAAGAGGTTCAATCGTAAAAAAAGAGGTAGACGCAGTGGAAAATTCCATTCTGTTTGTTTCAACACTGCAGAGGCTTTATAGAGAGCAGATTAGAGCTCAAGCTTCTTCTGTTATTGGTGCTATATCATCTGATATAGCAAGAATGTGGGGAATACTGCATCCTGATGAGAAAGTTGAAGATGTACGGTTGAATCTTCCAACTGATATAGATAAAGCAATAGAAATCGGGTTGAAATTTTACGGTGTCGAACAGGATTCTCCTAGACTCAC
The DNA here is from genome assembly GCA_943350045.1 of Candidatus Nomurabacteria bacterium. Lineage (GTDB taxonomy): Bacteria > Patescibacteriota > Minisyncoccia > Phycocordibacterales > UBA9973 > CAITQP01. The sequence continues at coordinate 10,364 of CALQZW010000003.1, read as the reverse complement.
CTTATCTGAAGGTCACAGGAATAGTCTTGGCCTGTGTATTTTTCTAGCAATGGCAAAGAAGGATATAAATAATCCTATTATTCTTGACGATGTTGTTGTAAGTTTTGATCGCAATCACAGGGGTATGGTCGGAGAATTACTGGATAAAGAATTTTCCGATAGGCAGGTCATTCTTTTTACTCATGAAAGAGATTGGTATATAGATTTAAGAAAACAATTGGATCCCAAAAATTGGGAGTTTAAAACGTTCATGCCATGGGAGAGTCCAGAAATAGGTATTAGATTGTCGGCCAAACAATTTACTTTCGATGATGCAAGAAATCAGTTATCAACTTATCCTGATTCTGCTGGTAATACAGCTAGAAAGATTGTTGATACTTCTTTTGCAGTTCTCGCAGAATCATTGCAAGTTAATCTCCCCTATAAACACCGAGAACGAAATGATGGCAGAACTGGACATGAGTTTTTAGAAAAGATGAGTGCCGCAAGTGGTTTTCAGATTAAACGTGATGGAACAAACTATGAGACGTTTAACGAAGCATTAGAAGAGCTTAAAGAGGCAGATCGGTTGATTATTTCTTGGGGAAACAGAGCGTCACATGAGTTTGATGTTGTTAAAAGCGAAGCAACAAAACTTATTGATGTTTGCGAGAAAGCATTATCTAGATTTACATGTGAAAAATGTGGAAAAGAAGTAACATATTTAGCTAATGATAAATTCAAGCAATGTTCGTGTGGTTATATAAAATGGAAGTTGTAGTTTTGAAGAACTATATTTTTATTTGTCAGAATTAGTTTACTCCTTAGATGGCTCAGTAGTTCTCGTTTCTCTCATATACTTTTCTCTCTGAGTATATATTTAGCATAGTTGCGGATATCGATTTCCTTTACTTTAATTTTCTCGGCACTCTTCATTCCGAGTACTGATTCATTGAATCTTTAGTGCTGTTCGAGTTCGGTTTTAATCTTTTCCTTCATTCAAATTTCGTCTAAGGATATTTTATCGAGGAGAGCAGCTAGCTGGTCAGTCAGTTCTTCTTGTAGATAGTGGGTTAGTATATCCAGGCATGAATAACATACCGCACATGGCCATAAAGTCTATTGGAGAAGGGGATAAGTAAAAGTGTGTTAAATTATCTAGGTATGAACTCAGAATTGGTAAGTTTTGTAGATAAGTGGCAGACACTCATGGGTGGATATGTTATTTCTGCATTATTAGGGCTTCTTTTGCTCTTTCTTATAAACAAGCTCGGGGAGAAATCTAAAGGTTATGGTTATATTAATGTGTCCGATATTGTTGGTCAGGTTAATAATCTAGGTTTCAATTTTTTTCTGAGAGTAATGACTCCAGCGGTCTTTATCTCTGCGGTTGCAATTGGACTCTATTATCTCCATTTAGATTACCTCGTTAAATATTTGCTCTGGGTTAATGTATTCTATTTTCTGCTTCAGACCACTTTTATCCTGCTGAATCGGTATTGGGGCTTTGTAAATAAACAGCTATATTTCACTTCTCATATTATTTCTATATTAATATCAATTTTTTTCTATAAAGCAGCTCTTGTTAAGGGCTTGAGTTATATTTTGCCTGATGCCGGAAATTTTAGAACTGAAATTTGGTTTGTCGTTTTAATCTATTTCTATAATATTTTAAATACTGTTCACTCCAGTTATGACTTCATGCTCAAGCGGTCGACTGCATTAACTAGGAAGTACCGTGAGTATGAAGCAAGGTATTCTAGGTATTTGCGGAAGGAATTTCTTGATGATGAAGTTCTATATAAAATATTTTTCTCCATAATGATCATGGAAGATCTTAATAGAACTCGACTTTTTAGATTTGCCGAAAAAATTCTTTTTAGGATCGGTCTTATTAAGACCACAGGAATCATGCAGGTTAAAAGTGAATACTATCTATCGAACGAAGAGAGTATAAGTCTAGCTCAGGAAATAATTTTAACTGCATCAGGTAAGAGTTCATCCCGAGATGCTGATAGCATAATTAGGACTGTTTGTATTGACTACAATGGATATAAATATTATGACCAAGTGAATAGTATTTATCATGAAATATCATTTCCTACCGATAAGTATCCGCGAGCTAAATAAAGAGGGATAACCGACTTCACTTTATGGCGATACAACACCCATGGTGTCCAAGCCTCGAAAAATGGGGTATAGTATTAATACGATTGAATCAGTAAGGATTATATTCAGATTTAAAAACAAAAATCACATGAATCCCGTTGCAACATTTATTCAGAAAATAATCGAGACCTATAATAGTGGTCATGCCACTGAGCACTCATATCGCCCGGCGCTTCAGGAGTTGTTCGAAAAAATCACAGAGCTTAAGGTTCATAACGAACCAAAAAGAAGTGAGTTTGGAGCGCCCGACTTCGTGTTTACAAAAGGTAAGACTGTGGTTGCGTACGCCGAAGCAAAAGACGTTTACGTCTCGCTTGATGAGATAGAGAAAAGTGAGCAAATGACTCGCTATTACGGTTATTCAAATATTATTTTGACAAATGGTCTCGACTTTCGTTTTTATAGAAACGCCATAGCATATGGTGACTCCGTAGTCATAGGAAAATTAAACAAAGAAGGCATTGAAATACTGGAAGGTCAATTTCAGCTTCTTAGTGACACAATAGGTGCGTTCATTAAAGAATCTAAAGAGCCGATCAAGTCTGGCACAGTACTTTCAAAAGTTATGGCGGGGAAGGCTCGTCGTATTCGAGATAACGTAAAGAAATTCTTGGAAGATGAAAAGAACCCCAGGAATGAGAACTTACTTGGAGTGTACGGGGTCATCAAGAAGCTCCTCCTTGCCGATCTTGACCATACAAAATTTGCAGACATGTATGCTCAGACGATCGTCTACGGCCTGTTTGTCGCAAGGTTCAACGATAAGACGCCGGAGAATTTCACTCGACAAGAAGCTCGTGATCTCATACCTCCGTCAAATCCGTTCTTGAGAGAGTTCTTTAATCATATTGCCGGATCATCTTTTGACAACCGAATCGAACATATCGTGAATGAGCTGTGCGAAGAACTCAGCCATGCAGACGTTCGAGAAATTATCCACAAATATTATAAAACCGATCTTTTTGGGAAAGTTCATGAGAGCAAGGATCCGATCATTCACTTCTATGAGGACTTCCTCCAGGAATACGACTCTGCCGAGCGCAAGAAGATGGGCGTTTTCTACACGCCTCTTCCGGTGGTTCGATTTATCGTCCGTGCGGTAGATTATATTTTGAAAAAGGAGTTTGATCTGCTGCAAGGTCTTGCCGATGCCTCCAAGATAGACATTGTTAAGGAGATTCAAGGTAAAAGGCATAAAGTTCCGATTCATAAAGTCCAGGTGCTTGATCCGGCGACTGGCACAGGCACGTTTCTCAATGAAGCGATACTTCACATAAAGAAATCTTTTGAAGGTCAGGAGGGCCGCTGGTCTTCATATGTAAACGAGGATCTTTTGCCACGACTCCATGGCTTCGAGCTCATGATGGCATCGTATACAATTGCTCATCTCAAGCTTTCGTCAACTATTGCTGAAACCGGAGCAAAAATAAAAAACACTCGATTGGGTGTGTATTTGACGAACACTCTTGAAAAGGCAGAGGTAGAAGAAAAGACTCTTTTTGATATCGGACTCGGGAAGGCTATCACCGAAGAATCGAATCAAGCGAATAAGGTGAAGAATGAATTACCGATAATGGTAGTGATGGGGAACCCACCCTACAGTGTCAGCTCTCAAAACAAAGGAGAGTGGATACAAGACTTAATTAAAGAATACAAAAAGGATTTGAATGAACGTAAGATAAACCTTGACGATGATTATATTAAATTCATCCGATTATCTGAAAGCCTGATCGAAAAGAATGGAAGCGGAATTGTAGCGATGATAACGAACAACTCTTTCATAGATGGTGTTACCCACCGACAGATGAGAAAACATCTTCTTGAGACCTTCGACTCAATTTATATTGTTGATTTGCATGGTAACTCAAAGAAGAGAGAAAAAGCACCCAATGGGGGTAATGACGAAAATGTCTTCAATATTATGCAAGGCGTGTCTATAAGCATACTTATAAAGAAAGAGGGAAAGAAGAAAGGGTTGGATTCAAGGGGAGATGTTTATCACGCAGAACTCTACGGGAAAAGAGACGCTAAGTTTGAGGCTCTCAACAATGATGGTGTGGGGACTATGAAGTGGAGTAAATTAAATTATTCTGAGCCGTATTTTTTCTTTGTACCAAAGGATTTTTCTGCAAATGTAGAATATGAGAAAGGATTTAATGTGGATCAAATTTTTAAGGAATCAGTCTCTGGTGTTGAGTCTGTCAGAGACAGTCTGACTATACATTTCAATAAGAAGGAGCTCGAGCTTGTAATTAATGATTTTGCTCGTCTTAGCGAAAAAGAAATATCTGCAAAATATCACACAAATGATGCAAGGGATTGGAAAATTTCTCGAGCAAAAGAGGATATTATTTCAACCGTTAATGATCAGAGTAATTATCGTCAGATTTCTTACCGACCTTTCGATATTCGAGACATATATTACACAGGGAAACAGAATGGATTTGTCTGCAATTCCAGATTTAATGTAATGAAGCATCTTCTTCAGTCAAATATCGCATTAAATGTTACTTCTAAAAATAGACAGTCGAGTCTCGGTTATTTCTTTATCTCAAAACTTATTACAGATCGACACCTGCTAGATACTGCGGGCGATTCAATGTCTGTGTTTCCACTCTACCTCTATGCAGATGATGGATCAAAAGTATCAAATCTAAAAAAGGAGATTGTGAATGAAATTGAATCTGTGGTTGGTAAAACAACACCGGAAGACATTCTGGATTATATTTATGCAATATTGCATTCTCCAAGCTATCGAGAAAAATACAAGGAGTTTTTGAAGATTGATTTCCCTCGTGTTCCATATCCAACAAGTGTTGAAACTTTTAAAAAACTAGTTGCACTTGGCAAGGAATTGCGAGAATTCCATTTGCTCGAGTCTCCAAAAATAAATAGCTTTATAACAACTTTTCCAGAATCAGGAAATAATACTGTTGAGGCAAAATATCCAAAATATAAAGACAGTAAGGTGTATATAAACGAAAAACAGTATTTTGGAGGAGTTCCGGAAGTAGTTTGGAGTTTTTATATTGGTGGATACCAACCTGCTCAAAAATGGCTTAAAGACCGTCAAGGGAGAACTCTTTCGAACGAGGACATATTGCATTACCAGAAAATGGTAGTTGTACTTATGGAGACAGAAAGAATAATGCAGCAAATTAACTCTGTTGATTTCGTGGCGTTGTAGTAATTGATGGCGTCAAGATTTCCTATTGATGAACATGATATAGTTTTCGTATGAATCACTCAGAACTCCAAAACCCCCTCACCAAAGCCCTCAACTTTTGGTTCCCATACAAAATCCAGCAGGAAGAAATTCCTGGAGTCGTTGTTCGCATATCCCGCGGTGGAAAGACGCTCTACGACAATGCCTTCGGTTTTGCCGACACAAAGGCAAAAACTCCCATGTCTACCGAGACACTCTTTCGTGTTGCCTCAATGTCAAAAATGTTTACCGGTGTTGCAATTCTCCAGCTTATAGAAAAAGGAAGCATTACGCTCAGTACTCGAGTCTCAAAAATCATTCCTGAGTTTGATACTGATTCGCTTCGAACAATTACCATCAAGAACCTTCTTCAGCATAGATCTGGCGTATTCCGCGATTCTGGAAAAAACTATTGGAACGAGAATGCATTTCCTACTGATGTCCTCAGTGATATTTCTTTTGGCACGAAAGTCACAGAAGAAAACAAGGAGTTTAAGTATTCAAACTTCGGCTTTGCAATTCTTGGAAAAATCATTGAAGCAGTGTCCGGCCAGTCATATGGAGAATATGTGCACAAGAACATCATTGCAAAGCTGTCGCTCAAAGATACGTATCCTGATTATTCCGACGATTTGAAATCACGAACTGCGCGTGGATATTCCAGAAAGCTCTTTAATCAAAAACAGTATGCATTTGCGCAATCAAAGACGAATGAGTTTGCTCCGGCGGCTGGATTTGTGTCGACTGCAAAAGATATCGACATATTCCTCTGTGATGTATGGGGAGAGAAATCAAAAGTACTGAGTAAGAAATCCCAAGCGCTCTTGGCGTCTTCGTTTAAAAAGATTACTGGAACTCTTGCCTATGGTTTCGGTTTCAAGCGTGATAGCAGTAGCGGTATGCAGTTTGTCTGCCATGGTGGGGGATATAACGGGTTCATTACCAATTCCCTGTATGTTCCAAAAGAGAAGCTCAGTGTCGTTGTATTTACAAACTGCTTAGATGGTTCGGCAGATGTGTTTGCAACAAGTATTTTGAGTTTGATTTCGTGGATAGAGGAGATGGCTCCGGCAGAGAAAAAGGTGAACGTGGAGAAATATGAGGGTATCTATCGCGATGTCTGGTCCGACGATTGCGTTGTTGGAGCCAATGGGAATCTTCTCGTGTTTAATCCGCTTTTGTGGAAGCCGTTTGCTCCGCGAACGTATTTGTCTCCGAAGGGTGGAGATGTCTTTGAGATTCGTAGTAACAGTCCGTTTGGATCAGTGGGCGAGAATGCTACGTTTCGTGATTTTGAAGATATGAAGGCGCAGACTATGCAGTATGGTGGAGGTATCTTGAAGAGGGTTTTATAAGTGCAGTCTATTCTGCTGGGGCTGTTTGTCTTGACGAAATCTAACTTTGTGTTAGTATGTTTTTGAACCAAAAAAACATACGGTAATGAACATTTCATTAAAAACTACATTAGAAGGCTACACACAAAACATGATTGCTCTTCTTGAAAAAGAAGGAGTTAACTTACCACACGACTACTCATTGAGTATTGTTGATGACGACACTGACCTAATATTCGAAATGAAGCTCACTTCGACATTTGCTACAACGTTAGAGGCAAATACAAAGAAAGGGGCTATTTGGACTATTTTGTCCACAGACTACAAGCACCTCAATGTAACATTTCATGGCGAACCTATCGATGGAATACTTCGCGTTGATTTTACTGATCAATTCGATGAAGATGAGAAAAAAGGAACACTTCCTGTTCATTCAGATGGCACACGTTTCTCTCCGGCAGAAATATACAAGCCACAACCGCCAAAAAAACCGCGGAATATCGTTATGAGGGAGGTGTTACCACTTACCCAAGAAATGCTGGATGCGGAGATTAAAGGAACACCTCTTCGAGGCATTCTCGCAATGTGTGAAATTGTCGCATTAAGTGAGAATGGGGCGTTTAATGTGTATTTAGCGCCACCAGAAGTACTCAAAAAGTACTTCAGTCAGTTTGATGAGAATAGGGAGATTATTGAATCTCACATTGAATCATTGGAAGATTCGTATGAGACTCACGGTTATCTGTATACTGAAGCTTTTGTTAATGAGCGTCTACAAGAGATTGATGCTCAGCATCGAATTGAAACTGCGATTAGGAATAATCTCAGTATTCATTTTAGGATTATGGTTGGATGGGGAATGGATGAAGTTACGGTCTATAACGTGAACAACAAAAACTGGACAGCTCTCGATTTTCTTATCTCGTATGCTAAAAAAGGAATTTCTGCGTATGTGATATTCAAGAAATTTTTTGATAAGCATCCGTTTGATCTCTCGAGTTGTGAAGTGTTATTTAAAGGCAATCGAATTAAGCGTGGTAAAAAGGCTTCTGAGAATATCTTTAATAATAAACAACTACAGATAACAGAAGCAGAGCTTGTAGAGGCAGAGAAACGTGCAGTAGTCATGAATGACTTTGCGAAGTATCATCCAAGTGGATGGAAAACCAGAAACTTTGCCGAAGCTATATATTTTATGACGACAAGTCCTAAATATAACCATCAGACAATGATGAAGAAAATAGCGAAACTGAAAGAAACAGACAATGTTCTGCTTTCAGTAAAAGGAGTATTGAGGGTCCAAGAGTATGTGCAGTTTCTTGTTAAGACATTTAACAAGAATACAAGTGATGAAGATATAATCCCGATACCTCCACGGTATATGGATTAAGTGTAGTGCTGTAAATAGTATCAATCCCCGTCATATTTGGCGGGGATTTTTTTTGTGGAATCGTCGGGAAGCGATTCAACTACCACTGGTTAGGACGAGTGATTTCTCCAATAGTGTCGGTAAGCGTAGAGTTGAACTGACTTGCTTGAAGCACACCTTTACGTATCTTCTTACATAGTGTAGCTATCTTTTTTAATTCAATTGTATTTCTCTCAAAAGGGCTTACTACGACTACCGGCAATTTCAATTCCTGAATGACCATCATTAATTAAATGAGAAGCTATGTTTACGTCAGTACCTTTTTCCTCTGTTTTAATAACCCGTGAGTAGCCTTTGCTATCTGCGTTTCGCATGGTGACTACATGACTGAGAAATGACCCCTGAATAATTTCCAGTCCAGGAATGGTACGAAGTGCCCTGAGATAGATCTGCTGTCTGTTTGGCTTGCCGTGGTCTCGATCGTTCTCTCGAATTTTTATAGGAGCAGTAAAATACTTTATCTTAGCTATGGTGTGACTAGGAAATAAGAGCTCAGAGAGTTTCTGAAGGTTCAGCCATTTGTACGGCGTGCCTTTTAGGCAGCCGTAGTAGAGATTAAATCCGTCAATATAGATGTACACTTTCATTCCCAATATTTTATTATAAAATGCAGAAACCGCAACATAAGTTGCGGTTTCGCGTCCTGCCACCGAAGCGACAGGAGGTACTTACCTAGTATACTACACTAGGTATATTAGTCAACAAATAGCAAACACCCTTATTTTCTGATACTATACCCACCATATGTCACTTTCAATCGGAATCGTAGGCCTCCCAAACGTGGGGAAATCAACGCTCTTTAACGCCCTTACAAAAAAGGGTGTTCCTGCAGCAAACTATCCGTTCTGTACTATCGACCCATCTGTCGGTATCGTTCCCGTACCGGATGAACGCCTTTGGAAACTCTCTGCCTTTTCTCAGACACAAAAAACCGTCCCTGCTGTTATAGAATTCGTGGACATTGCCGGTCTTGTGGCTGGTGCTGCAAAAGGAGAAGGACTGGGAAACAAGTTCCTTGCGAACATTCGCGAGACTGACGCCATTTTTGAAATGGTACGAATCTTTCCACTGAAAGCTGAGAAGGGTGACGACATTATGCATGTGTATGGCGACATCGACCCACTGCGCGATATTAAAGTCATCAACATGGAGCTTCTGCTTGCCGACATGGAAACTGTGACCAAGCGTCTTGGAAATGTTTCAAAGGAAGCCAAGCGTGGAGACAAGGAAGCTATCATCGAAGAAGAGGCGCTCAAGCGCGTGCTTGATGCTATAGAGAACGAGCGCATGGCAAATACTGTTGATCTCGATGACAAGGAATTGCCAAAGATTAAGCAGCTCAACTTGCTCACAATGAAGCCGTTTTTGTACGGTCTCAACAAGCGCTCTGGCGTGGTGAATTTGGACGAATCTCATCCGGAGTTATTTAAGCAGTTGTGTGAGTATATCGTGTCTACTGGCGCGGGTTTTGTCGTGCTCGATGCAAAGATTGAAGATGAATTGAAGGATTTTGAAGGGGAGGAGAAAGAGGTCTTCCGCTCAGAACTCGGTGGCAGTGACGGAAGCGGTATCGACAAGCTCATTACTGAGGCCTACAAGCTCCTTGGGCTCGATACGTACTTTACTACAGGAGTGGAGGAGACTCGCGCGTGGACTATTAAAGCGGGAAGTACTGCTCCGGTTGCGGGAATGGCGATTCATACGGATTTTAAAGACAAGTTTATTCGTGCGGAGATTATAAACTGGCAGGAACTTTTGAACGCTGGCTCATATGCCGAAGCTCGCTTGAAAGGAAAAGTCCGCACAGAAGGAAAGGAATATATTGTGAAGGATGGAGATGTTGTGGAGTTTAAGATTTAGTAAAGATTGTGAAAAAAATAACTACTAAAATTGAAATCAAACCCAAAGGATCATATTTTGATGTAGATAAAAATGGCTTTTTGATTAATCCTGCTTCAGCAGAAAAAATCCAAGAGAAATGGAAACCGCTTGTTGGTGATATTGTTGAAGTGTATAAAGGTAAATACTGCGAAAAACTTAAAAATGTATATCTTCGCGGTTCTGTCGCTAAAGGAGAAGCTATAGAGGGTGTATCTGATATAGACACTTTTGCTTATGTTGATCTATCAAAAGAGGAATTGAAAGATAATAATACAAACCGAGATATGCGAAAACATATCGAAGAAAAATATGATTTTGTTGAGGATATTGAAATGGGCGCATTTCCTCTTTCCGATATTTCCGATGA
>CALQZW010000002.1 GCA_943350045.1 Candidatus Nomurabacteria bacterium | reverse complement strand
TACGCAGAAAAATATATTGCAGACCAGAAAGAAATTGCAGAAAAAACACTGACCAATTCCGACATTCCCGAGAATGCAAAGGCAGAGTTTCTTCAGGTCGTATCCATGCTCACTGCTCGCACTCACTAATTTTTCATGAATACCTATTCCGCTGACGCAAAAATCTGCCAACAAATGACGAAAAAGTACGGAACTTCGTACTATATCGCCACATATTTCTTTGCAAAAGAACTCCGCCAAGCAACGTGGGTTCTGTATGCATTTGTCAGATATCCAGATGAGATAGTGGACACGGAGGAGAAAGATCCGAGCAAAGCGAAAGAAAAACTAAATGCATGGAAACAAGACTGGCTGCGAGCATATAACGGGGATCTGGACGTGCATCCAATTCTTCGCGCCAACGCAGTACTATGGAAAGAAAAAAACATTCCATTTGAGTATAGTGAAATATTTCTGAGCGCCATGTTTGCTGATACAGAAAAAAATCGCTACCGAACATATGCCGAACTAGAAGAGTATATGATGGGCTCGGCAACAGTTGTCGGATACATGATGTCACACCTGATTGGATATACTGGTGATGCACTTCCCCACGCTCGCTCACTCGCTGAAGCATTTCAAATGACAAACTTCTTACGCGACGTCGTCGAAGACCTAGAACGCGGAAGAATATATCTTCCACAAGAGGACATGGAGACATATGGAATTACAGAGGACATGCTCCGCACAACAACTCCGAATGAAAAAGTGCTTGCCTTGCTAGAATTTGAAATACAACGAACACAGAAACTCTACGCACACGGACTAGCCGGCATACCAATGCTCACAAAGGGCGGCCGGAGAGCCGTACGCATGGCCTACGGGCTCTACAAGGGTATATTTGAGAAGATATCGAAAGACCCAAGCAGAATATTCAGAGGCCGAACACGCGTTCCCCTCTCCCAAAAACTTCGCATTATAACCACTCATCTTTTTTAATCATATGGACACAAAAAAATCAGTCATCGTCATCGGTGCAGGGCTCGGAGGCCTTGGAACTGCCTGCCTCCTCGCGAAAAAAGGATACACAGTGACACTCATCGAAAAGAACAGCACTGTCGGTGGTCGCGCTCGTGTCTTTGAAAAAGATGGATTCGTTTTTGACATGGGTCCAAGCTGGTACATGATGCCGGACGTGTTCGACCATTTCTTTTCACTCATGGGAGAGAAAACATCTGACTACTACAACCTCCAGAAACTTGCTCCGTCATATCGCATCATTTTAAAGAGCGACATGAAGCACTACGATTTCTACGGAGACATCGTAAAAAATACAGAAACATTTGAAACTCTCGAGCCAGGTAGTGGAAAGGTACTCGTAAAGTTTTTAGAAAAACTCAAGCTTCAGTACAGCATTGCCTACAACGAGTTCATGTTCAAAAACTACAACTCAATCCTCGACTTCATGAGTTGGAGTGTTGCCAAAGTAGGATACAAACTTCCCCTTCTTCGTAAGCAAAAGGCAATCATTGAATCAAAGTTCAAGAGCGAAATATTACAGAAAGTCATGCAGTACCAGATGATTCTCCTTGGAACAGCTCCCGGAGACTGCCCAGGAATCTACAGTATGATGAACTATGTCGACTTCGGACTTGGAGTCTGGTATCCAGATGGAGGTATTTGGCAGCTTCCTCGCGCCCTTGAAGCCATGGCGAAAAAGCATGGAGTGAACATTATGACGAATACAGAAGTCGAGCAGATTTTGATTGAAAACAACACCGCAAACGGAGTCCGTCTTGCCGATGGAACAGTTCTCTCTGCTGATATCGTCGTGTCAAACGCCGACGTTACCTTTACCGACGAACACCTCCTTGCGCCAGAATATCGCCAACACTCTCCAGAGTATTGGGATTCACGCGTCTTGGCTCCATCTGCCTTCATTCTCTACCTCGGAGTAGAAGGAAAAATTCCGACTCTTGAACACCACAACCTCATCTTCGCAAAAGACTGGCAGAAAGGATTTGAGCAAATTTTCGACAAGCCAGAGTGGCCTACTGACCCTTCTTTCTATCTCTGCATGCCGTCAAAAACAGATCCAAGCGTAGCGCCGGCAAACCATGAAAATATTTTCGTGCTTGTTCCGATTGCTTCAGGATTGGAATATACGCCTGAGTTTGAAAAAGAATATACGGAAAAGATTCTTGATGAGATTCAGCAGTACGCAGGTGTAGAAAATATTCGCGGGCGCATAAAATACCAGCAAGTATATTCTGTAAAAGATTTCCAGAAAGACTACAACGCATACAAAGGAACAGCACTCGGGCTTGCGCACACATTCAGCCAGACTGCCCTCTTCCGCCCAAATAATGTACACAAAAAAGTACCGAACCTCTTTTACGCAGGAGCCGGTACAAACCCAGGAATCGGAATGCCAATCTGTCTCATCTCCGCCGAACTTGTTTACAAGCGTATTACAGGAAGTAAAGATGTCCATCCACTTAAAGAGCTCTAGTTTACGAGATTAACGAATACCATTCGTTGCATTCCGAACATCCTCCCAAGTTCGGAGCAAATGTTTGACAAAACTTAATATTATCGTATTATGTAATCAGATACGTTTTTTTGACAATTTTTAAAGGTGACCAGAGAAGATTCTAATGTCTTCTGCGGTCACCTTTAAAAACAACAACGATGAAGAAAAATTTACAGAGGGAGCTCTTTCAAAGCTTAGGTATCAAACATGGATCTGACTTACTTGGACGAAAAATAGAAATTTCTTTTTTTCATAAGCTTGACGCATACTGGTATTTTATGAAAATCTACTTTGTGCCCCAGTCTTATGTTTTAGAAATATATACTACAGAATATGCTACCATTTGTTTTCCGTGGATTCACATAAGCGATAAGGAGAGTATACGACTAACAATAAGTCCTGGGCGTTATCATATCCAGTACAAAAGTCCTGTAACTGGCGATAAGTCAGTAGATTCCGAAATACAGTATTTTGATACTTTAGCAAAGAAAGGAAATTCTCTTTCTAGAGGTAAATTTAGAATCCTTTAAGAGAACTAGACGCTTCGCAAAATTGAGCCAGATTCATAGCTATTAAAATCACTTTGTAAATCAAAGTGATTTTTTATTACCTGTGTAGATCTCAAATTTTTAAAAAAAATTCCTCGGTAAAAAATGATTTGTTTGGTTCATCTCAAAGCTCGATCAGAAATGGTCGGGCTTTTTTCATACCCTTTCTATACCACCAACAAGAAAAACAGTACCCCTCCAATCACGGTATTAATCACCGGAAACAGTTTGTAGATACCAAGGACTTCGGCGGGGGTTTTCTTGTACATGGATACTCCGACAAGGGCTACATATATACCTCCAGCAATATAGGCAAACGGACCGACATACATCGCTCCAATAACGCCTGCTAGAGCGTACAGAATCGCGCATACGGCGAGTATTCCCTGCTTTCCGAGCAATGTAGCACCGGTGGCAATTCCCGCCTCCCTGTCGGCCTGAATGTCTGGAACGGCTGAATACGCATGCATGGCAAATGACCACAAAAATCCGCCGACTATAGCAAGCATAGGAGGCCATGCGTTAAAGAGAAAGGCCCATATCACAGCTCCCGGAACTATATACAAAAACCCGCTAAAGATACTGTCGAGAAAAGGAACTGCCTTGGCGCGAATCGGTGGAGCGGAATACTGCCATGAGAGAAAGACGAAGACGGCAAAAAGAATGAGGGCGACGGGAGGAAGAACCACGACTGCGTAGATCCAAAATGGAATGTTACTAAGCGCAATTACTGTGCGGAGCATGCCGTCATATTCTGGCTTGAGTACTTGCTCATATCCTTGCTTTTTGGCATTGAGCATGTCTGTTGCTCTGTCATATATGTCGTTTATCCCGTAGATGAAAATATTTGCAGGGAATGTGAAATATACAAGAAAGACGAAAAACTCCAGCGGAAAATGGTAGGGAAATCCAAAGAGCGAAACCGACCCGACCAGAAATGGACCGAGTGTGTACATCCAAAATCGTGGACGACTAATTGCCAGAATTTTTTGCATATCTGTAGTGTATCACGGCGACTAAAACCGACAGAACAAGGCCGATAGCAAACGGAATGTAGAGGCCACGGAAGAGTGCGACGAGTGTCCAGAGTGCAATGCTGATATAGAAACTTATACCAAGCGAAGCCATGGCACGCGCCGGAGCCTTGACAAAAAGAAGATAGCTAATCTGTGACCCAATCAAGCCAGAGATCCCCCATCCGACAAAGTTACGAAACGGAACTCCGTAGTACGCTCCCTGCTCGGCGAACTGCCACATGCCGACAGACACTGCAACAGGATCGAGAAGTAAGTCAAAAACAACAAGAATAACGACAGGCAAAAGGATGCGCAGAGTTTTACTCTTCGTAAACGGATATACCATGGCGACTGCTCCGAGCATGAGCGGAGTCCAGGAAAATCCAACAGTCCATGGCAAGATGCCAAAAATACGAGCACCGAGCTCTCCTGTGTACTCAAAGTGTCCATATGGCCAGCCGGTTACAAGCCCAGTGTATTCAATTGCGAGTGCAAAGAGCGAGAGGACAAGAAACGAAAGCACTGTCTTTTGAAGTCCGAAGTTTTTGTACAGCGCCACGACAAGCGGGAGCGAGATGATGCAGATGGCAATAGCTGAGCCGTAGGGATATGAAAGCGCTCCGGGAACGAAACCGATACTGAGCGCTCCTATGAGGATAAAGAGTCCATAGAAAAGATAGCTAAACGTTTTTTGTGTCATGCCTTTGCAGTATACCAGAATAATATGGTATATATGAGTCAAACCAATTTAACAATGAAATACAAAATCTGGACAATGTCGAGCATTATCCTCTATTACATGGCACTGGCTGGCGGATGTATCGTTGCCTACTTTGATGAAGTATATACGAAAGATCTAGCTCAGTACGACTTATTGTGTTTTGGCACCTTGCTAACAGGGTTCGCAGGCTTACTGGCCCCATTTATTGAATTGTCGGATTCGTTTCCGACAAAAAAAGAACGTATTGGAACTCGAGTTGCAGCGATAGTAATTGGCTTGGTACATTTTTTCTTTTTAAAAAAAATATGTACAAGTTCTCACCCAGATAATAACTATCTGGCGATGAATTTTTACTACTTCTTCATGGCTTGGTACATACTCACAATTTTTGCACCAAGAGTAACCACTGAACCAAAAAAAGTTCTCGCGTAAATCATCAAAAAAAACCGCCCCTCGCACTATAGCGAGAATGGCGGTTTTTTCTTTGCGTACAATTTCAAAAATTACGCTTCTTTTTTGTCCTTTGAGTGTCCGTGTGCATCTACTTCGTATGCAGTGTTCTGCGCTTCAAAGAAGTTCACGAGCTCGTACACGTCTGTTGCAGTACTCATCCACTTTGCTGGGTTTGATGCATTGTAGTGCTTTGGCATTCCAAGCTCTTCAAGGCGTCGATCAGCAACGTACATAACATACTGGTTTACGTAGTCTGAGTTGAGTCCAAGAATTCCATTTGGGAAAAGATCCTTGTTGTACGCAACTTCAAGCTCGACTCCCTCGATGACAATATTTCGGATTTCCTCTGCAAACTCTGCAGTAAGGATTTCTGGATTCTCTTCAAGAATGTTGAGGATGAGGTTGATTCCAAACTTCAAGTGAAGTGACTCGTCGCGAATTACCCAGTTGATCAAACTCGCAAAGTTGCGGAGCTTGTTGCGCTGGCGGAACGAGAGCACGACCATGAATCCAGAGTAGAACCAGATTCCTTCCATAACAACTGAGTAGGCAATGAGGTTACGGATGAAATCTTTCTTTCCTTCTGGAGTCTCGATGTTTAGAGTCACTTCAGTCATGCGCTTGAGATACTTGTTAATGAAGTTCTCCTTTGCAATCATTGAGTCTGTAACTGTGTGCACCTTGTAAATCTCTTCACGATTTACCGGGAATGTTTCAAGTACGTACTCGAATGCAACACAGTGGTTCGCCTCTTCCCACATCTGCTTTGCAAGGTAGAGGTGAGCTTCTGGACTCTTGATATATGGATACACTCCGAGTGCGAGTGCGCGGTTTACAATGAGCTCTGCTGGATTAAAGAATGCCATCAAAAACTCTACTGCATGACGCTCGTCTTCTGTCATGTCATTCCAGTCCTTAATGTCTTCTCCGAGTGGAATTTCATGTGGGAACCATGTATTTCGCACCGCCTGGTTATACAACTCGTACGCCCACTTGTACTTCATTGGGTGAAGTGATGTATCTGTTGGCTCTGGCTTTCCAAGAATCATATATGTACTTTATATTTTGACTAGATAATAATTTCCCTATTCGCACCCTTCACAAATATTTGCGTTCTGCGGATCATCCGGAAGAACTACTGTTGGCATTGTCTTCATTTTCTGAGCGACTGATGCAAACGGAGCTTTTTTCGGAAGGTCTACCGGAGTCTCTGGAGCTGGCTCTTCTTGTCGAATAATGTCGGCGATTACTGGCAGTGGCTCTGGTTTCTTTTCTACAACTTCTACTTTTACTGCAGTCGCTACTGAGACTTTTACTTCTTCTTTAGGTGTTTCAGATTTTACCGCTGGAGCAGCGTTTGCAAAGAGTGCTGCAAATCCTTTCTTTCCAATAGCAGTTGCTTTGTTTACACTCACAGTTGACTGCTCAGCTGTGTGCTTTGGCTTCATGTGGAGGTAGTACGTAGTCTTGAGTCCCTTCTCCCATGCATTTGTGTAAATACCCATGACTTCGTCGATGTCATTTACTGCAAGGTACATATTGCGAGAGATTGCCTGGTCTACCCACTTCTGAGCACGCGCAGCGACTTCCACAAAGGCACCTGGAGATGTATCAAAGCTTGTCTTGTAGATACGTTTGATTCCGTCTGGAATGAGGTCGATACTCTGAATGTCTCCGTGATTTTTGAGAATGTCTTCCTGAACCTTATCCCAGATTCCGAGTGTCTTGAGGTCATGCACCATGTTCGGATTTACTTCAAGATATTTTCCTGAAATCTTGTTTCGAGAAAACATCTGTGCAAAGCGTGGGTCGATTCCAGGAGAAGTTCCGGCAACGAGTCCGATGTTTGCGTTTGGAGCGATTGCCATAACGGTTGCGTTGCGTACTCCTTTGCGAACCTTTCGGCGGAGCGCTTCCCAATCGATTTCAGGTACTCCACGAACTGAGCCGAGTCCTACCGTAAGGTCAGAACCACGCTCGCGAGCAAGACGCTCTGCTGTGTCTATAGGCACCTGTCCGCGTGACCATCCAGAGCCTTCGAAGTTTTTGTAACTTCCCTTCTCCGCTGCGATTGTTGCAGACTCGTCGATAGCCATGTAACTAATGAACTCAAATACTTTGTCGACAAAGTCGTGAGCAACTGAATCTTCATATGAATATCCAAGCTGTTCGATTGTGTCAGAGAGTCCCATGAGTCCAAGTCCGAGCGCACGGTTTTCACTGTCGGCACGCTTTGCTTCAGCAATTGGTGGCTCGTTTACGTCGATGAGGTTATCAAGCTGACGGATTGCAAGACGAGCAGATTCTTCAAGACGCATCCAGTCCATCTGCTTTCCAACGAGGTGACGTGGGAGGTTGATAGAGATGAGGTTACAAACCGCGACGTTATCTTTGTTCTGTGGAAGAGTAACTTCAGTACAGAGGTTTGAAGCGTGAATTGTTCCAGTGTTGTTGTTGAGAGCGCGGACGTTGATTGTGTCTTTCCATGTAAGCCATGGGTGACTTGTTGTCTGTAGTGATACAAGAATATTCTTGTACTGCTGGCGAGCTGGCATCTTTTTCCAAAGATTCAATTCTCCACGCTCTGCCATTTCACAGTATTCCTGATATCGCTTTGAAAAGGCCTCGCCATAGAGTTCGATGAGGTCAGGCACTTCTTTTGGATCAAAGAGGTACCAATCTCTGTCTTCTTTCACTCGCTTCATGAACTCGTCAGACATGTAGGCAGCGGTGTTTGCAGTACGGGTACGGCGGTAGTCGTCTCCGGCGTTCTGCTTGAGGTCGAGGAAGTCCTGGAAGTCGTAGTGCCAGTTTTCCATATAGAAACAGAGTGCTCCTTTCTTTTTTCCTCCACGCTGAACTGCACGAACAGCTGAGTCAATGATGTGCATGAAAGGAACTGGTCCAGAAGATACAGTGTTGTTACTCTTGAGCATTGAGCCATTTGCACGGAGTTTTGTGACAGCAAGTCCGATTCCTCCTGTTGCCTTTGAGAGCAAGAGAACGTCTGAGACAGTCTTTCCGATGTGAGCCATGTCGTCTTCTACCTGCATGAGGTAACAGTTTGAAAGACTTGAGCGATTTGTACCTGCTCCGATGTTTGTAGATCCAGCCGAGAGGTATTCAAGCTTACTCATCTTGTCGTAAAAACGCTTTGCCCAGCCATTGTGGTCTTTTTCATTGATGGACATTGCCATTGCAATACGCATCCAGAAATACTGCGGAGTCTCCAAAGGGCGGCCATCTACGTCTTTGATGAGATAGCGGTCGAGCATTGTTGAAGCACCAGAATACTTATAGAACTCATCACGGTCGATTTTTAGGTAACGACCAAGCTCGTCGAGGTCAAACTTACGGAGTCGCTTGTCGAGGAGCCCGAGCTCGATACCGAGACGAACGTAGTGCTGGAAGTGAGTCTTGTGCATGGTGACAAGCTCTTCTTTTGTGTCGTAGGTACCAAGAACCTTTTTGTAGATAGTCTTTAGAAGAAGACGTGTAGCAATCTTGTCGTAGTCGAGGTCATACTGAGCATTCTGGAGGGCTGCGTTTATAGTCGCCTGATCCATTTCTTCAGTTGTAATACCGTCGTAGATCGTGAGTTCTGTCTCAGAGGCAATCTGCATGACTTTTTCAAGCGGATTTGGAATACCGTGTGTTGCTCGCTCGATAGACTTATTGATACGGTCCGCGTTGAATGGCTCGCGAGTTCCGTCTCGCTTTAAAACACCGCGAGAAGGACTTGTTGAAGGCATCGACGTGTGAGCCGGAACATATGGTGACTCCTTTGGTGATTCTTTTACCACCGGAGCCTCGTGCACTGCGGGAACTTCTTTCACAGCTTCTTCTGCCTGTTGAGTATCCACAACGACGTCTGCTACGACTGCAGAGAGATTGTGAAGACCAATTGTCTGTTTCTGTGGTGATGGCATAGCGCTCTTGTATACAAATTACGCACTTAATAATTTGCTCATTGCGAGAGGAAACTCTGTTTGGCTTGTCCATAGTTTCCTCTTGCACAGAGCGAGTTGGACAATCATTATACCCTCCCACTCTGTGTGGACAAGGTGAAAATCCCTGAAATCTCGCACAAGAAAACAAAACAAAAAAGCTGTCGAACCGAGCCAAAAAATCGCTCGAATTCATGGCGTTTGCCGACTAGGTGGCTCTGAAAATTTTTTGCAAGAGACTTATTCACAGCTCGCAAACTGAACGAGCGTATACAAGTAATTCTATTCACTCACAACAACATCCGGAGACAACATACTAGCACCGCTGGCATGTGCGACTGTTTTCTGACCTGTATTCTCAATATAGTGCTTTGAAAGAATCTTGTATGCTTTAGAACGAAAAGCAAAAAGAGTGACAAGAAGACCAAGTGTACCAGCAGACATAAAGACAAGAGCGATTCCACGAGCGGGACCAACCCCAAACCACGAGCCAATGAGCTCCACACCACTTCCAGTTGTCATAAACGGAATGAAGAATAACTGAGCGATCGGACCGATAAGAAAGGCAGTGACAGGAGTGGCGGCAGATTCTACACTTTGCGCAAAACCAAACACTCTTCCCTGGCGTGCATATGGCACAACGGCTTGGATAATCGTCTGTTCAGTAGCTTCCACAAACGGCACAAGCGTCATCCAGATAAGCATTCCGATAGCAAGTAGAATAATAGAAGGCTGGATAGTAAAGAAGATGCACGTAGTCCACGTAATGATGTTTATACCCAACAGTTTTCGCAGTGGCTTGTTCCCCAACCCTTTCTTTGCGATATAGGTACTTCCGGCAATAAAGCCAAAGCTGACAACAGCAAACATAATTCCCCACGTTTGCACAGAAACAAGCGACAGGCCGTACGCATCCATGAGTGCCATGAACACACCTCCGAGGAAATTATTGATTGTCGTAAAGAAAATGAGACCGTAGAGTCCTGGGATTGAAGCAATAATTTTCATCGTCGTTCGCACTCCAGACTTTTTTTCATGATGTTCTTCATGATGAATCTCTACTGCTGGTTCATCAAAATGAAAGAATGCGAGATGGAGAACTACAAGCGCTGTTGCAACGAGCGCGCACACGAGAGCAAGATTCATTCCAAAAAATCCAATCGCCAGACCACTGAGCACTGATGTAAGAGAGAAACTCAAACCACTTACCATTCCAATCATTCCATTTGCCTTGTCACGATCTTCAGTAAAGAGTTTTGTTACGAGCGTACTGAGGGCAATAGCACGCAAATTTCCCGCGACGCTTCCGAGCATAAGGATGACAATGAGTACCCACAATATCGGAGACGCAGGGTTTGCAAATACTTCTGCTGGAGTTGAGAAATATATAATTGTTCCAATTGCATATGCAATAAAAGACATGACGCTCGAGAGAATCATTGCAGTTCGCTTTTTTCTCTTATCTACAATGTTTCCAAAAAGAAACGCGCCGAGCATGTTTGTGACAGCAAAGGTTCCAGCAATCATAGACGTAACAAGAACGGAACGAGTACTCAAGAACACCCAGAATGTAAGAGCGAACCACACAAAGGCATTTGTAACCAAGGCGAGCATTGTGTTCGCAAGAAGCTGATTAAATATCTGTTTTGCAGTACGCATATATACGCAATAGTAGCAGATAGCAGGTAGAAAGGGCGATTGAAATTATATGTATATGTGGTATACTCGTTTTGTTCAAAGAGAACGACGCGCGGTTAGCTCAGTTGGTAGAGCATCCCCTTGACGTGGGGAGGGTCAGAGGTTCGAATCCTCTATCGCGCACACCCAAAAGAAAGACTCGGCCTTGCGCCGGGTTTTTCTTTTGGGCCGTGACCAGGATCGACAGAGCGACCTGCGTCGCTCTGTGAGGATTCGAAAGACTTTTCGTTATTGAGCGGAGCGAAATCGAAAAGTACCTGGCTATGTAATAGCCGAATCCTCTATCGCACACTCGATTAGATATAAAAAGAACCAAACGATGAGTCGGGCTCTTTTCGTTTGGTTCTGAAAATATTCTACTTCTTCTTATCTGCCATTGTTTAAATGACATTTTAGTTCGCTACAAATATCTCCTCTCCGAGGTTTCCCCCATCAAAAATTTCTTTGAGCATTATATTCGGAACGGTGTGATCACCGTTACCGTGGGCATAGCATATATACGCACGCCCCATTGCTGGCTGCAATTCCTCAACCCAGTTCTCTTTATTCTCCTTACTAAGGTCAAAGAGATACAGGCCCCTGAAAGTGTTGGCTGGAAAATCCAGCTGGTCATAGCCACCTATAACTTGGTAGGGCTCAATTTGAGACTTAAACCACGTAAACTCGTAAGCCAATCTAAACTTGCGTCCAGACAAGCGCTCCCAGTCTTCCCTGATGATTGGCTCAATTTCATTACTCATTAATCCGAACCATGGGTTTGGTTTACCATTGTACGTACCGAAATCAATCGATGATCCCGTACAGTAGAGTGAATTTGGAATCACCCCTAATACAGGTTCAAAGTTGAATAAGTACCAACTATTCTCGCCCTGATGTGTCTTCCTGCGTGTTATCCCATTTGCTCGAGACAATAGACCGCCAGGGACTTTGAAAAAACCAGATTGCTTTAACTCAAGACTTGAAGCCTTGGCGTTCTTAATCGCAAGCGTTTTTATATGCCTACGAAATGGAGCCATCCTTTCGAGTAGAAGCATTTCTGCTTCCGTTGGTTCCTGAGGTTCGCATCCCCAATTTGTTTTTGCCCATTCAGCTTCCTGACGAGCATTTTTTACAACTTTCAAAAT
The DNA here is from genome assembly GCA_943350045.1 of Candidatus Nomurabacteria bacterium. Lineage (GTDB taxonomy): Bacteria > Patescibacteriota > Minisyncoccia > Phycocordibacterales > UBA9973 > CAITQP01. Next base: position 24,725 of record CALQZW010000002.1, on the reverse strand, counting down.
TTTTCCGGGGTTGTTTCCCGGGTTTTCATAATACACGGCGTGACCATGTGTTTCTGAAAAAAGAAATCCGTTGCCTTTTTCGGTGATTAATTTCATCACTCAGCACCCTGCGCGGACAGGGATTTATGGTTAATCCGCGAAAACGTTCCGTACTATTCCCGGCAGTCAGCTGTTTACGTATCTGTCATCCTGGCTGGCATGCCTTTTACAGAATCTTTTACGGATGGGATGTGCACTATAGTGGGATCCTCAGTAAGAGCACTAGAAACACAGGCGCTGTGTACCTAGTGCTCTTACCAAAGCCCGTATTATCAAAGTAGTTTTACTTATTTACATTATATCACATTATATGTATAACTGTCAATAGTCTACGGTGATGTATGTATTGACGAAATATATATTTATGCTATTATAGTGATAATAGTTTTTTGATATTCAGATTGTAATTTGTTGGGTTATCTCTGCGCCGTTCTCCGACATAGAGATAACTCAATATCTAACAATTAAATATACCGATCATGAATAAGAAAATCTTAACCTTCCTTGGAATAACTAAGGTAGAAGAACTTTTAGGAAAAAATATGAAAGTTACTTTTTATCACTCTGGTGATGAAATTCCCTACTCATTATTTTTCGTAATAACAAGTTTTACATCAGACAAAGGACAGCTCTCCTTTCCTCCAGTTACTTTTGGTCAAGGTGGGCGTCAAGTACAAGTATCAGTATTTTCTGATGGAGGATACCATATCTCGATTACTAGAACTGGTGATACTAAATTAAAGCAAGAATCGTATTTTTACAAAGGTGATAACAAGGAAATAAAAAGCATTATGTTATACAGAGGAACAATCCAACTAATATAAAATTCTGCAGCAAAGAACAAGAAGGTCTAATTGAATAATCAATTAGACCTTTTATTATTTATCTTCCTTATACTTAGATTATTAAAAACAAAGATAAACGGGAATTTAGTCCATATTTTTGAGTTCGGGGTAAGAATTCTTCCCTCACACCCAAAAGAAAGACTCGGCCTTGCGCCGTGTTTTTCTTTTGGGTCGTGACCAAGATCGGCAGAGCGACCTGCGTCGCTCTGTGAGGATTCGAAAGACTTTTCGTTATTGAGCGGAGCGAAATCGAAAAGTACCTGGCTATGTAATAGCCGAATCCTCTATCGCGCACAAAAAATACAGGTCTTCTTGACCTGTATTTTTTAAACACTGACGAAAAAAGCGGCAAACCGAAACTATGCGAAAAATATCGGCTTATGATTCTTTTTAAGTTTCTGAGTAGCACATTTAGGACACTCATGATGTACAATTTCTGTCCCCTTAGGAATGTTAATTATTCCATTCATTTCACAATTATCACAGCGAACATCTGCGCTGTATGAACCCTCCTGATTATCTTGCATAAGTATTTCAGTAATTATTCTAATAAATACTCAAGAATTAATTCACAAGTTAACCCTTAAGTACACACATACTAAATCGATATCTCCTAAGTAACAATGCGTTTTTTGTACATGAATACAATTTATGTAACATGTCGAACTCCACGTCAAATACTCGTTGACAAATAGCGTTTTCTGGTATATTTGCGAATTTATATTTTTTGCAACAGAGTTATTTACAGGATAAAAATTGAACTATTATTTCCTTATTCGACAGGGAACCGCCATATGTGTGTACACATTACCCCCCCCTTTTTTTTAATTGCCAAAATCCTCAGATATTGTAATATGCACTCAAATATAACTTCACTAAAAAGCAAATAACCAATGAGCACAAAAACGATTACGCGAAACGGAACAAACTACATAGTAGATGAAGTATTTTCTACCTACTACCCAGAGGGATATACTTCTTGGCAAACATTCCAAACTGAGAAAATTTTATCTAACGCAAAAATAGATCTTTCGTTCAAAAGATCAGATAACGGGGGTTATGAAAACGTTATACTTCTCGGCAAAGACAAGTCAGTTGAAATTAATTTCCTTGTGCATGACTTCATTGAACATAAAGGAGTCAACTACGCACTTGGAGTAAAGGAGTCCCACTATATTGCAATTCCAATCAATTAAAAAAGAGCTGGACGTATCATATACGTTCAGCTCTTTCATTTTAATTAGACCATTTTTTCTTTAAAAATCATTTTGAAATAAAAATACGAAACAAACATCTCGCACAATGAAATCGCAAATGACTTTAGCAGAAGGAGTCCTCCTTCAAACTCAGTTACATAAAAACGCCAGATGAAGGCATTCCCTACAACAAGAACAGGCACGAGACTCAATGCTATAAACCAGCCGTTTTTTTCAGCAAAGACTGAGGTGTATCCGGAGATTACTGCTGAAGTAATAACAACTACAGCAGATATGAATGCTCCAAGGCCGCTAACCTGAGCCTGACCCACTCCGAACCAGAATCCTGCAGAAAGCAGTGCTAGTCCTATCAATTCCATAAGTCCTACCGCATCTGCGATTCGAACCTTTCTTTTTCTATTTTTCATATGTACGATTTTTTGTTACATCAACCGTACTATAAAAATCCTGCAAGTGCAATCGCTATCTCTCCCCAATCTGCTGACGCCACATTGCGAAATACAGACCCTTGAGAGCAAGGAGTTCTTCGTGCCCTCCAGACTCAATAATTTTTCCTTTTTCAAGAACATGAATCGTATCGGCATGCATGATTGTAGAGAGTCTATGTGCAATCAAAATCGTAATATGCGAGCGCACTTTAGACACGTCTTTTATAGTCTTCCCAATCTCCTCTTCGGTGAGAGAATCCAGAGCGCTTGTCGCCTCGTCAAAGACAAGGACGTTCGGCTTGCGAAGTAAGGCGCGAGCGATAGAGAGGCGCTGTTTTTCTCCACCAGATACTTTCACTCCACCTTCTCCGATTACCGTATCGAGTCCATTTCCTCCACGAGCAAGCAGATTGTTACACTGTGCTTTTTCCAATGCGTCTAAACATTCTTCATCTGTTGCATTTGGTTGAACAAAAAGAAGATTCTCCCGAATTGTTCCCGCAAAGAGCTGAGTATCCTGAGTTACAAATCCGATTTGTTTTCTGAGTTCGTCCTTGCGAATTGTGTCATGAGCAATGGAATTATACAGAATACTTCCCGACGTTGGAGCGTAGAGTCCAACTAAAAGCTTTACGAGCGATGTTTTACCTGAACCAGATGGTCCAACAAAGGCGACTGTCTCCCCTCGCGATACGGTATATGAAATACCTTCGAGAGCCAGACCTTGAGCACTCTTGTACCCAAACGAAACGTCTTTAAACGAGAGCGTTTCGACTGCTCCGATAGAAGCAGGATGTTCAGCTTCATACTCTTTTGGAGTGTTCATGAGCTTTTCGAAGTTTACCAACGAAGCCTCTGCTTCACGATATGTTGCAATCACGCTACCGAGCTCTTGGAGTGGTCCGAATACATAGAATGAGTAAACGAACAGAGAAAAGAACTCACCGAAAGAAATAACCTTCGCAAAGATAAGGTACATGAGGAAAAACAAAATACAGGTTCGCACAAAATTAATGACGGTACCTTGAATGAAAGACAAGCTACGAAGGTAGCGAAGCTTTTTTAATTCAAGCGTCAGGATTTTGTCTGTTGTTGTATTGAGACGATTGACCTCTTGATCTGCAAGTCCAAGACTTTTCACAAGCTCGATATTGCGAAGTGATTCTGTTGTCGAGCCAGCGAGCGCAGTGGTCTCTGCGACAATCGTTTTCTGAATTGTCTTAATCTTCTTTGAAAGAAGCAGGCTCATTCCAGCAATCAAGGGTACCGTTGCAAGAAAGGCAACGGCAATACTCCAGTGGATATGGATTGCATAGACGGCGACAAATACGAACCCAACGAGCGAAACGAATAAAATATTGATCAGTGAGGCAATAAGTTTTTCAGTATCCTGACGAACTTTCTGGAGTTTACCAAGTGTCTCGCCACTTCTCTCGTCCTCAAAACTCTCGTACGGAAGTGCGAGCGAGTGCGAAATTCCATCACGGTACAGGTCGGCACCAACGCGCTGACTAACTCCGCTTAAGAAATAGTCCTGAAAGTTTTTAGCAGTACGAGAAACAAAGGCAACTCCTACGATTGCCAAAAGAAGTACTCCGACTCCGCGAAAGAACTCTGGTCGTGTGTACAAGTCAGGCTGTGTTGCGTATTGGTCGATAACCTGGCGAAAAATATACGGATCAAGTAAAGAAAACACTTGGTTTATCGTTGCCAACACAAGCGTAAGAAGACAGAGCTTCCAGTATTTCTTTATGTACTGTAAAAAGATTTTCATAGGTATTACTGCGTAGGAGCCATGTCTACTCCGCGCCAGAGATTTGCAGTACTAATGTCGTGATTCCCATTTGCCTTTATGTACAAAAATAGTTGCATCTTATACGCAACGGCCCATTTCATTACGTTAAACATATGAATTGCACGCGGAGCTTTTCCTCCAAAGAAATCAGTAACTTCTGCAAGCTGTTCGTCAGTGAGTCCTGTAATTTTTTCAACCACATACTCTTTCTGGTTTTTCATCACAGAATCAAAATTCTCAAGTGTCACCACTGGTGCAGACTGCGCTATCTCCATGTAGCGATTGGTGTTTCCTTCAATATTTACAGTAACTCCCGTTGAAAAAATATGACCGAGGTAGTTCATAAGCTCAAGTAGTGTTCGCTGTTTTTCACTTGGGCGATATGAAAGCATATTCTCATCTATTTTTGTTCCAAGGTGGCGAATAATATCAATTTCAGCACAAAGACTTTCGATGAACTGTTGTTTTGTAATCATGCTATTACTTTACATCGTAAAGCTAAAATATACTAGCCAACAAAAAACTCCTCATGGTATATTCCACAAGGAGTTTTTGTACACTGCATTAGAGAGCAGTGTACACAGAATCTTCAAGAACGAGATACTTTACCAAGACTGACTGAAGAAAATAATCATACATTTCATAAGTCATTCCTGGATGCCTCACATCTACCAAAGTAAAACCGTGATGGCGACAGAGCATCATTGTTACCCTCGCATGCGCTACTCCGAGTATTACCTGCGCATTCGGATAGCTTGCCAGTGTTTTAATCACCTCATTTTCAAACCGCGTATTAATTACATACGCATATCGCAAACGAGACAGCACGGCAGTGTCTGTAAATTTCTCTTGAAACAGTTTTTTGATTTTCACTGCCTCAGGGTTTTCGTACAGTGGCTGATCTGGAGAGATCTCAATCACAGACGAGTTTCGTGTAATCCAAGCAATAACTGTATCCACATCACGAGAGTGACTTCGCTCAGGGATACTGTCATACATGTAGTCCAGAAAGGTTTTATTTGAAAACCTACCCCACTGTGGTTTTTCTTTAAAAAGTATTACTTTTGAATCTCCGAAGTACTTTTCACTTCCATAATCAAAGTCATTTACTGTACCTTCGCAAAAAATTGCATAGGTATCAGGATAATCTTCAAGAATCTTGTGAGATTCTTTGTTTGAGAGCTCACGCTGGTCGTAGGATTCATAAATTGCATACAGTTTTTTAGGTTTTTCCTTATTCTGTAAACAGGCAAAGCCAACAAGAATTGCGGAGAGGACGAGTACTGTTCCGATTTTATTCATTTGTATATGTGTTTTGAAATATTATACTATATTTAGTATATTATGTCAAAAGCTCTTCACTCACAAACTCAGGCTCCACTGAAAGCTCAATTCCATATTTTTCTTTCACAGTAAACGTAATCGCATCTACGACTTTCTGTAGTTCGGTCTTTGTTGCTCCACCTTCGTTCACAAGTACGAGGGCATTGTGAGGATAGATAGAAATTGAACCAAACGACTTCCCTTTCCATCCCATAGTATCTATAAGAGAACCGGCTCCTACCTTCGAAAGTGAATCGGAAACAGGAAATACTGCGAGCGTCGGATATTTTTCTTTCAATAGTTCTGCCTGTGACTTTTCAATAATCGGATTCTTAAAAAAAGAACCGACAGAAGCAATATGCGCAGGGTCTGGAAGTTTCGTTCCACGAATTGCGATAATCGCAGAGCGAATATCGTAGAGATCTGGTTCGGCGATTCCACGTTTCTCAAAATATTCAGAGACGCCTGGATACTGTGGTGATTTTGGTTTCTCTTTCGTGAGCTTGTACGATACTGCCGTGATGATATATCGATTTGCGACGTGTTTAAACACGCTGTCTCGGTATGCAAACTGACATTCTGTATTTGAAAACTCCACAAACTCTTTCTGCACTGTATCGAAAGCACGAACGGACACTATCGTATCTTTCACCTCACATCCATACGCACCAACGTTTTGTATTGGAGTCGCTCCAACAGACCCCGGAATTGCCGAGAGAGCTTCGAGTCCAGAGAGACCGGCGGTTACAGTAAACGCAACAAGCGCATCCCACGAAGCACCTGCTCCAGCAGTCACAACCGTACCAGTATCAGACTCGTCGACAGTGATTGCTTCAATACCAACGCGGATAATCAACGCATCGCAATCAACGTCAGGGAAAATAACATTCGAGCCACCGCCTAGCACAAACCATTTTCTGTCGGTTTTTAATAATCCAAAAAGTGTCACAAGGTCATCTTCGGAAAAAATAGTTACAACTTCTTTTGCAACGCCTCCCATACGAAACGTAGAGAGCGTTGAGAGCGGAACTGAGTGTTCAATGCGTAGTGCCATATATTGTCTAGTATATCATATATGATATACTAGACAATATGAACATAAAGCATTCCAAAGACCAGGAAAAAATCGGAACGTTTATAAAAAACTTACGCGAAGAACGCGGACTGACTCAGGCAGAGTTTGCAAAGGCACTGAGTACTTCTCAGAGTGCAGTAGCCCGCATGGAAGCTGGCGAACAAAACCTTACCGTTACTCAACTTGCGAAAATTAGCGATATCCTTGGTCGCCAGATTCTCTCCCTCTCAAAGAGCATCGACTTTGAAATTGAAGGTGGACGAAAACTCTCTGGTTCAATTGCAACAAACTATTCAAAAAATGGAGCTATCAACATGCTCTGCGCCTCGCTCGTAAACCACGGAAAAACTATTCTCCACGGTATTCCGCGTATCGAAGAGGTATATCGCTACGTAGAAATAATGGAGTCTCTTGGAGTTGCAGTTCGCTGGCTTGACGAGAGCACGCTTGAAATCACACCTCCCAAAAAGCTTGATTTCACAAAAATGAATCTAGAGTCTGCGAGAAAGACCCGCTCATTTACTTTCGTTGGAGCCCTCATTCACTGGAGCGATGCGTTTTTCTTTCCGCATTCTGGAGGATGTAAAATGGGAGAGCGTACTATTGCCGCTCATAAATACGGACTTGAGAAGTTCGGAGTAAAGATCACAACACTCGATCAGGCCTACGATATCCGCCACGGAAAACTCAAGCCGGCTTCATTCCCTTTATATGAATCTTCCGACACAGGCGCTATCAATATGATAATCGCAGCGGCGGGAATCGAAGGAGTCAGCCAGATCCGTTTTGCCCCACCAAACTACCAAGTGCAAGATGTGTGTTTCTTGCTTGAGAAAATGGGTGTAAAAATTGAAGGAATAGGAACAACAACGCTCACCGTGCACGGAAAAGGACATATTGATACGACTGTCGAACACACGAACAGTGAAGACCCTATCGAATCCATGTTCTTTCTCTCTGCCGGCCTTATTACAAAATCAACACTTACCGTCACTCACTGCCCTATCGAATTCCTCGAACTCGAAGTAGAAAAACTTCTTCACATGGGAGCAAAACTCTCTGTGAGTAAGGAATATTTTTCTGAAAACGGACGTACTCGCCTCGTGGATATTACGGTAAAACCTTCAACACTTGTTGCACCGAACGACAAACTTCACGCGCTTCCGTTCCCAGGACTACAAAACGACAACCTGCCATTTTTCGCAGCGCTCGCAACGATGGCAAAAGGAACGACACTCATTCACGACTGGAGCTGGGAAAACCGCGCCATATATTTCACTGAACTCAACAAACTCGGAGCAAATGTTCGCCTCGTAGATCCACACCGTGCATTCATCGAAGGACCATCGAAACTTCGCGGAGCGCAGATTGTGTGTCCACCAGCACTTCGCCCATCTGCAGTCATCCTCATTGCAATGCTCTCTGCCGAAGGTACATCCATGCTTCGCAACGTATATTCAATCACTCGCGGATATGAAGAAATCGCCGAGCGTCTCAACGAAATTGGTGCTAAAATTCGTATTATAAAAGGAATGTAAGACGTATGAATATTCTTGCGATTGAAACTTCATGTGACGAGACAGCCATTGCAGTGCTTTCCGTGCAGGGTGTTTTCAAAAAAACATTCTCTATAAAAGCACATCAAATAGCTTCTCAGGCCGAACTCCATGCACAGTATGGAGGCGTATTTCCTGCAATGGCAAAGCGTGAGCACTCTCGTGCAATCTTTCCGCTGTTCGTAGTCGCCCTCAAGGAAGCAGGTCTGTACAAAGAAAGTGCAGGAAGTGCCATTCGCACGGAACAACTCGCAACCATTTTAGCGCGTGAACCTGAAGTACTCGAATATATTCTTCGCGAGATGCCGAAAATCCAGAAACCAAATATCGACCGCATTGCAGTCACTGTTGGGCCAGGACTCACTCCGGCGCTCTGGGTTGGAATTAGTTTTGCAAAAGCACTTTCATATATCTGGAACATTCCTCTTGTTCCTGCTAACCACATGGAAGGACATATTCTCTCCGTGGTAGTACCCGACGGAAGTGGAACATTTTCCGCAAAGGAAATCACTCAAAGACTTCCCTCTATTTCCCTGCTCGTTTCTGGCGGTCATACTGAAATAGTTGGAGTAAAAGGTATCGGAAAATACGAACTCCTCGGACAGACACGAGATGACGCAGTTGGAGAGGCGTTTGATAAAGTGGCACGCATGCTCGAATTGCCATACCCAGGCGGACCGCACATTTCTCGCCTCGCAGATATGGCACGCGCACAAAACTCTGAATCTATTGCACCCCTTCCTCGCCCAATGCTTCACACTCCGGACTTTGATTTTTCTTTCTCTGGACTCAAAACCGCAATCCTCTATCTCATCCGTGACCTTGGAGTACTTTCAGAAAATCAAAAAATGGCTATTGCCCGTGAGTTTGAAGACTCGGCCGTAGATGTACTCGTGCATAAAACACTCAAGGCGGTTAAGAAATATAAGGCAAAAAGTATTCTCGTTGGCGGAGGCGTTGCTGCGAACAAAGAGCTTCGCACTCGCCTCACGCATGAAGCCTCCCTCCTTGGCATTCCTGTTATTTTCCCAACAAAAACTCTTGCGACTGATAACGCAGCGATGATTGCACTTGCAGGATATTTTGAAAAACCAGCTCCGCTAACATCAGACAAGTTTATTGCTCAAGGGAATATGAAGCTTCGGTAGCAATCCGCAAATCTTCGTGAGTGTTTATCTGCAACCACTCTGTAAAGCGCGTAAATGAAACAGAGGCACTGTGCGCAAAAAGTGTATGCGGTATTCCTGCTTCACCAGAAGAAATAGTCTCTGGTGCGTATGTAAAGAAGTCCTTCGTAAGAACGCAGGCGCCAGTAAAACAATAGACCGGAGTATCTTTCTCATCTTCTCGTATTAAACGGAATGAAGTAATTTTCTGTTGTGACTCATCAACATCGCACGTGCGATACCGAATATCGTTCAGTACTTTTTTCGCAAGTCCGTACGCGGGAGCTGAAAGAGAGACAAGAGATGCGAGCTCAGACTGAACAAAGATATCATCTCCGTTGAGTACTAAAAAAGCATCCGCATTTTCTGTGTAGTGCTTCGCAGACAAAAGCGCATGATATGTACCTTTCGCATTCATGTCTTGATATGCTATAGAGACAGGAATAGCTAATTTTAGAGTGTCGAGAAAATTTTGTATCGCCTCAGTTTGTTTTTCTTGAATAACCAAAACCGCTTCAGAAATCTCCTCAGGAAGTGTAGAAAAAATCCGCGCGAGTATCGGAGTACCTGCAACAGGAATAAGTGTTTTTGGAATTGTGTCAGTCAACGGACGAAGGCGCGTACCTTCTCCGGCGCATAAAATAACTGCTTTCATATATAAAAATTACACCTGATTCTATAATACTAGAATCAGGTGTGTTACTAAAATGTCCATCCTAAGTATTTAACAGGCTCGTCGAGATTTCCCTCTTCTGTTCCATTAAGAAAATGAAAAATAAGTCTAATGCTACCTACGTGGAATCTTCCTTTCTGATATAGATCAACGATCTCTAGCAGATTAAACGTGCGCACACAGGAAACCTCTTTTTTATCCTGAGTTTCAATAACAAGAGGTGGCTTGCTACAGTTAGCAATAAAAAGGTGATTTGTATTGTACACACCCTCTCCTCTTTGCTTAGTAAAAGAACCGAAAAATATCGATTCTACATACATACCTACTTCTTCTCGAACCTCACGATCGGCGGCATCAGGAATCCTCTCTTTTACAAAAATTGCTCCTCCTGGGATTCCATACTTTTTTATTCCAGTACCGCTTTGTCTATCATTCGCATCTTGAATGATAAGATACTCTTGCAAAAGCGGATTGTGATGCTTCCCTGCTTTGATGATTACCTGCACTCCATCTGGGATGGTACAAGCTTTTGTTTGAGTTATTAAGTTTTCTTTCATTGAACTGTTTTTTAGGTTTGAAAACAATATATCATATGTGATATATCTAGTAAAGATTCAGAGTGTTTAGCGCCTTTCGTGTCCCAGCGCCCACAAATCCTGTCACTGGGAGCTTTTTCTGTTTTTGAAACGCTCGGACTGAAGCCACGGTACAAGCACCAAAAGTACCCGAGACGGGACACTCGTGTAAATCTTTTCCTGCAACTGGATATACTCCAGCTCTTACTAAAGCACTCTGAAGCATCAAAACATCAGCAGATCCAACCATTCCATTTTTGAGATTTTTTGTAAATCGATACCGTGGCAACTGCGACGAGGTATTCTTTACTAGAGTACTACCAAAAAAATCTTTCACTCCAGCATACGTACGGAACGCATATTCCTCTAACACTCGCTCGCGGAGGGCATGGTTCGCAAGTTGGGATTCGTAAATGTACGCATACTCAATGAGCATCGTTGCCGAGTCGAGCGTGTTAAAAGGACCGATAGCAATAAGGTCCTGCTCGTCTATTACTCCACCACCCTCTCCCGGCAGACTTGAGAAAGCACTAAAAGGAGCTAAAGATTCGGAAACCTTTCGTGCAATGTCTTTACTTACTGCTGAATTTTTTAGTTGTGGCTCAGGGACATAGATTGAAAAACCAGAATGCTCCCCTTTCTTATTCCATACTCTGCCTGCGTGGTCATTGAAATGAATATGGATAGCAATATCGATATCATTTTCGTTCGCCCATTTGTTTATTCCATGCAATTTGATTGAAACTTCTTCACTTGCGTAGTTGTGATTCACTCCGGAGACGCCTACTACCTCGCCTTTTTCTCGCCGAGCTTGTTGAACCGCCTTATGAGAATCTCGAAACTGCCGAATCGCTTCCTTCTGGCTTGTGAGATATGTTGCAAACGGTTCTGCGTATTCTCCATCTTTTTGGGTAATAAAAACTTCAAACGCAGGGTCTTTAGAAAAATAGGAATAGAGATTGTTTGCCACCACTCGGTTCAATTCTACTTCTTTCATTCCGCGAAACTCAGTTCCCCATGTTTCGTTGTCGTGTCCAGGCACGAGCAAAACTCTAATTTTCTGTCCACCGGTATCGGTTGCAGAATATTTCTGTGCAAGTGCTTCAGAAGACACAAGACCAGCAAAGACAGGAGACGGAGACGAGAGCAGGACGAGAGTTAGAAACAAAAGACTAAAATATTTCATGTAAAAAGTATACCAGAGAGCATGGCAAACATTCCATTCGCAAAAGGTAAAAAAAATGGTATTGTACAAGCATGGATATTAAAAACACTCCTGAGAAACTCCTCAAACCCTACAACCCGCAAGAAACCGAAAATCGCCTCTATTCCACATGGGAAGAAAGTGGGGTTTTTAATCCAGACGTCTGTATCGAGAAAGGATATACGGCGCCTGATGCCGAACCGTTCTCAATAGTTCTGCCTCCTCCGAATGTAACCGGAACTCTCCACACCGGCCACGCTCTCATGCTTGTCATCGAAGATATCATGACTCGCTATGCTCGCATGCAAGGCAAGCGCACACTCTGGCTCCCTGGAACCGACCACGCCGCAATCGCAACTCAGAGTAAAGTTGAGAAGATAATTGAAAAAGAAGAAGGTAAACGAAAGACAGACCTCGGTCGTGAAGAGTTTCTCAAGCGAGTAGAAAAATTTGCTCAAGATTCTCATGACACGATTGTCGGACAGGCACGCCGCATGGGCGCATCTTTGGATTGGTCACGCGAAGCATTTACACTCGACGAGAAGCGCTCTTTTGCAGTACGCACTGCGTTCAAGAAAATGTTCGACGAAGGACTCATCTATCGCGGACACCGCATTGTAAACTGGGACCCAAAAGGTCAGACAGTTATTTCAGATGACGAGATAGTATACGAGGAGCGTAAAGCCAAGCTCTACACATTTAAATATTCAAAAGACTTCCCTATTGCAATCTCCACAACTCGCCCTGAAACAAAGGTTGGAGACACTGCAGTAGCAGTCGCAAAAGATGACGAACGATATGCACAGTATATCGGCAAAGAATATGATGCAGTATTCTGCGGAGTACCGATTCATATTAAAATCGTCGCCGATGAGAGCGTAGAAAAAGAATTTGGAACAGGAGCGCTCGGAGTTACTCCGGCTCATAGTCAGATAGATGCTGAAATAGCTCAGCGTCACAACTTGCCAACAAAGCAGGTTATAAACGAGTACGCGAAAATGATGGTTGGCGGAGAGAATCTTCTTGGCAAGAAAACAACTGAGGCGCGTGAAGTAATCGCACAGTGGCTTCGCGACGAAGGTCTCATGGAAAAAGAGGAAGAAGTTTCTCAGAATGTTTCTACCGCTGAGCGTACTGGAGCGATCATCGAACCACTTCCAAAACTTCAGTGGTTTATCAATGTAAATAAGCCAATTGCTTCTCACAGTGGCAAGACATTGAAAGATCTCATGCTTGAGCCTGTTAAGGATGGCAAAATAAAGATCGTTCCTGAACAATTTGAACGCGTATACATGCACTGGATCACAAATCTTCGTGACTGGTGTATCTCTCGCCAAATCTGGTACGGGCATCGTATTCCCGTATGGTACAAGGGTGAAGAAATTTTCTGCGGAGTTGAAGCTCCAGAGGGTGACGGTTGGACTCAAGACGAAGACTCTCTCGATACCTGGTTTTCTTCAGGTCTTTGGACTTTCTCAACACTTGGATGGCCGGAAATTACCGAAGATTTCAAAACCTACCATCCAACTGCCGTCCTCGAAACTGGATACGACATCCTGCCATTTTGGGTTGCTCGCATGATTCTCATGTCGACATATCTTCTCAATGACATCCCGTTTAAGACTGTGTACTTCCACGGTCTTGTTCGCGACGAGAAAGGACGCAAAATGTCCAAGTCTCTTGGAAACATTGTTGACCCGATTACACTCATCGACAAGCACGGAACTGACGCGCTTCGCATGGCAATGATTGTTGGTGTTGGACCAGGAAACGACAGTAACCTCGGAGAGGATAAGATAAAGGCGTATTCAAAGTTTGCAAACAAGCTCTGGAACATTACCCGCTTCGTTCTTGAGAATACTCAGGAGATAGATCGTGAAAATCTTCCAGCCCTCGACACAGAAGACCAGCAGACTGCCGACGAACTCGACGCGCTTCTAAAAGAAATCACTGGAGAAATGAACGAATACAAGTTCTATCTCGTTACAGAAAAACTCTATCACTACAGCTGGCACACATTTGCCGACGTCATCATCGAGCGCAGTAAGGCAAAAATTGCAGAAAAGAGAAACTCTGAATCCGCTCAGCGTATTTTGATCGAGATTCTTCCGAAACTCCTGCGCGCCCTTCATCCCTTTATGCCGTTCGTTACCGAAGAACTTTGGAGTCTTATTCCCGAAGGTAAAAATGGTCGAATGCTCATTGTGGAGAAATGGCCATGCTCACTCTAGGCGGATTTAGTATTCAAAGTCCCCAGATGCTTCTTATCGCCGTACTCGGCGGCGCCCTTCCATCAATACTATGGTTGCTCTTTTGGCTACGCGAGATTCGTGGAAATCGCCAGCCGATGATTTTACTCCTCACTACGTTTATCGCCGGAATGCTCTCCGTCATAATCGTCCTACCGATTCAGAAAATCATTGGACTCCTTCCTGAGAGTACTGTGTTTCTTACCACCATGTGGGCTGCAAGTGAGGAGATTATAAAATGCTTGGCCTTTGGAGTAATTATGGCCAACAGTCCCCATCTCGACCGCCCTGTTGAGTATCCAATATATTTCATGACTGCTGCGCTTGGATTCGCAGCTATGGAAAACACACTCTTTCTCTTGCACCCAATCTCAACAGACAACACAACACTCGCCCTCCTCACTGGAAACATGCGCTTTCTTGGATCAACCCTCCTGCATGCAGTAGCGAGTGGAATGGTGGGAATCGGAATCGGACTAGCGTTCTTTAAAAACTCTAGCGTTCGTGCCCTCTACGGAGTCATCGGTCTCGTAGTTGCAGTTGTCCTGCACACCATGTTCAATATTTTCATCGCAGAAGACAGCGGAAAGAATTTCTTTCAAGTATTCGGAGTCCTCTGGGTGGTAACCATTCTCGTCATGCTTCTCTTTGAACGTCTTCGCCGTATGGGTAAATATGTTGTTGCGCCTTCCACAGAACCAGCTCGACAGTAGTCTTTTCGTGATATAATACTCGGCATATGGTAAAAGCAAAAAAACGCTCCTTTTTCGAACGTCTCACTGGAGGTATTCATATGACCGACGAAGACAGTCCAAAACATACACATGGCCCGCTTGTGCAAATCAATGATGACGAAGACGACCTAGAAATTGAACAACCAGAAGCTGAGACCGAAGGCGAGCTCGCCCTCGACGTGTACCAAACACCTGCAGAAATTATAATCCACACGTTCGTAGCCGGAGTAAAACCTGAAGATTTGGAGATCAATATCTCGCGCGACATGCTCACTATTCGTGGACGACGCGAAGAAAGTCACACAACAAAAGGTCAGGATTTCTTTAGCCGAGAACTCTACTGGGGTTCATTCTCTCGCACCATTTCCCTTCCACAAGAAATCGAACCAGAAGACGCAGAAGCAATTGAACGCCACGGACTCCTCACTATCCGCTTGCCGAAGATAGACAAAAACCGCCGTTCAAGTTTGAAAGTGAAATCACTGTAATACTCCCGCACAAAAAAAACGCTGTCTTTTTTTAAAAGACAGCGTTTTACATTACTGATTATTATTCCTTATACGATTTTTCGCATGCCCGCAATTTCTGAGAGTAATTCAGCATTCATTTTTCCATGAAATACAGAACCCAGATCAAGCGTAATTGTTTTGTTGACTAAGGCGCGCAGAACATTACAGAATCCAAGGAAATCCCTACCCATCATGAGTGCACCGATCTCGTCATGAGTGAACCACAGATATGGATTTTCAATATCCCATGTTCTATGACTAACACGGACACCTAGTGGAGTGATTGACAGACTAAGCTCGTTTGGAGAAAATATTCTACCCTTTTCAACATCTCGATACGCAAGGTTACTATAATAGTCCAAGTCTTTAGTCTTACTATTCGTAAGAGATACCACACGACGAGTAAACATAAAGTACCGCCCTTCGTAGCAAAAAATTACCTCGCTACTATAAGCTTCAAACTCCGCTGTCTTTGTTATTTTCTGCAGATTCCTAAATTCATCAAATGTCCAAGCTGAGCGAAATGATTGATAGAAATCCTTATTTTCTGCAATCATACTGGGTGCATTCGTACGAAAGCGCTCCAATGGCATTGAATTATCATTGAACGCAATGTGCAATGAGCTAAGAGTGCTATTAACAAATACTTCAATCAACGGCGACAAAATATTAAGCAGATTTGTATTGTATGCTGCCGTTTTATGCAGATGTACAAGTTGCAAGTTCCTTCCCTTAACCGATGAATGACTCGAAAGATCCGTGACGTGAAAAGGAGCTATCGGCATAATTACCGATCCAACAATAAGTTCTTGAATGTCTCGAATCTTTAACCGTTCTATCTCAGGCATAACATCTGAAGTATTATTGTTTAAAGAAACGACAATTGGTGTTACTCCCGAAAGTTTTGTTATTTTTGCATACAGTTCAGGAATGCGTTCACTTCCTGCCTCTGGATTCTGTATCACTTGGGGGCAATGCCCACAGTGCATGGGGCAACGATTATTCATTATTTCAATGATCATAAGAAAAAGATTTTTCTTATTTATACATTAAAATGCAGAAAAGTCAAACCTTGTGTAAGCCCGAGCTATTTCTTCGGACCAAGCACTCGCATCAGCGAACGAGAGAGAATCACGATGACTACTGTGATAATGATTGCGTATACGAACTTGGCGATGAGTGAGCCCGATTCCATCGGAAAGAATATCTTGATCGCCTCAGAAATTGCGTCGTTCCAGGCAAGTCCGGCAACGATACCGAGCGCGGTGACAATATACCCCGTCATTTTTTCCTGCAGTTCCTGTTTAATAACTGCCTTCTTTTGTTCTTCCTGTGATGTTTCCATATGTCCCTTACTTTATACTATTTCCAACATTTTGTCGGTGGCAAAATAATACAATTCTTTGTCTCCAATACGCTCAGCGACCTCTAGAATACGCGCCAGAGTTTCAGTCGCCTCTTTGACCATCTGAGCATCGAAATACCCGTCTACGAGGCTTTTTAGGCCTTCTAGGGCACCTATACCAATAGATCCGTTGAGTTCTGCTTGTACACACATGCGATCGGTCAGTTTTTCTATAAGCATACGGTCATTCTCTCCTTTTATCGTCTTTCGCACGAGAAAAAGAACCTTGTCGGCATCGTTGAGAGTCATTCCTCCGAATTCATCTTCCTCGGCATCTAAATATGAGTCTTCGTAGCGCTTTCGGTACATACTGCATGACAGTATATCAAATTTGTGCCCGAGGGTGAAAAGCGTCGAAATCAGTGTGCGTTTTCGCCCGAAGCGACGAGACTCGGCGAACAGCACCGTTGCCATATTTTTTTCGCATACCATCTACAGCCAGTTCTACGTCCACTACTTTCTGAGAATCTCTCTGGAGGCCAAACAGATCGTCTTGCACGTGTTCAACTTTCACCAAAGACTGCAGAGTGATTCCAGTTGCACGTATCATTTCTCCTTCTATCAATATTTCTGCAAAAGCCTGCTCGATTGCATTTAAGATTGCACCCGGTTCAGACGTGTAATGAGACAAACGAACATCGGCAGTGCGGTACACAAACTCACGACTTTTTACAAAGAAGGAAATCTGTTTTGTCTGCAGTCCGAGCTTACGCGCACGGCGACATGCGTGTTCGATATTCTCTGCGAGTTCGGACCAAATCACAGATGGAATGTTTGATGATGGACGAAACGTACTCGTACTCTGGAGTGACTTCTGGTCTCGCGGATCGTGAGAGCCTTCGACATGCAGGCGCCTGTTCCCAAGAAGTTCTTGCTGAATATCGACAACGGGCTCGGAGAAAAAGCGTGCAATAGTTGTAGATGAATACTGAGTAAACGTATGTGCCGTATGTATTCCCATGTTTATGAGCCGTGGCGAAGTTCGTCTGCCAAGACCCCACACGTCGTCAATCGGAGTTTTCTTGAGTGCTTCGATTTCCTGCACTTCGGTTTCAATGACAACACAGCCATTTGGCTTTCGCATCTTGGATGCAATTTTTGCCAAAGATTTTGTGCGCCCAATTCCAAATGAATATGTCACTCCGAGCTGGTGTCGGATGTCATCTTGGATTGTATGCGCGAGTTTTTCAAGACCTCCATAGAAACGAATATCAGCGTGCGACACTTCGGCAAAACATTCATCAATACTGTACCGCTGGACGACGTCGAGGTACGAAGAAATAATCTCATACATCTTGTCAGAAATTTCTCGATACAGCGCAAAGCTGTGGTTTAAAATCACGACTTCTGGATATAGTCGCTTAATCTCAAAAACAGACATGGCGCGAGTTACTCCCATCTTTTTGGCTTCATAGCTCATAGCCGCCGCGATACCACGGTCTTCGCCTACAATAACAGGCTTACCAACAAGGTCAGGGCGTTTTGTAAGCTCACAGGCCACAAAGAACGAGTCTCCGTCGGCGTGCAGAATATATGGGGCTTGTGAACGTTCGTTCATCTACCCATTGTACTGCTATTTCGCAGAATTGGAAACGAGAAGCTGTGCAAACTTTTCCTGCACTTTTGCAATCTTTGGGTTGATGACAATCTGACAGTACGCCTTCTCTGGATTGCGAGCGAAGTAGTTTTTGTGGTATTCCTCGGCAGGATAGAAAGTTGGAAGCGGAAGCACTTCAGTAACAATCGGTCCGCCTAAATCTGAAGAACTCTGAATATCCGCTATGACACTCTTTGCGAGAGATTCTTGTTCGGCAGTAGTAAAGAACACAACGGAGCGGTATTGCGTTCCGACATCATTTCCCTGTTTGTTGAGCTGTGTTGGGTCGTGGGTTGCAAAGAAGACGGTGAGCAGATCTTCTGTACTCACTTCCTGCGGATTGTATACAATACGCACAACTTCGGCATGTCCTGTCGTACCCGTGCAAATGTCTTCATATGTCGGATTTTCAGTAGTTCCACCTGCGTATCCAGGCTCCACTGATATGACTCCACGAAGTGACTGAAAGACTGCCTCAGTGCACCAAAAACATCCTCCACCAAATACTATTGTCTGTGTTTCCATCTGTTTTTTTTCGTACAGTGCTGTACGGAGTGTTATGTTTGTAAATAGTGATCCTCTTCCTTTCGTATTGCCTTCACAAGGATAATGATAATCACAATTAGCAATAAACTCAATACACTCAGGGCAACCTTGGTTGCTTGGGAAATCCAAACACTGCCAACACTTGCCGAGACGGCTGGAACAGCCTTCTCTACCGTATCCGCTTTTTGCGCGAGACTAGTATCCGGAGTGACAAGTTTTCTTGGCACTGCAAAACGAGCGACTTCAGAACGAAACTCGATTGCAGTCATTGGCAGTATTTCAGTAATAGGTTCACTGACTTCCGGAGTGGTTTCTTCAGTATCAGGAATTATTTCAGGCTGAGGCTCGGGCGTTGGTATTGGGTTCGTTTCATCATCAATTGTTCCGCCATATCCGCCAGTGTAGCCTCCACCATATCCGCCACCGCTTGCAGTACCTCCACCGCCAGTACTTGTGCCTCCTCCACCACCCGATGTTGTGCCGGAATCTTCATCGTCACCAGTACCACCTTCACCACCATCATTTTGCCCATCTCCACCGGAGACAATTTCAACTTCTGGAACATCTACATACTGCACCTCTTCTATGTTCCCAGCCATGTCCGTTGCCATGTACCAAATCCGCTTTCCGGACGCATTGAATGGTTCAGTATACGCAGTCCAATCCTCTTGGTTTTCTGAGTATTCTGTACGTAGTACTCCAGCGAGACCATCGGTCGAAACCAAAGTAACTGTGCCATTTTCTACTGAAACAGAAGTCGCAGGCGGTGTAATATCTGAAGACTCTTCTCCACTCACTTGAGCAGTAATTGCATGACTTAGCATTGTCGAGTCTTGCTCTTCTTCTAAAACAACACTCACTTCCTGCGCTGGACTAATCGCGAGTGAATATACAGAACCAGTCTGTATTGGAATCTGCGAGAATAGTGTCTGACTTTCTACTTCTGCAGTAGCGGAAAGTGATCGTACATATACATCAAAACTTGCCGGAGACTCTTTTGGAGTAATTTGAATTTCTCCTGTAAAAGCATGCGGAACGTACACAAAAGTAACGTCATCGATTTGAGTGTAGCTCACTCCCGTAATTGCCTCAGTTATCGTTCCGTCAGCGTCAGCTTCGGTTTTATTACCACCTGCATCTACAACTGAAACATGCACAGGGCCATGAATACTGATTGCCTTTCCCAAGACAGAACATTCAGTTGTCATAGCACTCACCGCACCAGAGAGTACAGGTGTTTCCTGTTTATAGTATGCGAGTAAAACCGAACCTAGACCACTTGATGACGGCAAGCTGGTGTGCGATGTATCTTTCACCATGTATGTTTGCGATGCCGGCACGCTACTAGCCGAGAGGCTCGACACGATTCCATCGCCACTCGTATACAAGAGTTGATAGTCACTCTTGATTCGCTTCTTGCCGTCGAGACCGAGTGCCATACGATTCTTGAGTTGTATTGCACTTATCGTCGCCGAATCCTGTCCACCTTCAGTACATCCAACAAAATTGTATACGGGAATACTTCCAGCAGAGAATGAATCGATTTCTTCATGTACAATTTCTGACCTCGGAATGAGCTGTTCATTGCTTCCAGCTGAAACCATGTACCCTTTTGTATTCTCGTGATCATACCCGAGAATAGTTGTGTGTGCTTCTTCTGAATCATAGTGAGAAAACAGTGCTTCCCGAGCAAGTTCGGTATATTTTTTACTCGGTAGTAAGTCATATACTCCCGGCATGTTCTGAGAAATTGTCTTTGCTCTATTTGCATTAAGTACTTTAACTTTCCCAATACCAAGCCCCATACTGTCTCCGTACAAAAGCATTTTCGTGGCCTTCATTGATCCGAGGTGTGGTGTTCCAATGAACGCAACAGAGGCCACCGCTTCGCCCCCGAAATCTGCCATATACTGCTTTGCTACCAACCCACCCATACTGTGTCCCACAAGGTGCACTTTTGGAGCATTTGTTTCAGATTGTATTTCATATATTTTCGTCGCAAGAAGCGGTGCAATGGTCGAGACACTCATTCGCCAATCGTACGGAAAAACAAACAGGGACTCTCCTTCGACATATCCGGCGTCGATAAATGTTTTAATCAGATTGTTGTAAATAGAGACTTCATCACCAATTGGCGGAGTGACCGATCGTATCATTTCCCCAATCTTCATCGGGCGAGCAGAATCTTCTATTCCATTTGGCAGGAGTGCGAGTTCGTTCAAAAACGCATCTGTTGGTGAGAGGATAAGGCGAGTAAGATTGAGCCAGGCCTCGGCAGAATCTCCGTAGTTTTTAATTAGCTCACTTCCCATGTTTCCTGGAATAAGGAGTACGGGAGTCAGAGCAGGAGGAGTCTCTTCATCTTCTCCGCCATCATCTCCATTTCCTCCTCCGTCAGTACCCCCACCAGTATCACCGCCTCCATCGTCAGAACCACCATCTGTCGGTGACTCAAAGGCACGCTCTCCAAGCCATGGGTCAAAATCGATTTTCTGTGTTACTGAATTACCCAGTCCTTCAGAGTTTGTTTCTGCATTATATGGACCAGTTGTATCTCCCCACCAGTTGTTTTCCATTCCCACCACAGGTCCATCATCTAGAGCCTGTGCTCCTATTCCATTGTTCTCGATTGTGTTTTGAAAGATGAACGGAATCGCGTCTTCTAAAACAAAACCAGTACCGTTGTTGGATATCGTACTTTGAAATACTCGTACAGTATTGTCTCCTTTAGCAGATGTATCCTTGGAATATATTCCTTTTTGATTTCCTGTCACAGAAGCACTATGCAGACTAATCTCTCCTCCTCCCGCCAAAAACACTGCATACTCTGCTCCTGTTATCTTCCCCGCAAGCATCGAAGCCTTTCCTCCGTCTGATACCTGAATTCCGATACGCACATCTTCCATGTCGGTTTCGGTAAGCGTTACAATCGCATCGTTCATACTCACAACTCCAATACTCGCCCCGCCATATATACGAGACTGCTGCGCATCGAGCTTTGCCCCATGACTAATTGTTAGAACTGCGCCTGAGTAGTTTGAGAGCTCGGCATGTTTTAGTTGCAATATTGAACCAAAACTTGCGCGAATAATTCCATTAAACTTTACGGGGTTTTCCTTTGTTCCCTGTACGGTTAAATACTGCCCATTTCTAAAGTTTAAACTTCTATCAGCTGAACCTGCTCCATTCCAAAGCGCCATTTGAATTTCAGCACCTTCTTGCACAAGCAATCTACTGAAATTTGAATCGAACTGCATACCTCCGGTAAAAATATATGGAACGTCCTTCTTTAGTTCAATCTGATGCGGGTCTGTCACGCCCGAGAGAATACGAATTCCGTTTGGATCGTACCGACTTTCCGTAATTGTGTTATTGCTATTACTCAACCGACCAGCCGTTCCCGTGTCTATAATCACCGGTCGATCAAGACGAATGAACGTGTTTCGATTGAGCGTAAGAGCACTGTCTGTCGCAGACATTCCGTGATATGCGTCGGCGATAAATGAGTCTTCAAGAGTAATAGTAGATTTTGTTCCGTAAATCGCATATTGAGCATGAAGAACTTTAATATGCTTAAAGTCGGCAATACCTCCTGTGAGAATTCCAATTCCGTTGTACTCAGAAATGCCGGGATAGTTTTCTTTCATTGTAGTAAAGACAATCGGGTCGCTCTCAGAGCCGACTGCGGAAATTTTTCCCGCGACTTCCAGTCCGCTATTTTCATTTTGAGTAAACTTTACTGTAACCCCTGGCTCAATTGTCAGAGTGACTCCAGAGCTCACTACAGGCCTTCCAGAGACGATGTACGGGCTTCCTGCCAGACTCCATGTTGTGTCTTCAGATATACGAAGATCACGCGGAACAAGAGTCTCAGCACGAGCAAACGGAACACTAGCTGTCATTGCATACACGAGTGATAATGTGCACCAGAACCCTACCAGAATTGCATTACGTGAATTTTCCATACCCATAGTATGCAAAATCTGTCATAAGAACATTCTAAAATTTTCATGAAAAAAATCCGTAACGCAGTGCTACGGATTTCAGATACATTTTGTGGAATAACTAAACCCCCATCGGCCCATTCGCCAGCACACATTCAGAATATGTTTGTTGACCGTCTTCAGTAAGGAATGTTACGTCTCCAGTAGACCAGAAACGAATCTTGCCGTCAGTGGTTTCGTAGTGAGGGTTCTCGTCGTTTGCAACATATTGCATGCTAATGATTCGGCCATCTGAAAGCGCAATATCAAGCTCACGTGTTGCAGTGAGATGAAATACTGCGAGAATACTTTTACCTGCCTGACAAGAAAATGAGACCTGTAGATCCTCAGGACCAACGGCGATTTTTTCTGCCACCTGCGAAGGAGTATTTGCACGAGTAGACTCGGGAACTTCACGGTTAAGTAAGAAGAAAAATCCAACAATAGTGGCAACAACGATGACAATAGAAGTTGTAAGGTTTAACTGTATTTTCATGTCTTTAGTATACCAAAAATGATAGGGCTTGGCATTAACGGAGAGTACCTTTCGGAAGCGCTCCTTCGGCTATGAGTTTACGGATTTTCTCTTCCCTGCCTCTGTTATATTCCCCCACAATGCCGTCAGAACGCACCACACGGTGACATGGAATGCTTGGGTTATAATTTGCCTTCATGATAGATCCAACAGCCCGAGAAGCGCCTGGACTGCCTGCCTTTTGTGCAACCTCTTTGTATGTCATTGTCTTGCCTTTTGGAATCGCTTGTACAATAGCGATGACTTTTTCAGTAAATGACTGCATGCCTAGAGTATAGCAAAATAAAAAAACCACCTCGATGTTCTGAGGTGGTCGTAACTACACATAGTTTAATTCTAAGAATACATTATTTCTCCAACTTTTTCGTTATTCCAAAAATCTTCTTCCGAAGTGGAATCGCGAAGAATCTCGATTAACTGATTCTTGTTTGCTTTAAGCTTACGTGAATGTTGAACAAGAATATATCCGAAACAACCAGTGAAGAAAGTTACGGCTATTTTGCAAATAACCTTAAGCGCAAATATCATCGATGGATAGACCTCACTCCAAATCAGAAGCCCCAATCCAAGGATTGTCAATAATACTACATTAATCATTACCTCACTATATTTTTGTGAGGCATGTGTCTCGATACTCATGCGAATTCTCGCAGTTTCTGTGTTGTTCACGTTTTATTGTTTTTAATTGTGAAAGAATATTCATATTATATCACCAATATGATATATAGTCAATACCCCTTATACACAATAAAAAACACCCATTTCTGGGTGTTTTTTGAGAAAACGAGAGCTTAACGCTTTGACCACTGTGGGGCTTTGCGGGCCTTCTTGAGACCGAACTTTCGGCGCTCCTTTGAACGTGGGTCACGCTTGAGGAAGCCTTCTTTCTTGAGCTTAGTCTTTGTCTCTTCTGAAAATTCAGAGAAGTAGCGAGCGAGACCGTGGCGTACTGCTTCAGCCTGTGAATGAATTCCTCCGCCGTTAACCACTACAGAAATCTCATATTTCTCTTCGCGGTCTGCGAGCTTGATTGCATCATTTACAACCTTAGTCAGCGTAGGAGTCTTGAAGTACTCTTTCACGTCAATACCATTGACGATAAATGAACTCTTCGTACTTGGTGTTACGCGTACGCGGCAAGTACTTGTCTTGCGGCGTCCGATTTTCTCAGTGTACTGTTTCTTTTCTGACATACAATTACTCTGTTACGGTAAGGTTCTTCATAATAACTGGGCGAAGGCGATTTGCTGGAAGCATTCCCTTCACTGCGC
>CALQZW010000001.1 GCA_943350045.1 Candidatus Nomurabacteria bacterium | reverse complement strand
AATATGGAGTTATCCAATCCTGGAGCAAGAACGATTTTCTTTCCGAGCTCGCTACGAAAACGAGCAGGGAGCGAAACCCTATTCTTGTCGTCCATGGCGTGAATGTATTCTCCGATAAGCATATTTTTTCTATCCCACTTTCTCCCACTTACAACTAATTATATGCCACTTTAGCCCACATGCAAACAGTTTTATGGTGGATAACTAAACACGGAAAGTAAGGCTTTACTCAGAAAATGGATATGGTATAATACGTACAAATTCATGTATATGTATGCGCAACAAGTTGAAAGCAGAAAAGCACACTGTTTTGTAGTGCGACTGCTAAAAAATGGAGATTGGCTGTACGGATTATTTAACCAACGAAAGTTCTTGAAAAAAACCTCAAAGACAGTGTGGGACCAAGCAGTATTGAATGGACTCGGCCCTGTCGAAAAAGTTGAGATCGAGGAAAACACACCTCTTCTCGAAGAAGCTTCGTAATCGTTAATTATCCCTATAGCAAAAGGCTGTAACACAATGTTACAGCCTTTTTTGTTTGCAAATTATTCAGATTTCGGTCGCATCAGTGGAAACAGTTGTGTTTCGCGTAGCGGCTTGTCCACCAAGAATGCAAAGAGTCGCTCTCCGAATCCGAAGCCACAGGTTGGTGGCATTCCGTGCTCGAGCATGTCGACGAATTCCCATTCTGGCATCATTGCCTCTTCGTCTCCACTTTCAATCAACTTCTGTTGAAGTTCGAAGCGCTCGCGCTGATCGAGTGGGTCGTTGAGCTCTGAGAATCCATTTCCTACTTCACTTCCGGCGATAATCGGCTGGAAGCGTTCTACCATTCCTGGACGCTCTTTTGATTCCTTTGCGAGCGGAGAAACGAGTTTTGGATGGTGAATGAGAAACGCAGGACCTGAGATATTCTTTCGGCAGTATTTCCAGAGCGTGTCAGTGAGGCGCTCGCGATTCGCTCCTTCGTACTTCACTTTGAGCTCGTCGAGTTTTGCACGCATCTCACTCTCTGTTGCAGTCAACACATCGATTCCCGTCTGGCGTTTAATTTCTTCTGTGTACTCAATGACTGCCCATTCTTTTCCAAGGTCAAAGGTATGTCCACGAGTCGTGAACTCAGTTGTTCCAAACACATCCATAGCAATTTTGCGATACAGCATCTCCACGATTTTCATTCCATCGCGATAATCAGCATACGCCCAATAGAACTCGAGGTTTGTAAACTCTTGCAAGTGTTCTGGACTTGTTCCTTCGTTGCGATATGCGCGACCGATTTCAAATGTCTTTGGAAAACCAGCTGCCATGAGGCGCTTCTGCCAGAGCTCTCCGATTGAGATGCGGAGAAATACAGGAATGTCGAAATCTTTGTGATGTGTTTTAAATGGATTTGCTTCTGCTCCACCGGTAGTGACTTCGAGTGTTGGAGTTTCTACTTCCAAAAAGCCGTGCTCTACCATAAAGTCGCGGGCGCTTTTCCAAAATGCAGATTTCTTTGCAAAGAGGTCACGGAGTTCTGGGTTCATGACAATATCCAAATAGCGCTTACGAAAGCGCTCGTCTGGGTCGGTAATTCCGTGCCACTTTTCAGGAAGTGGAAGCAGTGATTTAGATGCCATGCACCACACTGACACGAGAAGAGATTGCTCTCCGCGCTGAGTTGTGAAGAATGTTCCCGATACGGAAATGAAATCTCCGATATCTACTGTCTCTCCAAAGAGTGTAAAGAGTGCTTCGTCCATTGAGTCTCGCTTAAAGACTACCTGAAAGCGAGCTGTTCCATCGTCGAGAACGACGAAGAGGATTGCTCCCTGTCCACGAATGGCCATGACGCGTCCTGAAACTGAATATGCAGTGCCGTCTCCTTCATATAAACTGAAACGATCCTTTGCTTCATACAAAGGAAAGTCTCGGGGTACTTTTGCTGGATATGGGTCCATGCCTGCCTCTTTTACGCGATTGAGTTTTTCTATGTGTGTAGCACGAAGTTCTTCGATAGAAGCCATAGTATAAGACTATTCGATTCCAAGGATTTTGTAAACAACAACACCCTTTGGAGTAGTAACTTTTGCAGTATCTCCTTTTGTTTTTCCATAGAGCGCAGAGCCGAGTGGAGAGTTGTGAGAGATTTTTCCAGAAGCAAAATCAGCTTCCTCACTACCGACGATTTGCAGTGTCTGTTTTTCTTTCGCTCCTTCTTTCTGAACAGTGACGGTAGAGCCAACTTCAACAACGCTTGAACTGTGCTTTTTCACAATCTGAGAGTTCTGGAGAATGTGTTCGATGGTACTGATACGCTCTTCGAGCTTACCCTGCTCTTCACGAGCCTGATGGTATTCTGCGTTTTCAGAAAGGTCGCCAAGGCTCTTTGAAAACTCGAGGGCTTCGAGAATTGTCTTGCGTCCCTGAGTTTTTAGTGTTTCGAGTTCGGCGATGAGTTCTTCACGCTTTTCTGCTGTAATGTATTGTATTGATGAGTTCATTTTGTAGAAAAATAACGGGCAAGATCTGCCCGTAGGTATTAAAAAATACGCACGGAGTATACCACAAAGTAGCTATTTTCCCAAGCAAGCCAAGATTCTGATATACTTTACACATATGAGTACGCTTTGGAATCATGAACACCTGCAGTTCCTCCAATCTGAAGAATGGAGACAGTTTCAGCTCTCCTATGGAAAGGAGTGCTTAGTCATACCTCTGCCCGACGTATCGGTGACTGCAGTGAAATATAAGATTTCATTTGGCTTCTCCTACTGGTTCATTCTTCGTGGACCACATACTCACAAAACAGTATCGCACACCGAAGCTAAAACTATTCTAAACACAATCCGAACAGAAATTAAAAAAGTGGACCCGCGTGCAGTGTTTTTTCGCTTTGAACCAACCACAGACCTCGACACAGATTCATGGAAGCATGTTCGAGAAGCGTACATGCAATCAGGTGCGAAGAAAGTATCATACATTCACCCAATCGCCACTCGCTTGATTGACACGACGGCGAGCGAGGAGAGT
The DNA here is from genome assembly GCA_943350045.1 of Candidatus Nomurabacteria bacterium. Classification (GTDB taxonomy): domain Bacteria; phylum Patescibacteriota; class Minisyncoccia; order Phycocordibacterales; family UBA9973; genus CAITQP01. Next base: position 82,230 of record CALQZW010000001.1, on the reverse strand, counting down.
TTACTGAAAGACATGAGTGACAGTACTCGAAGAAATATTGCAGTTGCGAGCCGTCGCGGAATCGTTGTTACGAAAGAAAACACCCCCGAGGGTTTTGAGGCGTTTTGGCAGATGCTTGGAGCGATGTCAAAAAGACGAAATGTTCATTTGCATCCGAGAAAATTTTACGAATCAGTATTCAATCGATGTAATGCCTCACAGAATACTTCTGACATTCAAGCAAGTATCTATGTGGCGCGATTTGAAGGAACGCCAATTGCTTCAAGTTTAATCATTCACTACAAAGGACTTGCGACGTATTTCTATGGCGCACAGGGTGATATACACACCGACAAAAAAGCTCAGTATGCCCTGCGTTGGTTTGTCATTACAGATGCGAAAAAGCTCGGATGTCACACTGTCGACTTTTTTGGAGAAAACCCAGTAGAAAAAACCGACCCAGACTATCGAGTAGCCTGGGAAGGATTCACGCAATTTAAAACTGGTTGGGGTGGAACGCTTGTGCGTTTTCCAGGAACATTTGAGTACAGTATTCGACCGTTTCTCTATTTCCTACTTCGTATACTCAGGCGCGTACACTGATACCCATTCTAAAAACTCACGTCCAACTCTCTGAGATGCTCCGATTGATTTCTGAGGCCCCGTATCCATTACAACAACGAGGGCGTACTTTGGGTTTTCGTATGGAAAATATGCATTGAGCCAGGCGTTGATAGACATCGCTCCTACTCCCACCTGAGCAGTACCCGTTTTCGCAGCCACTGCAAATGGAAGCAGTCGAAGTGCCGCTCCCGTTCCCTTTTGCTCAGTCACGGCCATTCGCATTCCCTCTTGAACTGCGCGATATTCGCGAGCAGAAAATCCCTCAACTTTTTTTACCTCTCCCACATTTTCTGTTTTTCGTAATCGAGGAGTCACCAGCGTACCTTCGTTTGCCAGAGCTCCGACAGCACGCGCCATCTCTATCGGCGTCACCTGTACTCCGTATTGCCCAATCGATGTGTTATACGTATCACCCACACGCCAGACTTCTCCTTTAAATCGCTCAGCTTTCCATGCCGGTGACGGAACAATACCCGAGCGCTCACCGAGCAGGTCTATTCCTGTTTTTTCAGTGAGTCCAAACTGCTTAAACACTGCTTCGAGTTTTGTAATACCGATTCCAGGCTGATTCTGATACCCACCAGTAACTTGCATGAAATATATGTTTGAAGAGAGCGCTAAAGCTCTCCGTACGTTTACAATTCCGTTATCTGGACGGAAATCACGGAAAATTGCCGGCATGTCTGGATTGTACGGATTTGGGATAGTAATCGAGCCACAGGAACAGATAGTGGTGTTCTCTGTCACCACTCCTTCTTTGAGCGCAGAGAGCGCAATATAAGGCTTTACAATCGATCCTGGAGTAAAGAGTCCAGAGATAGCGCGATTGAGCAGTGGGGTGGATTTACTTGTTAGATACTCTCGAATTTTCGCAACATCGTCGCCGGAAGACATGATGTTTAGATTGTACTCTGGGACACTCGTCATCACTATCACTTCACCGTTTGTCACATCCATCATCACAGCTGAAGCACTGCGATATCCCGACTCGCTAGTGGTGCGAGCTAAAATACGATGCATTGTTTCCTGCAAACGCGCGTCAATAGTAAGCACAATATTTTCTCCCGCAACTGGTTGGTTTACGATAGTTCCACCCTGCTTTTTACCAGCAATATCTTTTTCAACAATCTCTGATCCATTTACACCTCCGAGCTCAGTGTTATACATTCGCTCGATGCCGTCTTTTCCAGATATTTCTTTGTTGTAATAATTACCAGACTTGTCACGTGCTGGATATCCGATATAGCCGACAACGTGAGAGAATCCTGGAGTAGAAATATATGCACGCTGTCCCCATGGAATCTCTTCGTTGATGACATTCCACGCAAGGAGTGTTCCATTGCGGTCTTCTATCGTCCCTCTTGGAGCAAAGATGGGCTCGCGATCAAGACTATTGTTTTCACTTCGTTGCTTGTACATATCACCCTGCGCGATTTGTAGTTTCCAGAGTCGTCCACTAAAAAAAATCATCACGACAACAAGCACGAGTGCAAGCGCAGAAAGAGAGCGTCGTGCAATCGGTCGTTCAAACTGTCCTTCAAACTGTTGCGTATCAAACTCGGGCAAGTTTTTTGCATCAAGAAAAATCTCCTCTGGATCAACAAAGGCGCTTCGTCGCGAACGGATTCTTTTTTTAATTCTTCGAATGAATCTGTACATAGAAAAGACGAGTGCGAAGAAAACCTGCCACTAACACAAGTACGAGCGCGAGAATCGTCATCGCAAACGGTACGCCAAGAAAGCGTGACTGCGCCATACCATACACTGCGTCGTGTATGAAAAAGAGCGGAACGATTTCATAGAAATTACGATACAAAAGAAGCCCTGCAATACCGATACATAGAGTTATAAGGACAGGAAATGCAGAGACGGATACAAGAAGGAGGACGGCAAAAAGGATACGGTAGAGCATGCTCTGAGTATATGGCTTAGCGCTTAGGTACGCAAGGAAAACCAGAATACCCCTTAAATACTAGGAGCTCGTGGAATATGTGACTGATGATAGCTGTCTTTTGCTCCACGAACACCTCTGACAATACGGCGGATGATGAAGCGAAGAATAAGGAAGGCCAGAATTCCAGCAGTAATATAAAACAACACTGGTAGCGAGAATAAAAATACGAGAATGGTAAATACGATTGATTTAATTGTAGACCATGGGCCGTCGACAAAGCGATCGCTTGGAGAAAGCGTTTCTTTTTTGACTTTCGAAGCGGCAACTTTCATTGAGTGCTCTTGCGAATCTCTTTTCGCCTCATCACGTGATGCTGAAAATACTCCGACCTGCTCCTCTCTCCATGCTTCTACGTTCTCTGTTACTCGAGAGGTAGTTTCTTTAATCGGTTCTGGAATAACAGAAACAATAGCATCTTCAAATACTCCGACTTGCGCAAGCACTGGAGAATTTCCTGAATCCGTATCAGTAGATGTGTCGGATGCTGACTTTACCTGTGCAGTAAGTTTTGAAATTGGAGTTTCTTTTGTCACAACGAGCTTACGCATAGTTGCTGACTCCAGTGGAAGTGCGAGTGGTACAACCTTACCGGTCGTAGAGAGTTCTGAGAGCCCTCCAACTGAAGCACGGAAGTCATGAGAGCCGGCTCCGATACGAAAAGAAGTAGAGGCCGTCGCCACTCCCCCTGGAGCGATACGGATAACCTCTTCGTCGAGCAAGACGTCTCCGTCATAAAAAAGGACGGTTCCTGAGAGTGTATATTTTTCGCTATTTCGAAACAATGCAGAGAGCGTCACCGTCTCCCCTTCTTTCGGAGTTTCTGGATACAGCCACAGTGGACTTTCAACAAATCCAGTCCCGGCAAAAGCACTTGTTGTTACGACAAGTGAAAAAAGTATTCCGAAAAAAAAGTGAAGAGGGCGAAGATTCATAGAATACATATTAGCTAATGGTGAATAAACCATACCACACTGCGAGGAAGTTAAGAATGGCGTGCGAAAGCGTAACAAGATACAAGTTTGGATATCTGCGGTAAAGCCCTGCAAAAAATATTCCTCCGATAAACGCAAACGGTAGGCCAATTACAGGGTTTGGATAGATTACGTGCATTCCAGCAAAAAGAAGTGCGTTTACAACAATAACAGTAAACGAGTCGGGAAAGATTCTACCCAACAGTGGCATGAGGATTCCGCGAAATACTAATTCTTGAAAGAATGAAACAACAAAGAACAAAAAGAGAAAGTGTGGGTTTGTCCACCAGTCACTCACCGAAGCAACTCCGAGCATGCGAGCGATTTCGATGATAGCCACCATCGCGGCAATAGTCGCAAAGAAGTATGGACCAAAAAACTTCTTTACATTCTTTGTCGTAAGACCAACTGCCTCACTCGTCCATCCTTCTTTTTTAATTACTCCGTATAGTAATAACGAAACAAAGAGAAGCGTGTAGATTCTTCCAGAGATTGGAATTATCTCGAAATATAAAAGTACGATTGGAACGACGAAAAAGAACACTACCTGCAGCACTGCAGTTTCTACAGAACGCAAATGAGCACGTCTGACCATCTGTGTATCATCTGTATGTGAATCCATGTACATATATAGTATCATACGAATATGACTACTCAAGAAAAAACTCTTAAAAACTGTGCCAACGCACGAAACTTAATGACACGCGCTCGCACTGAGGGATTCGCGGTCGGTGCATTTAACATCGACAACCAAGAAACCTTGATCGCAATTTGTCAGGCGGCACAAAATCTCAACTCCCCTGTCCTAGTAGAACTCAGTCAAGGAGAGGCGGACGCGCTCGGACTCGATAACGTACGTGCACTTGTAGATAACTATAAAAAACAGTACGGAATTGAAATGTACTTAAACCTCGACCACTCTCCGAGTGTTGAGTCTGCAAAGAAAGGAGTCGACGCAGGGTTTGAGTTTATTCATATCGACATATCCCAAGCCAACCACGACGCAACCGACGAGGAAATAATTTCAGCAACAAAAGAAGTCGTTGAGTACGCAAAGAAAACTGGCGCACTTGTAGAAAGTGAACCGCACTATTTCGGAGGATCCAGTAATGTTCACACTGAGGCAATAGACTACGCCGAAATTCGCAAAACATTCAGTACTCCAGACGGAGCGCGCCGTTTCGTAGAAGCGACCGGTATCGACACATTCGCAGCTGCAATCGGAAACTTGCACGGAAAATATCCAGTACCAAAGGAGCTCGACCTGCATCTACTTGCCGAGATTCGTAATGCGATTCCTTGCAACATTAGTCTACACGGAGGAAGTGGAACTCCGGCAGAATACTTTACTCAAGCTGCTCAGATCGGTGTTTCGAAAATAAATATCAACTCAGACATGCGCTACGCATTTCGTACATCACTTGAAAAAGTACTCGCAGAAAATCCGAAAGAATTTGCCGTAGTAAAACTCATGCCGACTGTCATTTCAGCAGTACAAGAAGTTGTCGAAGAAAAAATTAGTGCGTTTGGTTCGGCTGGGAAGGCTCAAGTAAGCCATGCTTCTCAAGGCGTGCACGAATAGAGGTTTCTTGTCGTCCCATATCACTTGATATCTCAGAGAGCGAAAGCCCCATAGAAAACTTAATCTTTATAGCGTCATCTTCAGCCGGAAGCCATGGCTTGTACGCGTTTGGATACTGCTTGCGAAGCTCGGCAATGCGGTCGTTTTTCGGCTCACCGTCTTTTGACACTGCACTTTTCTTTGCAGTGACTTTCGGTTTTTCAATTTTCCCATCCATGCGAAGAATAAACTCCTCTTCGAGGGCTGTTTGCTCTTTCGGCGCTAGTTTTGAAAAGAGTTCAACGTTTGCTTCACTTTCGGATTGTAGTTTTGCATCGAGAGACAACGCGACAGGGTCTACGGCGAGTGCTTCTGGCTTAAAACCAACTAAACGAATCCCCGCAAGCGTGCGCACGCGAGAGAGTGCGACATACCCCATTCCATATGCAAATGTTTTTCCAAGATCAATTTCAGCAGAATCCAAACTCATTCCCTGACTCTTGTGAATTGTAATAGCCCACGCAAGACGAAGTGGATACTGAGTAATACTCGCCTTTACCTTTCCATTTTCTTCTACCTGCCATTCTTCGGCATTCACTGAAATGCGACGAGCGTCAGAATGAAGTTCGACGACAGGTTCGCCATATGCGTCGAAATCCACGATGACTCCACGGGTGCCGTTTACATACCCGCGCTCGTAGTTGTTTTTAATAAACATCACCTCGGCGCCGATTTTCAGCTTGAGCTGACTTGGAGCAAGACATGACTTTTTCAAAGACTCAACAAGTGCATCAGAACCTTTTCCGCTCATATGAAACTCTTTTACTTCCCCACTAATCTTTTGCAGTTCGGCTTGGTTAATTGCGTCGACATCAACATTGTGAGTGTAGAGCTTTGTAGGAAGAGCGCAGGAGACCGCTCCGTCGAGTCGGCTTTTGATGAGTGCAGTATGCGAATCGTCGAGTGAGTTTTTTCGAATTGCGTTGAGGATATCTGTAAATAAATCATCCTCTTGGCGGTGCTGTTCGGTGAGGTAGCAGATAGCAGGCTTCATCGCCTTCCAGGCTTTTGAATGAATTACCATATCACTTTCTGGCTCAGTTTCTTCGGCAATAATCTCTCCGCTGTCATAGTCGACAAAAAGCTCGCCTTGTGGAGCCGGTTTTGGTATTGGTCGAACAAAGCCAGTTTTTGTTACCGGAGGAAGCTGAAAGAAGTCGCCCGAGAGAACGACCTGAAGGCCTCCAAATGGCGCGTCAGAGCGTTTAAATCGTCGACAGACACGTTCTACCATGTCGAGGCGATGCGCGTGAAGCATAGACACTTCGTCGATAATGAGGACACGAGCTTTTTGAAATCTCTGCCAGAGGTATTGTTTCTGCTCAAGGTCTTCTAGGTCTCGGTCTGTGAGAAATTCTCGAATGCCGATTCCCGCCCAGCCGTGAATTGTCTGACCATTCATATGAGTGGCTGCGATACCGGTTGAGGCAGTGATTGCAACAGGAATACTGTGCTCGCCGAGCCACTGTATGTATTGTTTAAGAGTATGAGTCTTACCACTTCCAGCAGAACCGGTTAGGTATACATTTACTCCTGTTTTCATAATGGCGAGCGCCTGAGCTTGAGTCATAGATACTGATTATAAACTAGATAGATGGTTTTATTGCATTGACGGATTAATTATAAGATATATTATATTAACAAATGGCCAAACGGCCAATTGAGGTTCTCTCGCAAGAGAGTTCCGTAACGAAATGGCCAAACGGCCGACCGAGGAGTTTTTCGCAAGAGATTCTCCGTATACACAAAAGACCCCATTCGGGGTCTTTTGTGTTTCTGAATGTTTTCCGTGAATTACTTCACTTCTGCATCCTGGACGTTGTCGTCACTTTTCTTAATTTCCTCTGGCTGTGGCTCGGCAGCTGTCTCAGTTGCTGGAGTCTCACCTGCCTTCTGCATCGCCTCTCCGATTTTCATCATTTCATTTGAGAGTGCTTCAGTTGCTTTTTTGATAGCCTCGATGTCAGTGCCATCTTTTGCAGTCTTGAGCTCGGCGATTTTTGCTTCAACAGAAGTCTTTACCTCTGCTGGAACTTTTTCTCCTGCGTCCTTGAGAGATTTCTCTGCAGTAAAGACTGTCATTTCTGCAGTGTTCTTTACGTCTGCAACATCTTTCTTTTTCGCATCTTCCTCTGCATGCAATTCTGCATCCTTCTGCATCTTTTCAATTTCTTCTTTTGAAAGACCAGAACTTGCTTCGATACGGATAGACTGAGTCTTTCCAGATGCCTTGTCCTTTGCTGTTACAGAGAGAATTCCGTTTGCATCAACATCAAATGTAACTTCAACCTGAGGCATTCCGCGTGGAGCTGGTGGGATTCCATCGAGAATGAACTTTCCAAGGCTCTTGTTGTCAGTTGCCATTGGGCGTTCACCCTGAGTAATATGAATCTCTACAGACGTCTGATTGTCAGCCGCTGTTGAGAACACCTGAGATTTCTGAGATGGAATTGTTGTGTTCTTTTCGATGAGTTTTGTTGCGACACCTCCGAGTGTTTCAATTCCGAGAGAAAGTGGAATAACATCAAGAAGAAGAACGTCACGAACTTCTCCACGAAGCACTCCTCCCTGCACCGCTGCTCCGAGTGCTACTACTTCATCAGGATTTACTCCCATGTGTGGCTTCTTTCCGAAGTATGCTTCTACCGCAGCCTGCATTGCCGGCATACGAGTCTGACCTCCTACGAGGATAACTTCATTGATCTCGCCAACCTTAAATGGACTTGCATCCATTGCACGCTTTGTAATCATCATTGCGCGTTCTACGAATTCGCGAGTAAGCTCTTCGAGCTCGGCACGCTTCATTGTGCGCACAAGGTGCATTGGTCCTGCTTCACCACTTGTGATAAATGGAATGTTGATTTCGGTTTCAACTGCAGTAGAGAGTTCGATCTTTGCTTTCTCTGCTGCGTCATCAAGACGCTGGCGAGCAAGAGGGTCTTTACGAAGGTCGATTCCGTTTTCTTTCTGGAATCCTTCTGCGAGCCAGTTCATAATCTTCTGGTCGATATCCTTTCCTCCGAGGTGGGCGTCTCCGTCTGTAGATTTTACTTCAATGACATCATCTCCTACTTCAAGAATTGAAACGTCGAATGTTCCTCCTCCAAAGTCGAACACTGCAATCTTCTCGTTCTTGTTTTTATTAAATCCGTACGCAAGAGCGGCCGCAGTTGGCTCGTTGATGATACGCATAACCTCAAGACCAGCAATCTTACCTGCGTCTTTTGTTGCCTGACGCTGTGCATCGTTGAAGTACGCAGGAACGGTAATGACAGCTTCAGTGATTGGTTCACCAACACGAGCTTCTGCGTCTGCCTTCATCTTCTGAAGAATCATCGCAGAGATTTCCTCTGGACGCTTCCAGTCTTCTCCGAGTTTTACTTCAATACCGCCATTTGCCGACTTACGAACTTCAAACGGAACAGCTCCAATATCTTTCTGAACATCGGCCTCGTCGAAGTTGTGTCCAATGAAGCGCTTGATCTGGTAGATAGTGTTCTTTGGATTTGTGATTGACTGACGCTTTGCAGTTACTCCCACCATACGGTCGCCGTTTTTTGCGAGCGCGAGGATAGAAGGAGTTGTACGCATACCTTCTGCGTTTTCAAGAATCTTTGGCTGTCCGCCCTCGATGATTGCGAATGCAGAGTTTGTTGTACCCAAGTCGATACCAAGTATTTTAGACATATTTTTGTATAAATTAGGTTTACTAATGGCTAATAATGTTTTGTGTGCTGATTATATACCCGTCGTATATTTTTGACAAGTATTTTGCGGTCGCTGAAAGTATGTTGAAAAGGAAACTAGCTTGTGTTATAATGCCGGCATGGCAAAAAAGGCAGATTTTTCAAGGAAAATCCTCAATACCCTCTCTGGGAAGCAGGCAGTAAAGCTTGTCGACCTCAAAGACGAAGTTGTCTCAGATATCCCCAGTACTGAGCAGAAAACTGGCGCATATGCAGTCACTCGCAGTATTAAAAATCTCGCCGAGACCGGCTTTATTGAAACAATAGATACAGAGCAGAGTCAGTATGCTCGCCTCACCCGCCGCGGAAAACAAAAACTCGCAAGTCTGAAGCTCGATAGCAAAAACTCTCTCGCAAGCACTGCGTGGGATGGAAAGTGGCGTATAGTGTTGCTTGACCTGCCGGAGACACGAAAAGCGGAACGCGAAGCGCTCCGCTACTTGCTCAAGAAAGCCGGCTTCGTACTTCTAAAAAACTCGGCATGGATCTCCCCTTTTCCGTTTGAGTTTCTTTTTCAAAATATTAAAACAGACTTCGGACTCACCTGCGAGCTTATGATAATCGTCACAGACCAGCTCGACGTAGAAACAGAACAGGAGTTCAAGCGCTGTTACTCTACCAATTCCTAGCTAAAGATTTTTTTGAAGCGTTTTCGGAGATTGTACAACGTATACAAGAGAGGTTTTTCGACAACGTCAAAAAATTCAGAATGCGCAACTTCATTTCCTCCAAACTTCATTTTAAACGTTGTAAGGCCGTCCCATCCTTTATACACATCACCCTCAGTCGAAATTCCTCCGAAGTTATAGTACTTACAACCCAGCATTTTTGCATGACAAATACCTCTCCAATGCGCAGAGTATGTGGGCATGCGATTTCGCTCCTCGTTACTTGATCCTCCGAACACGTAGGTGGCGATTGAACCAAATACGACGATAAGGTCCATGGCGAGAATTTTTTTACCATATCGTGCGACCACTACGTACGAAGCATCAGAAGACAATGTATCAAAGATTGTCTTGTAATACTCTTTCGCATGCAAACGAAATCCGTTTCGATGAGCAGTGCCAACTAAAAGTGTATGGAAACTTTCGAAGTGTTCAGAAAAGTTCTCAGTTACAATCTCAACAGAGATTCCTTTTTTCTCTGCTAGCCGAACTGAGTATCGTGTCTTTTCGTGCATGCCCATGAGTAAATCTTTCTCTGATTTCTCAAGCGGTAGGTGCCACTCATTACGTGGCTGAAAATATGCTGAGTGATATGTATACGACGGAGCCTTTGTAAAAAAACTACTGAGCGACTCATTTAAAATAACAGGTGTAAAGTCGAGACGCACAAACACAGCATTCTCCTCTTTTGCTATTTTCTGAAACTCAGTGCGAAGGTATTGAAAAAATGCCTCAGAATATTTTGAGACGACTGGACCATAGGGAGCGTAAAGATAGTACAGACCAAAGGCGAGTGGATATTTTACTACTTGAAAATATGAAATAACAGAAGTATCTTCTGTTATCACAAATCGTCTCACTTTTCGTCCTAAACTCTTTTGCCAGGCTCCGTAAAAACGAGCCTGAGTAAACGGAGTTTCCATTGAAAGAATACTTGGATTGTAGTCCTCGTCATTGTGTAATTCGCGAATAGAAAAAGACATTATTTCTTCCACGCCTTCACGCGTGCTGGTCGCACTACTCGATCTTTTACCTTATACCCTTTTTGCATGACGGCAGAAACTGTATCTTCTTTTACTTCGTCATCAGTTGGCATCGTATCCATAACTTCATGCATAGAAACATCAACTGTATCTCCAAGATTTGGAGCTATCTGAGAAATACCATTCTCCTCGAGGACTTTCACAAACTGCTGGTGAATATATTCAATACCACTACGCCATCCTTTATCTACTTTCTCCCATGCTTCAGTATTTCCAAAGGCCATATCAAAGCCATCGAGTACTGGAAGGAGGTCTTCAAGAAAAGATTCGCGCGCATATTCTCCGATCTGCTTTCGGCGCTCGTCTTCGCCTTTTTTGTAGTTAATAAAGTCAGCGCGCTCCTTTTGCCAAGAAGCCAAGTAGTCGGCCTTTTCAGCCTGTGCTGTTTTTAAGTCTTCACGAAGCTTCTTTATCTTGTCCTTTGACAATGCTTCGCCCTCGCCTTCTTCTGTGGCTTCAAATACAACATCATCTTCATTCATACCTCTATTGTATCTATATATCCCCTTTTGACAAGTTCTTAAATATATTGCTTGACATTAAAATGTCGCCATGGTATACTTATGGGGCAAAGAAGTTACAGGTTCGAAAGGAGTCGATTTGAAGAGCAGACTTGCATTTGTATTTACCACAACAACCCAAAAATCTATGACAGGAACAATCAAAAAGCTTACTGACAAGGGATTCGGTTTCATCGCTGTAGACGGACAGAAAGATCTTTTCTTCCACAGTAAGAACCTCGTAGGAGTCATGTTTGACGAACTCCGCGAAGGTGACGCTGTCTCTTTCGAGAGTGAGCAGTCTGAAAAAGGACCAAACGCAGTAAACGTACAGCGCGCGTAATACCCGCTATACAACAAAAAATCCCGCATCTTACGATGCGGGATTTTTTGTTGGGCAATTTACTTCTTGTCAGCTTTCGCCTTCTTTGGTTTCTTTGCCTCTTTCTTGTGTGATACGCCTTTTGCCATATATAAGATTTGTTATTTATAAACGCTACCCATTTAGTATACCAAAATTCCTGCAACAACAAGTGCAAAAACTATGCGATAGATTCCAAACGCCACGAATGAATGCGTGCGAATATACTGTAAAAGAAATCGCACTGCGAGCAGAGCCGAAACGAAGGCCACCGCCGAGCCGATTGCGAGCAATCCAACCTGCTCTCCACTAAACGAGAGTCCCCCTTTTATTAAATCCAGTCCAGCTGCCGCAACAAGTGTTGGAACGGCAAGCAAAAATGAAAACTCCACAATAGTTACGCGAGAAATTCCTAGAGAGAGACCTCCGATGATTGTCGCCGCGGAGCGTGAGACTCCGGGAACTATTGCGAGCGTTTGAAAAAATCCAATAGCAACTGCTTGTTTGAGAGAAATCGCCTCTGTAGCTGGTGTGTCTACCACTTCCCGCTTTGCATGGTATTTCTCAAACACAATGAGTGCAATTCCTCCAAGCAGTAGCGCCCAGATAACAACAACGACATTGTCGAGCAAATATTCCTTTGCAAATGAGTACACGACGTAGCCGATTACTGCCGTTGGAATAAATGCCGCACAGACGCGCAAAAAAATTGCACGGCTCGTGAGAAGCTTTTTCCAGTAGACAGAGAGCACTGCAACAATAGCTCCGATTTGTATAAAAATAGTAAACGTCTTAAGAAACTCACTTTCAGGAATTTGCAGAAGAGCCGAGGCGACAATCAGATGCCCCGTCGAAGATACAGGAAGAAACTCGGTGAGTCCTTCAACGAGCCCCAATAGTATTACTTGAAAAATGGTGAGCATATACGCCTACCAGTATATCACCTATTCTTTCCCCTTGAGAGCCTCAGGATGGCGAGCACTCCATGCATAGAGCGCAACTGCAGCAGAAGCTGCTACGTTGAGAGATTCACATCCAGGAGCCATCGGAATTGAAAGTGGGATATCACAGGCTTCGAGAGTCTTCAAGCGAATTCCTTCTGCTTCGTTACCAAGAACGATAGCTGTTGGACCTTCAAACTTTTCATCAACAACAGATTGCTTTGCGTTTCCATCGAGACCGTAAATCCAAAATCCACGCTTTTTCAAATCTTCAATAGTTGTGTTCACATTTCCAATCTGCACGAGCGGTACGTGAAAGGCCATTCCAGCAGAGACTTTTACCACTGCACCAGTAACTGGAGCCTGCTTGTGTTCAGGGATAAGGACGGCAGATACACCAAAGGCAGCCGCAGAGCGAATAACAGCTCCAACGTTGTGAGGATCCTGAAGTTCTCCAAGAATAACAACTGATGTTGCAGGAGTAATTGAAAGTGTTTCGATAAAGTCCTTGTATGGCTGAACAAGTGAGTTCAAAACAACACGGCCGATAATACCCTGATGCGTTGCATTCTTTTCAATACCACTTGGAAGCCCTTGGCCACTCATGCGATCGGTGCGAATGTTCGCTGCTTTTGCAAGCGCTGAGAGCTCGCCTTCGAGGTTCGAAACGCTGAAAATACGATCCAAACATTTTGGATTATTGCGAAGCGCCTCAGTAACTGCGTGCTTTCCGTAGATGTAGATTTTGTCTTGTTTCATTGGTAAAAGCACTATACCATATTTACAGAATTTCTCAAGTTATTGACATAATTACATTTTAATTATACTATTTGCACAAATTTTCACCCTTAAAAATCAGTAAAAATGATACACATTGAAATCATGCTACAAGAAAGTGGCTGCGAAATGGGCTGTCCTCATTGCCCAATTAGGAATAAAAATACTGGATCATACGGTGATCAAATACTTCCGGCTTTTCTTCAACTACAAAAACTCTATGAAGGCACACAAATGGAAGTACTATTTATGTCCATGAACATGGACATAATGCAACTTATCGACACGTTCCAACTAATTCCATATAGTCATATTGGAATTAGTTTAGGAGATAGTTCTCAGCTTATCTCAAAATTACTTCAAATTGAAGAAAGAGGACACCGAGAAATTTTAGTAGGTTTTCCATCTAAATCTATTGATATCTCACCGAGCATACAAAACCTTGAAGAAATTCTAAAGTATTGGAAAGGCAGTCAACTTGATTACCTGGGCTTAGTCGGCTCAAATAATACATTCGCCAATGAAAGGATAGTGCGAGACTTATCCCTCATGATGTCCACTGACAGAGATCTCTATGCACGAGTTAGCAAAAACATCTCAGACCCAAGCATTCATATTAAAAACTTGTACAATCTATCTGAAGAGCCGTTTTCAAATTGCTACCGATCCAACTGTGTTGCGACTCAGCATGACAAAACGTTTCAACTTTCTCATCGTATAATTGGGCACGAATTTCCAGCAAGTTTTACCCTTGAGGACTATAGAAAGTTTACAGAGGCAGATATTAATCCACGCAACGGTGCATTTACACCCGATAGATTGCAGATGTCACTTACTGCTATGGGTGTACGATTGTGCCATCGCACAGTAGACATTCACAATCCATATCTATGGGTAAGCTATCCTGCACTTTTTGAAGCGATTGATAAGTCCCAAGGATCAAGCTACATATTCTGGGAAAGAATAAATGAAATGATTCAAGGTAGTATCTATCCTGAAATAGATCTCCCCGGTTATCAAAAAATTTCAGAACAAGTTATTGTCGAAATTGAACTGAAACGAAACGCTAAAAAATAATCGAGTATACCCCTGCAACTATCTGCAGGGGTTTTGTATTTCCGTATCTTAGACACCAAAAAACAGAGTGCGGACAGACAAATTGCGCTCTCTGTTTTCTTGGCTACGCTATGCGTGTTTCAATGAACAACTTACACTCAGTGTACAGAGGGAGGGATAACAGAATCCTAAATATTATATAAGAATATGTAAAACTATCCGTCAATGTAAGCAAAAGACTTTTCCTGTATCGCCTTAATACACTGAGGAATAGATTTCTGGAGACTGTTTGAGAGAAGCGGGATCGCTTCATTTATATCTAGAAAAATCATTTCATCAAATTCTGAAGTCTGCAAACGAATATCCTGAATCTGATTCTCAGACAATATTCCGCCGTTGAATATAAACTTAAGTGAGTCTGCTTTATGTCCTGACCCAGAAGAGTGTAGCACCCCTACAAGATCAAAAGACTGAAAACGGAGTCCAATCTCTTCGTGAGTTTCGCGAATCGCACAGGCAAGCGGTGATTCTCCTTCATCATTTGAGCCTCCAGGAACAAGCCAACCCTCTTTGTAGTTTGGTTTCAGAATCAGTAGCTCGTTTTGTGTATTAAAAAACAAGACGGCAGTACCGACCTGCTTTTTGGGGAGTGATGCGTGATATTCTGCGTCGGTCATTTTTGTACTCATGAAGAAACAGACTATTTATATAAAGTAAAATTTTACTTAGAAACAATTAAAACGCCGGAGTTTGATCAACAACTGTATTTTTACGAAGCTCGATTTGAGCACGGGTATCTTTTTCAAACTGATCAAGAACATTTTTGTTAAAGTTATTCTTGATTACATACATTCGTTTAATCTTGTTGCGAGTACTGAGCAAACGAGCATCTCTCACCTCGCCAGTGTTGATATTATTTCTCTCTAGATAGAGACCCATATCGAGAACAAACTCTTGATTAGATTCAAGAAGAACGATTTGGGCAACAAATGAAAGATCATTCTCAAGGACCTTCCTCAATACATCAATCATTTTCGCCATATCAGACATGCGATTCTCTCTCACTACCCCACTTCCTCCCACGACAATATCCCACGCATCGTCTAAATTATCTCGTTCGATTATGCCCAAAAACACTATCTCTCCAAACATTTCTGTAGAGTCTAGTTCTGAACAAACCGTATTCATTTTTTGTAAGATTTCATTCATATGTCTTTGAGATAACTAAGAACGACCTTTGACCCACTAATCATGTCACGAGCATTTACACTCAAGCTGTTTCCAGTATTCTCATAACGCATATTAACACTCCAGTTTTGTGATGCAACCTGCCAATGTAAGTATACAACGGGATCTATTTTAATCTTCTTTTCTAGCCCAGCCAGTCGAAGTAACACATTCAGATCATGAATCTTAAACGAAGTGTATCTTTTATCACTATCTGGATATTCGTCCCACTCAAGTAATTTCAGTATTCGTCTTTTGAGCATCAACTCCAAGGCGTATCCACAAAGATACATTGATCCCTCGGGTTTTCCATTTTCGAGCAATATTTTTGCCTCTTGATATCGAGATGTGGCGATATGTAATAAATCCTGCTGAGTCATGGATACACCATATCAAATAGACTCTAACGGAATTCTAAACTCAGACCTGCGGAATTACACAAATCCTTAATCGTCACAATCCCTTTCTCTTTTAAACTATTAGCCTCGTTGAGAGCAGAGTCGTACTTTTCGAACAAATCTGTATTTCTTTTTTGAATCATTTCAGAATCTCCCTCAATCTTGTCGTCTTTACTCTCTGCTACACATACATAACACTCCATGTTTCTGAGAGAATAGAACGCGAGTAAATTATGTCCATCGATGGCGATATATCCTCCATTCTCATCTTTCCTGACAATCGGAGCAGGTGGAAGTTTCTCTAAATTCCCCGCCTCGAAGTTCTGTTTAATAAAATCCAAAGTATCACCCTTAAGGTAATCTTGGGATGGGCGGACTAAGGAAGGATTTGTTTTAATTATATGACTCATAGAGAGCAACCATTTGGTTCTACTAACAGAGACCATAGATAGTTGTAATGATTTACATTTCAACATTAAGATCTCCAAGGATCTGCTTGATTCTTACTTGAGGAACTTCCAGGTCCCCTAATTTTTTTAAGTAAAACGGCAACCATTGCTTAATAGTCTCTCCTGTCTTCTCTAAACAGCCATGCCAATCACTGCCGGCAGAGATCAGCAGGTTATGTTTATCAGCAAGCATCAATGCAAACTCCACATCTTCTGGCGTATGTCCGGTACCAAAACACTCAAGACCATCCATTCCCGATTCTTTAAATGCAAGAATGATTTTCTCTTGTTCCAACGTATCTTCCGAAATATTTTTGAGAGAGATTTTAGGTGCGAAAGGGTGACTTAAAAATGCTTTTCCTCCCGCCTTGTGAATTATTTCAAAAGCTTCCTTAGGTTCAATCGTAGGGGCAACATCTACGACTCCGCCAATATAAGCAAATCCATCATTTCGTGCTTGAACAATATTCTGTTCATAGAGAAACAATGCGATACCAGGAATACTATAGTATTTTGGTGACTTGTTTTTATAATCCTCTATTTTAACAGTTTGCATTCCATTTTCTGCGAGGTTTGTATTTACCTGCGGAATCATGGAGAGGAAATGCTTCTGCCTATAATCATTTACTGATTGTAAAAAATTAACGAGTTCAGGATTCGCTATATCAATCTGATATCCTAATATATGAATCGGTTGACCACGGTACCCTGTAGTAATCTCAACCCCTGGAATAACTATAATGTTTTCACTAGATCCAGCTTCCTTTGTTTCAAGAAAACCTGAAACTATGTCATGGTCGGTCACTGCGATTACATCGAGCTTACCCTCTTTCGCGAGAGTTATAATTTCTTTAGGTGATTCATGCCCATCAGAATGATTTGTATGTATCTGTAGGTCTATTTTCATACTGTTTTGCTAGGGAACAGGGATTCGAACCCCAATTAAAGACTTCAAAGGTCTCTGTCCTACCATTAGACGATTCCCTAAATTACACTGGTACTACTGCATCATATATCCCATCGGCCCATCCCGCAAGTTTTCGGACATAGTGAGAGCTTTTTCGTACCCTTATACGCAAAATACCAAAATAGGTCTCTTCCCTTGTGTTCTTTCTATTTGTGGCTACATTTGTATTCTTTGTATACACCCGAAAATCATCGCTTTTGCAAAAAGCTGTCCATTTCTTCCAATATGCGAGTATTTCATCCTTTCGATGAATATGATTCTTGTGAATATATATTTCATAGAAAACATCTTCATACCGAATCTGTACTGAAGCAATAAGCCACTGCAAAAATACCGCTATCATCTTTGGATCCATATTCGAAAACATTAACTGAGAGCCAGGTTGGCCGATTCTCTCTTTATTCCCTTCTGCCCAATATAAAGTGACTCCTATGTAGAATAGTTCTGCACTAGAGATGCTTTTTATTTCTGATAGTGCCTGGGTGTGTAACTGATCTTGTGTGGATATTTTTTGTTTGTGTCTTTTTTGTGCTCCACGCAAACCAGAAAGTATCCGTGCTTGAGTTATTTTCTGTTTTTGTCTATTCGAAAGACCTACAGCACGAAGCCATAGCGAGAGTGTAGATTTTGCAACAGGAACAGCTCTAAGAATTTCAGAATATGTCTTCCCTTCTTTCCTGAGAGAAACAGCTAATTCTTTTTTCGCATGATTGCTGACCATGTATATATGGTAGCATGATAGTTTTAATTTGTGAACGCTCGTTCACCTACTCCTGCTTCCCTAAAATCTTCATCAGCGCAAGCTCAAGCGGAAGGGATTCTATAACCGCATACTTACTCTGCGATACGGCGTCCAGGAGCGTAATAAGCGACTGAGAATTGAGGTGAAGCGACTCTGTCTTTGCCATGCGAGTGATGAACTCTTGCTCTTCAGCCGAAAGTCCTTCCATTTCACTCTTTGCAACGTTTGGCGAAACTTTCACCAAAAGAATTCGGCGGAATGTGTGGAGGACGAGGTCGAGGAGAGTGCGAGTAGAGAGGTTGTCTTCGCGGGCGCGTTCGCAGACGCGGAGCGCTTCAGAAAGCGCTCCGCGTGCTACTGCCTCAATCAAATCTCTCACCAACACCAAAGAAGGCGCTCCTGTAATACGCTCGACATCGGAGAGTTCAATCTTCCCTTCTGCTACCGTCATGACTTTCTGAAGCGTTCCAAGAGCATCACGGAAAGAGCCGTTTGCAAGGAGGGCCATCAAATCAGCAACTCCAGCTCCGAGTGCTACCTTTTCTTTTTTTGCAGTGACAGTGATAAGCTCGCGAAGCACGGCCTCGCTTGGACGACGAAATACAAACGTCTGACAGCGGGAGACTATAGTCTCTGGAACTTTCTCTAGTTCCGTTGTTGCGAGAATAAAGACGGCATGAGCAGGTGGCTCTTCGAGTGTTTTCAAAAGCGCATTGAACGCTCCCTTAGAGAGCATATGCACTTCGTCAATGATGTACACTTTGTACTTTGAATCAAACGGAAGCGATCCAACATTTTCACGAATCTCACGAATGTTATCTACACCTGTATGACTCGCCGCATCTATCTCATAGATATCCGTAGCACTCGTTCCGAGTGCTTTTGCAAGAATACGGGCAGTGGTTGTCTTTCCTGTCCCTCTGCTTCCAGAGAGCAAATATGCGTGTGCTACTTTGTCGTTTTTTAAGGCGCCAGAGATTGAGGCGACGATATGGTCTTGGCCGATGAGGTCAGTAAGGGCTTCTGGGCGATATTTGCGGTAGAGGGCTGTGTGTTCCATAGATAGTGAGAGTATAGCAGAAAAAAAGAGCGTACAGAATGTGTTCTGTACGCTCTTACCTTACATAAAAACATTTGTATGTTGAGCAAAAATACTTCTGACAAGAGTGCAAATCTTGGCAAAATCCCAAGGTAGCTTTTCCCAATAGAACAGTGAAACCTGTTGATACCATATTTCAAGTGCAATTTTGTGCAGTGAAAGTAAATCGGGGTTTCTACTACTATGATCATATCTTTCACAAGTATTAGCTAGCAATCCGAGTAAACGTATCATTTCTTTCTTGTAATCAAGAGGGGCGAAGCGTACGGATTTATCGGCCTGCAACGTGTTCTCCCCATAACCAAGTATCGTAAGGAGTCTCAAGCTGTTCATTACACTTTTAGCTAAGACCATTGCGTCGCTTGGAAATTCGGAACACTTGTCTTTTCCTTCGTCCACGCAAGTAATGAATGCGTCAAGGTGAGGTAATGTTTTTACTTGATGCAGTAAAATATGCCGAATGCTATATAGTAATTGCGAGTTACTATCTTTAGGGAAATTGTGATATCGAGAGGAGTCAAACACCCATCCATTCTCAATAACAGCAGTAATGTCGATTACATCTTGTGCCTGTATCTTTTTCATAGAACACCGTTTTTGTTTATCGGCATCCTATAGATATCTGGCTACTTTGTCAAAAACGCCTCCACAATACTCTCCACCTCTGCTGCATTCTCACAGAGCATGAGTTTCTCACGCAGTTCTTTGGCTTCGGGGAATCCGTTTACATATGCCTTGTAATGTTTCTTCATGATTGAGAAACTTTTAATCTGCCCGAGAAGTTCTTCGTAGAGCTGAGTGTGCTCCACCAATACGCGCAGTTTTTCTTCTGTCGAGACTTCCCCTTTGTTTTGATCAAAGAGCCATGGATTGCCGAAAATAGCACGCCCGAGCATGACTCCATCACATCCTGTTTCTGCTACTTTCTTCTTGGCGTCAGCAATATCAAGAACATCTCCGTTTCCGAGTATCAGTGTATCTTTTCCAAGTTTATTGCGAATCTCTACAACTTCTTTTACATGCTCCCATCGCGCTGGAACTTTCGACATTTCTTTTCGAGTGCGGGCATGGATAGTGAGCGCTGCAATATCTTCTGCAAGCAGTTGTGGGATCCACGTATCTATTTCATTTGTGTTGTAGCCAATACGAGTCTTCACAGAAATCGGCAAGTTTGGCGCTCCACGTTTTGCAGCACGAATTATTTCCCGAGCAACCTCTGGGTGTTTAATCATACACGCTCCAGCTCCTTGTTTTTCAATAGACTTGTCTGGGCATCCCATGTTTATATCAATCCCATCGAACCCAAGCTCGGCACACAGTCGCGCCGCGCCTTCCATTTTCTCAGGATTAGACCCAAAGAGTTGCGCCACTATTGGTCGCTCGCCTTCCGTGTACATGAGGTCATATTTGAGCGCCTCTACTCCGCGACTCATCAATCCGTCGGCGGCAACGAACTCAGTCCAAAAGACATCGGGGCCTCCTCCCTCCTCTCCATGACGAGAATATTTTGCAATAATACGACGAAAAGAAGCGTCAGTGACATCGGCCATTGGCGCTAGTACAAAAAACGGTTTCTTTAATTCTTTCCAAAAGTTTTTCATTTATTCTTTAGGCGTTACAGTCGCACTTGGTGTCGAGAACTTATAATACACTTTATTACTAAATCGTAGGTCGAAGTATTGCAGAAATGCCCCCTCTTTGGCAAGCCGAGAGCGAAGGTCTGAGCGTTCGAGTGCAGTAGAGAGGTTTGCAAGCAATACAGGAAAATCTGCATTCGAGCGAAAGCGAAATGGAGCGTGACGAGAACCTCCGAGGTCTAAAAGAAAGACGTACTCACCTTCTTGGTCGACACGAATCGCGTAGATTGGAAGTCCGAGTTCTTCAACTCCGTCGGCAAATTCCATTATTTTTGAATATGTCTCACTTGGCAAAAAACTCTGACCGAGTATTGATTGCTCTATATTTACTTCGCCTCCATAGAAGCGGTAATATACGTTTCCAGAATAGTATGGCGCTTTGTCTATGACAACTCCGGCAGTATCAGTAAAATAACACTGGTCTCCGTCGGCAATATTTGATCCATCGCTTCCACACCACAGTGCCGTTCCTCGTTCTTCTTCAACGGTAACCGAAATCCCCTTCGTTCCTTCAAGAGAAACAGAGATGTAGTTGAATCGTGGAAATGTGTTTACCAACTCGCGCTCGATTGATTTTTTTGGATACAAGAAGGCGTTATTGCGCGGGATGACATATGCGTACATTCCAGAAATATTTGCTTGGACTATAGAGACAACGTCTTCAGTGTCGATGATTTGATTTCCGGAGACAGTGACTTCACGGATACGAATCTTTTCAATGCGAGAAGCAAATACAAGTCCTGTTAAAAAAACTACAGTACAAACGCTCACAATTATTGTGATGCGACGACGAACACGCATACGCTTCTTGCGTAGCTTTTGCATTTCTGCTGACTCGTGGATTTGTTTTTTAAGTGAAGGTGCTGATGCCATGAATGAGCTACGCTCAGATTATCCAATATATTCTTTCCCGCCCATGTATGGTCTCAAAACATCTGGAATACGAATACGTCCATCGGCTTCTTGGTAGTTTTCCAAAATCGCAGCTGGGAGACGGCTTGTTGCACAGGCAGTGTTATTGAGTGAGTGAACGTAGCGAAGTGTTCCGTCGTCGTCACGATAGCGAATATTCAATCGGCGTGTCTGGAAATCATGGAAGTAAGAAGAAGAATGTGTCTCACGGTATTTTTCCTGTGACGGCATCCACGCCTCGATGTCATATTTCTTTACCTGTCCGAGCCCAAGGTCGCCAGTACAGTTTACAACGACATGGTATGGGAGCTTGAGTGCCTGCATGAGATTTTCGACATGTGCAGTAATTTCTTCATGAAGGCGTACTGATGTTTCGTGATTGGCCTCAGACAAAAGAACCTGTTCGAGCTTAAAGAACTCATGCACGCGAATGATTCCTTTTACATCTTTTCCATGGGCTCCCGCTTCACGACGGAAGCATGGAGAAAAGGCAATGAACTTTTTCGGGAGATCGGCTTTTGTCAAAATTTCTCCTGAGTAATAGCTCATTGTTGCGACCTCGGCAGTACCTGCTAGAAAGTCGTCGTCCTGAGTTTTGTACAAATCCTCCTCACCTTGTGGAAGATATCCTGTACCAAAGAGTGTCTCGCGCTTTACGAGTGATGGAACAATCATCGGAGTATATCCCTGCTCGATGAAATAGTTGAGAGTAAACTGCCAGAGTGCAAAGAAGAGCTGAGCTCCTTCGTTTTTCATAAAGTAACCACGGAAGCCTGCTACTTTTGAACCACGCTCAAAGTCGGCAAGGTCATGAAGCTCGCAAAGAGCAACATGATCTTTTGGAGTAAAAGAAAATTGTGGTTTCTCTCCCCATGTACGAATTTCTTGATTGTCTTCATCACTGGCTCCGTCTGGAACAGTCATGTCAGGAACGTTTGGTACAGAGAGCATGAGTTCGCGCCACTTCACCATTATTTCCTTGAGTTCTTCTTCTTTTATTCCGTACTGTTCTTTGAGTGGTCGAATCTCAGCCAAAAGAGCCTCGCGCTCTTCGGGAGTTGCAGATTGTACCTTGTCGGAGATGCGCTTCTGTTCGGCGCGGATAGTTTCAGCAGAACTCTGCACTTCACGACGGCGGTCATCGAGCGCAATAAGTTCGTTCAAATCAAGCGATACGGCCTTTCGGCGTATAGCTTCACGAACAACGTCCTGATTGTCACGAATGAATTTAATGTCGAGCATAGTGAGAGTTTAGATTTTTAATAACACGGTAAATATATACTACCATATATGGATAGTATTGAAATACCACTGTGCGATTTACCAAAACAACTGGCAGAAATCCCTCACCCGCCCAAAAAGCTCTTTTGTGTTGGAAAAGTACCTCGAAAAGACGGAAAATACCTTGTCGCCGTAGGGTCGCGCAATCATAGTGTCTATGCACAAGAAGCCTGTCGGAAAATAATTTCAGAGCTTGCCGGTACAGACATATATATAGTGTCGGGATTAGCGCTTGGAATAGACACCGTTGCTCACGAGACGGCGCTCGCAGTCGGGTTGTCCACTATCGCCTTTCCTGGGTCGGGGTTAGATGCGAGCGTACTGTACCCTGCCAGCAACTTTGCCCTCGCCGAGCGTATACTTCAAAACGGAGGTGCTTTGATTTCTGAGTTTCCGAAAAAGTTCAGGGCAACTCCATGGGGCTTTCCAAGACGAAACCGTCTCATGGCTGGGATTGCTCATGCAGTGCTCGTCGTCGAGGCAACAGAAAAATCTGGCACACTCATTACTGCTCGTATGGCACTCGACTACAACCGAGATGTTCTCGCAGTTCCTGGAGAAATCACAACACCGTTTGCAAAAGAAACCAACAACCTGATTCGCCAAGGAGCAACGCCAATTACATGTGGTGATGATATTCGTGAAATATTCGGAATTGAAAAAAGTGAAGTGCAAGAAAAAAACACGGACACACTCTCTCCTCAGCAAAAAGAAATTCTGGAACTTGTTGCACAAAATAAATCATTGGAAGAAATATATTCACTTTTTTCTGGTACGATATCTGAGTGCATCGTCGCCCTCACGGCACTTGAAATCGACGGCTTCGATTTGCCAAAAAAAACTTTCAATGCTACTAATTAGCAGATAGATATGAAATTACTCATTGTTGAATCTCCATCAAAAGCCAAGACTATCGAAAAATATCTCGATGGTGCATACACCGTGCGTGCCTCAGTCGGACATATTCGCGACCTTCCAAAATCAAACAAGAAAGCCATAGATATCCCTGCCGGATTCGTTCCTCATTATGAAATCTCTCGAGGAAAAGAAAAGGTAGTACGAGAGCTTGCCGAGCTTGCACACACTGCAAAAGAAATTGTTCTTGCGACCGACCCGGACCGCGAAGGAGAGGCTATTTCATGGCACCTCAAAGAACTCCTCAAAGCTGACAAGAAAGTCAAAGCACCTATCCGTCGTGCAGCCTTTCATGAAATCACGAAAGCGGCAGTCGAAGAAGCGCTCAAAGAACCACGTGAAATAGACGAAAAACTAGTAAAAGCACAGGAAGCACGCCGTGTTCTCGACCGACTTGTTGGATACGACCTCTCTGGAATCATCTGGAAAAAAGTACGCTACGGCCTCTCGGCTGGACGCGTTCAGTCCCCCGCGCTTCGCATCCTCATGGAACGCGAGCGAGAAATTCGCGCCTTTGTTCCAGAGACATACTGGACCCTCGAAGGGCTTTTTGAGACTGCAGGCAAAGTACAGATTCGTTTAGGGTGCACAGAGGAGCCTCGTGACGAAAAGGTTGTCGAGAAGATTCTTTCCGTTGGAAAAGCAAATCCGTGGACAGTTGCAGACGTAAAAGAATCCCAGCAAAAGCGCTCAGCTCGTGCTCCGTTTACAACGTCATCACTCCAGCAAACAGCCAGCACACGTCTTGGTTTTTCACCAAAGCGCACAATGCAGGTGGCGCAAAAATTGTACGAAGCCGGACATATTACTTACATGCGTACTGACAGTACAAATCTCTCGGCAGTTGCGCAGTCTCAGATTCTCGCGCTCGTTGAAAAAAAGTATGGAAAGGAATATGCAGAGGCACATACGTACAAAACTAAATCAAAGAATGCACAAGAAGCCCATGAGGCTATACGTCCAACTCACGTTGAGAAATCTTCCGTAGGAATGAACGACGAACAGAAGGGGCTCTACAAACTCATTTGGGAGCGCACTGTTTCAAGTCAGATGACCGATGCACAACTTTTAAAAACAAAAATTGTTGCAACAGTTTCAGGACATGAAGATATTCCAGAGTTCACAGCAAACGGCTCTCGTGTTCTTTTCCCTGGATGGCTACGCGTAGATGAAGATGCTCGCGGAGAAGATGTTGAACTTCCAAAAGTTACTGCTGGAGAAAAAATAACTCTTCTGGATCTTACAAGCACTGAGAAGGCAACTGAACCACCAAATAGATACAGTGAAGCGGCACTTGTGAAAGCACTTGAAGAACGTGGAATCGGACGACCATCTACGTACGCTTCAATCATGAGTACACTCGAAGAACGTGGATATGTCACGAAACAAGGACGTACGCTCTACCCTACAGACACCGGAGACGTTGTGTCTTCTTTCCTCGAATCGAACTTTGGAGAATATATTTCTGATACCTTTACCGCAGAGATGGAAGACAAGCTCGACGATATTGCAAACGGCGACCGAGAGTATGCAAAAGTACTCTCTGAGTTTTATACTCCGTTTCTTAAAGAAGTAAAAATTAAAGACAAACTCGCAAAAGCTACCGACCTTGGACCTGCACCTGAGGATATACTTTGTCCAAAATGTAAGGCATCGATGATTTACAAACTCTCTCGTAATGGAAAGTTTTTCTCATGTTCAAAATATCCGGACTGTGACGGAGCTCGTAAACTCGATGGCTCTGAAATGCAGGGACCTCAGGAAACTGGCGAAAACTGCCCGTTGTGTTTTGAGAAGCACGGCGGAAAACTCGTTACACGAGAAGGTAAATTTGGAATCTTTGTCTCTTGCTCTCGATATCCAAAATGTAAGTTCATAAAAGAAGACGAAGAAGAGAAAAAGAAAAAAATGACTGGAGTGCAGTGTCCAATGTGTAAGAAGGGCGAGATGATGGAACGCCGTGGACGTTTCGGAATCTTCTACTCGTGTTCAAACTACCCAGACTGTAAAAATGCAATTAAGGCAAAGCCGACAGGAAACTTGTGTTCACTGTGCGGAGCACTCATGATGGAAGGTACAAAAACTATCCCAGAGCGCTGTTCAGACAAAACCTGTCCGAATCATAATCCACATAAGATAGAAAAGAAGTAATATATGCACACCTGCGATATCAACGAGATTTTCAATCAATTGCAAGACATTTCAACAGAAGAGAAAAATCTTCTCGAGAAAGCATATACCTATGCACTCAAAGCTCATGACGGACAAGCTCGCAAAAGTGGTGAGCCATACTTCACCCATGTGTTCGCAACGGCTCTTAATCTCGCTCGATATCAAATGTCAGTACCGACAATCGCTGCAGGTTTTTTGCATGACACAATAGAAGACACGCCTGTTACCGACGAAGACATTACACGCGAGTTTGGAGCAGAAATTTGCACACTGGTACAAGGAGTTACAAAACTCGGCCATGTAAAATATCGCGGACGCGAACGAAATCTGGAGAGTCTTCGTCGCTTCCTTATGGCACTCGCTCAAGACCCACGAGTGCTTATGATTAAACTCGCCGACCGCCTCCACAACCTCAGCACGCTTGAGCATGTTCGAAAAGACAAACAAGAACGCATTGCAATCGAATCTATTCAAGTCTACGCTCCCCTTGCCGACCGTCTTGGAATCGGAATGCTCAAAGGTGAGATAGAAGACGCGGCGTTTCCATACGCCAACCCGAAAGAATTCGAAAAGATTTCAAATATTCTCGACGAGCGAAAAGAAACAATTGAATCGTCACTAAACACCGTTCACTCAAAACTAGTTGCCGAACTCGCAAAACACCCAATCACTGTTCACGCCCTCGACCATCGAGTAAAGCATAAATATAGTCTTTGGAAGAAATTACAAAAGAAGGGAGCAACTATTGATACCGTATACGACCTCGTAGCCCTCCGAGTCATCGTAGAGACCGTCGAAGAGTGCTACGCAGTACTTGGAATCATTCATTCGCTCTGGAGGCCTCTGCCGGGGCGTATAAAGGACTACATAGCCCTTCCTAAACTCAACGGCTACCAATCTTTGCATACGACAGTCTTTTCTGGAGATGGAGGTATTGCCGAGGTACAGATTCGTACACAGGCAATGCATCTTCGAGCAGAGTTTGGTATCGCCTCTCATTTTGCGTATAAAGAGAATACTGCAAGTACTGAAAAAGATGCGAAGTTCAAATGGGTAGATGAATTCAAAAATCTTGACCAAGAAACTCCTGAGCCAACAAAGTTTTTTGAACATGTAAAAAACGATTTCTGTAACGACCGCATGTATGTCTTTACTCCAAAAGGAGATGTCCTCGACCTCCCTCATGGATCATCGGTAATCGACTTCGCATACGCAGTACATACCGATATTGGAAATACAGCTTCCGGAGCAAGAATAAATGGAAAGTTTGTGGCACTCGATACCACACTCAACTCATCAAATATCGTTGAAATAATTACACGCAAAGACAGCAAGCCAAAAAGTCGTTGGATCGATTACGCAAAAACGAACATGGCAAAGAAACATATTCGTACCTATCTGAAAGAGCATGAAGAAAGTGGCATACTCGCTCGATTTATTCCGAAAAAATTTCGTTCTTAATATAAAAAAAATTCCCTTAGTACATTGTGTACTAAGGGGATTTTTAGATAGATTGTGCTTACAATTTTACTACGAAAGTTTTACAAAATGGACGAGAATATCGTAATCCTTTAATCCGTTTTTCTCCACAGAACTCGGATATATTTCTCCTTTCAAGAGGTAATGAGAACTCTCATCATCAATCACGGTTATCGCACGGGTATCATCTTTTACCCATTCTGGGTTGTCTTGCAATATTCTGAGTAAATCAATGCCCAGAAACAGTGCTCCACTTTTTCTAAGATACTTCAACGAATCACCGTATGTTGCTGATTCATACTTAGGTTCAAGGTATGTTATTTCATACAGACCAGGCGGGAGTGCCTCGCGTAATTTCTGAGCGACTAAAGAAGAGTCCTCAATGTCGCTTTCAGAAACACGGAACTGAACCGGATTCCATATACGCCGAAGCAATCTATTTTCGACTGCATATTCTTTAACCACCCTGAGGATACTTGCGTTAACTGCATCCTTAAAATTAGAATTTTCAACAATACTACTTAACGCATACGTACTCAGGTTTAACGAGCGAACTATCTCCGGGTCAAACTCTTTAAGTGTCTCCGAAATAATCCGACCAATTTCTTTAGTGGCATTACTCTGCAACTCTTGGACACTTAGTCTTTGTGTCACTACTTTTTGTTGTTTTTGAATCTGCATGTTTATTTTGTTTTAGATGAACAATGAATGTTGTCGCATTTATATCACAAAACCAAATAAAGTCAAACAAAAAAACCGCCGGAGCGGTTCTTTTGTTTCTTACAAACTAAAACTATATAGGTCTGAATCGTCTTGTTCTTGCATCAGCGACGGTGTTACAGTCGGAGTTGTCGGTATAGCAATCGTTGCGACAAACATCGGCTCAGGAACAGGACTTGGGGCAGGTGCTGGAGTAAAGTCAGGAACAACTGGTTCAGGAACACTTACGTCCTCAGTCATCATGACCAGGACAGGCTCAGGCACAGACACTTGCTCAGGGGTAAAAACTGGTTCAGGAACCATAGCTACCTCGGAAATAATCATCGGTTCAGGTTCTGGTACAGAAATCTGCTCCGTAACAAAAACAGGTTCTTGCATAAATACCGGTTCGGGTATTGAGACTGGCTCGGAAACTATAGCAGGCTCTGGCGCGTATGGCGTATTTTCATATACAGAAACATCCACGACAGGCTGAGATGCAACCTCGGGTACAGTACTTGAGGGCTGAAGGTGTGAAATGATTGAACGAAGTTCTTCTGGAGTAAGGAAACTAATCGTCACTCGCCCACCGATTGCATCTTGCTCTACCTGTACTCGCTGACCGAGCATTTTCTGAAGCGATGCTTCGATTTCTGCGAGAATCGGGTCTGTCTGTCGCGGAGCGCGTCGGGCGCGTTCAACTGCGATATTTCGTGCCGCGCGCTCCGCCTCTCGCACAGTCACTTTCTTGCTCGTAATTTCTTTAAACAACACCATCTGCTCTTCTGGTCTATCTGAAAGCATGAGCAATGGACGCGTATGTCCTTCGGTTATCTTTCCACTTGCAAGAGCAGAGAGCATTTCTTCTGGGAGCGCAAGAATGCGAAGTGTGTTTGAAACGTATTCACGAGAACGTCCCATTTTCTTTCCAATATCTGCATGCTGAAGTTTGAACTCTGCAGCGAGTCGAGCAAATGCCTGCGCACGTTCTACTGGATTGAGATCCGCACGCTGAAGGTTCTCAATGATTGCCAGCTCAAGTTTTTCCTGAGATGTATCACCCTGACGAATGAGGACAGGAACTTGCGAGAGACCGGCGAGTTTTGAGGCACGAAGTCGACGCTCTCCTGCGATGAGTTCGTACTCAACTGCGATACCACCTTCAGGTTTCTCGCGTTCAACACGGCTCACTGTAAGCGGTTGCATCACACCATACTGACGGATGGACTCTGAGAGGTCACGAAGTGGACCTTCTTCAAATTCTCGACGTGGTTGCCATGGGTTCGGACGAATCTTGTCGACCTCGACCCAGAAAATAGAGTTGGAATAAAAATCTGCCATGGAGTAAGTATAAAGCATGAAGCAGAAAGTCGGAAACTGGGGGTATGGAAAAACATGTTGGTTTCGTGTAGAATGGCCGAGTACCTGCCGGAGTGGTGGAATGGTATACACGTGCGACTCAAAATCGCATGCCGTAAGGCTTAAGGGTTCAAGTCCC
Organism: Candidatus Nomurabacteria bacterium; assembly: GCA_943350045.1. Taxonomy (GTDB): domain Bacteria; phylum Patescibacteriota; class Minisyncoccia; order Phycocordibacterales; family UBA9973; genus CAITQP01. The sequence goes on along the minus strand of CALQZW010000001.1, from coordinate 52,514 downwards.
TTCTCCGGCACATTGTTTGACTCAGTGTATTTTTGTTTGATATACTACAAGTACAAATGGCTTCGGCCCGACTCTGTCGCAAGACAGAGGAACAGGAAAAACTCAAGGCAGTAATGCTTTGAGTTTTTCTATTACGACCAACTTCAAAGTTTGCTAATAATTTGCTAGTATCAATCACACATGAATCTCCCAAAAATGATTGTCATCTGCGGACCAACCGCATCAGGTAAAAGTGCACTCGCAGTTGAAATCGCCAAAGCTATTGGCGGTGAAATAATCTCCGCAGATTCTCGTCAGGTGTACAGAGGAATGGACCTTGGAACTGGCAAAGTAACAAAAAAAGAAATGGCCGGAGTCCCTCACTACATGCTCGACATCGCCGACCCAAAGCGACAGTTTTCCGTTGCACAGTTTGTAAAAAAAGCACAGCGAATTGCAAAAGATATTTCAAAGCGAGGCAAAGTACCGATAGTTTGCGGAGGCACTGGTTTCTACATAGATACTCTCGTGCAAGGAAATGCGCTTCCTGAAGTTCCGCCCAATACAGAACTCCGCAAAGAACTATCCGTGCTTTCGAAAGAACAACTCCTTGCTCGCCTGCTCACCCTAGACTCCGAGCGTGCAGAGACTGTTGATGTTCAAAATCCGGTGCGACTTGTTCGTGCGATTGAAATAGCGACAGTGCTCGGATCTGTTCCAAAAGTTTTTACCGACCCACAATGGAACGTGCTGTATATTGGACTCGACACAAAAGACGATAATCTGAAAGAGCGCATCCACGCTCGCCTTCTTGCCCGCATTCGCCAAGGAATGATTAAAGAAGTTTCTGGCCTACACGAAGCAGGGCTTTCCTGGAAACGCCTATATTCTTTTGGACTTGAGTACAGGTTTGTCGCTGACTATCTAAAAAAGAACATCTCCAAGGAGCAAATGATCACAGACCTCTATTCTGCTACCTGGCAATATGTAAAACGCCAACGTACATGGTTTAAGCGAAATAAGAATATTATCTGGCTGGACCCAACAAAAAAAGCCACTCTTTCCAAAGCGACTTCTCTTGCAAAGAAGCACCTACGAGCCTAGGACTGTTTTTTACTCGTCCGGTCGTGCTCTTCTTGCCATGTCTTACGAGCGTCGATTAGAAGCTTTAACATGGAGGAAAGACTCTTCCCATCAGACTCTGTAAATGCTCGTTCTGTATGGAGCAACATATCGCACTCAGTTCGGAAAATATTTCGGGCGTCTTTGAGGTATTGTTCGAGTAGGTCATTCCCTTCTGGAAATGATTCACGGACGTACAAGGCAGGGCGAATAAACAAGCCACACTGGGCCAAGAATGCGTCAGACGGCACTGATTTTGTATACATAGATACTACTCTGAATAGTCTGCGGAAATACTTGCGAAGGTGTCTTTCGTGACAATAATATGGTCAACAAGTTCTACTCCAAGAAGTCTTCCTGCAGAAATGAGTTGATTGGTAATGCGAATATCCGCATCACTTGGAGTTGTTTCTCCAGATGGATGATTGTGTACGAGCACTACTGCAACAGCAGAGTACTCGAGAGCTGGGCGAAATACTTCACGTGGATGAATAATACTACTGTCGATCGTACCGATTGAAATCGTCTCAGTATGAATGACTTTGTAGTGCGCATTTAAATAGAGTCCACGTAAATGCTCTTTTGGTAAATCGTGCATATCTTTTACATATGCATACACATCATCAGCACAGCGAATAACCGGAGCAGAAGACGTGTTCTTTTCATAGAAACGACGTCCGAGCTCTGCACACGCAACGATTTGCACTGCCTTCGGGAGTGGGACAGAAAGTTCATCGGCAGCAGTCTCGGCTTTAAACGCTTTCGCAAGCGTTTTTTCACCATAGTCGCGACTAACACGATGAGCAACAGCCAAAGCTTCGGCGTCATCTACTCCACCAGCCATAACAAGAGAGAGGAGCTCAGGGGTACTGAGCGCCGAAACTCCGCTACGGGAGAGCTTCTCTCGGACTGAATCAGTACGAGGAGCATCGTGAACAAAATACTGTCTCGACGGAATCGGCGTATACTGACGCTTTGTGCGTGAATACCCAACCCCTGAACGAGAATCTAATACCATGACCTGTGGTCGTGCAATTGCGTAACGCGTGTGCATAAGAATAGTGTACCAATTAAGAGTTAAAATATTTCTAAACTCCTATAGTATACCGTATTTGCGGGCCCACGAGGATTCGAACCTCGGTCGCTCGTTTTGGAGACGAGAATTCTACCGCTGAACTATAGGCCCGTACGAGAATCGTACGTCTGTAGGATACCAGAAACCCCCAGAAAAATCTAATTTAGACAAAACAAAAGCCCCGAGCGGGGCTTTTGCAGAAATATATATTATTTCTTGACTTCCTTGTGCTTTTTCTGCACTTTGCACCACTTACAATACTTATTAAGCTCAATCTTTCGAGTGACGAGCTTCTTGTTCTTGCGTGACCAGTAGTTGATGCGTTTGCATGAAGTACAAGCTAGTTTGATGAGTTTATCTTGAGACATGGATGGGGCTGTTTTTAGGTTTGGCTGTCAGCGTACAGCTGTAATTTCGATACCAAGAAACAATAGCATAGTTGAGGGAAAATAACAAGGAGGTCAGTGGACTACATAATAATCCTCGGAAGTAACGGGTTAATCCTGGTTACAGCTTCATAATTAATGGTTCCTGAGAGTACTCCGAGCTCTTCTGCCGATATGTGTGCCTTGCCTTGAGTACCGAGAAGTACGACCTCGTCACCTTCTGCGACCTTGGCGAGTTTTGAAACATCGACAACAAACATGTTCATTGAGACTCGTCCACGAATTGGGCACTTTTTACCGCCAATGAGGACATGCCCAGTGTTTGAAAGAAGGCGAGGATATCCATCGGCGTATCCTTGTGGCACCAGAGCAATTTTTGTTGCCTTGTGAGTCATATACGTGAGACCATAGCCAATAGTTCTGCCGGCTGGCAATGTCTTTACCTGAGCAACATGAGTCTTCCACGAAAGAACGGGCTTAAATGTAATCTTCTTGCGGTTTTGATATTCCAAGTGATCACTCGGCCACAGTCCATATGCTCCAATCCCAACACGAACAAGCGGATTGATTGAATTGTTTGATTCATACGCAAGTACTCCACTCGTCGCAGAAATATGCGTCATAATATCTCCGTATCCATATTCGCTGGCGATTTCTCGCATCCGAGCATACGCGGAAATTTGTCGCTCTGCATGAGTAAAATTATTCGTATCTTCAATGTTTGCAAAGTGTGCATACATACCAGTAATACGAACATTTTTTGATTTTTTCGCCAAGATTAAAACGGCAGGAAGTTCTTTCTCTAGAAAGCCTTCACGTCCGAGTAGAGCATCACAGGCAATATGAACCTCCTGCACTATGTTCATTTTCTTTGCATATTTTTGCACGCGAGAAAACTGTTCAACTGAAAATATTCCAAGAATACAACCGAGAGACAGCGCCTCAGAAATATTGACCTCTGAAACATATCCGAGAAGAAATGTTGGCTTTTTTGAGATGGTACGCAAGAGTCGCAACTCTTCGAGACTGTTTACCATGAAGTAGTCGACGTGTGGCTCGGCGATTTTCGCAATCTGATTTTGACCATGACCGTACGCGTTGCCTTTAATTGCAAAAGCGACCTTCACCTCTTTGGCAAGAACGGCTCGAATTGTACTAATATTATGCACAAGATTACTTGCCGAGAGTTCGATATAGCTTAGTGGTGAGTTGGGAGGGATTTTCATATATATGACTCCTGTAGTTATACCAATATCTGGAGACAATTGAAAGAAAGTATAAATTGTGTATACTAGAGAAGTTCCCCTATATGCGTCGGTGGTAGAGTGGTCAATTACAACAGACTGTAAATCTGTCGCCTTCGGGCTACGAAGGTTCAAATCCTTCCCGGCGCACCAAAACAAAAACCGCATCGAATTTAGATGCGGTTTTTATATACTTTCTTGAGTAGAATTTTAACTACGATTTGACCTATACTGCCGTGCAAACAAAACCACGGCTTGTGGAGCACGATGTACGGAATCATGTATATCCAAAACACAACAATGACTGGTCAAATCGAAACTCCGGGTGAAATCACCAGTGTATCGATATATCAAGATTTTCGAGCGCACTCCAGGCTTTCTACGCACCGGATAGTTCCTTAGAGTTAAAATTCTCCAAGCAACACCAGAAGAATCTTGAAAAGAAAACTCTCTTTCGGTGACACTATCGTCCCAGAAGTTTCTGTAAGAAAGATCGTAACCATGTTCTTCGACAAAACTCCAGACCGAGTCAAAACTAATTGTATCCATCTCAATGGAACCATTAAGAGGTTTTCTATGCGGCGAGCTGGGTTGGTTGTCGCAGGCAGTGAGTATGATTACCAGAAAAGCTAAAACTGTAAATGCTGTTTTTTTCATGTAGTTTGTTTTAAGTTTAAAAGAATGAATCTATTCGATAATAAAGCATAATAAAAACCCAACTGTCAAGAGTTGGGTTTTTATTATGCTTTTACAATTATGCAGTCTTTTTCACTCGGGTAACAACGGTGCTTTTTGTTTTCTTAATACTTTTCTTCGCTTCAATAACAAGCTCGCCATTTTTAACCGTTACGCGGACTGCATCTCCCTTTCCAACGCCGTTGCTAATAATGAATGAGGCAATAGGGTTGAGAATTTTTGTTTGAATCAAGCGGTTCAGTGGACGTGCTCCGTAGTGCGGATCGTGTCCCTTTTCGGCCATAAAGTCGAGTGCCTCATCTGAAATATCGAGTGCAATTCCCTTTCCAGCCAAGCGCGTTGAGACAACCTTTGTACGAAGCGTAACAATCTGACGAATTGATTCTTTAGAAAGTACATCAAACAGTACTATTTCATCGATACGGTTCAAAAACTCAGGACGGAAACTTTCCTTGAGTGCTTCAAGAACACGGTCTTTTACGTTCGCGTACTCTGAAACAGTTGCAGTATTTGAAAATCCAATCGACTCCATCTTCTCAATGTACTGAGAGCCAATGTTACTTGTCATGATTATGATTGTATTCTTGAAGTTCACAACACGGCCTTTGGCGTCAGTAAGACGTCCGTCGTCGAGTACCTGTAGAAGCATGTTAAATACTTCGGGGTGTGCCTTTTCAATCTCATCAAAGAGAACGACTGCGTACGGGCGGTGACGAACTGCTTCCGTAAGATATCCACTTTCGTCATGACCAACATATCCTGGTGGCGAGCCAATGAGCTTTGAAATACTGTGACGCTCCATGTATTCACTCATGTCTACGCGAATGAGGGCACGGTCGTCATTGAACATGAAGTCGGCAAGGGCCTTTGTAAGCTCAGTTTTTCCAACTCCAGTCGGACCAAGGAAAATGAATGAGCCTATTGGGCGATTTGGGTCACTGATTCCCGCACGTGAGCGACGTACGACGTCTGCAACGCGAGTAATGGCCTCTTCTTGTCCTACTACGCGCTTGCGAAGTTCGTCTTCCATTCGCTGAAGTTTTTTGCGCTCCTCTTCCATCATGCGAGTAAGTGGAATACCAGTCCAACGTGCAACAACTTCTGCTATATCCTCTGCAGTGATTTCTTCTTTGAGCATTCGGCGAGACTTCTGAAGTTTCTTGAGACGAGTAAGTTTCAGGTCAAGCTCTTTATTGAGTGCTGGAATACTACCGTAGCGAATTTCCGCTGCGCGAGTAAGGTCGACACGAAGCTCTGCGTTATCGGCCTCGATACGAAGCGCTTCAAGGTCTTTTTTGATTGCACGAATTTCTGAAACGAGTGCTTTCTCGTTCTGCCATTTCATTTCAATTTCCTTTGTGACTTCACGAAGGTTTGCAATTTCTTTGTCGATATCTTTGATACGCTGTTTCGTCTCCTTACTATCTGCTGGTGTTGCAAATGTTCCGAGCTCAACTTCTTTTTTGAGTGCCTCACGCTCAACTTCAAGACGCATTATTTTACGATGCGCATCTTCAAGAATTGGTGGTTTGTTTTCAAGCGCAATACGAAGCGCAGATGCAGCTTCATCTACCAAGTCCACTGCCTTGTCTGGAAGGAATCGGTTTGTGATATAGCGAGTAGAGAGATTTACGGCAGCGACAATTGCGTCGTCAGTAATTCGGACTCCGTGATATACCTCGTACTTTTCTTTCAGTCCACGCAAGATTGCAATCGCATCTTCTTGTGATGGTTCATCGATGAACACAGGCTGGAAACGACGAGCGAGTGCTGGGTCTTTTTCAATATGTTTCTGGTACTCCTTGAGAGTCGTTGCACCAATTGCGCGCATTTCTCCGCGAGCAAGTGCAGGCTTAAGCATATTTGAAGCATCAAGTGATCCTTCTGAAGCTCCAGCTCCGACAATAGTGTGAATCTCGTCGATAAAGAGAACGATTTTTCCTTCTGCTTTTTCGACTTCTTTCATGAGTGTCTTGAGGCGCTCTTCAAATTCTCCACGGTATTTTGTTCCCGCAAGCAATGCTCCGAGGTCGAGAGACACAATATCTTTTTCTTTCAAAGATTCAGAAACATCTCCTTTTGCAATACGGTTTGCAAGTCCTTCGACTACTGCAGTTTTTCCTGTTCCTGCTTCTCCAATGAGAATTGGGTTGTTTTTTGTACGGCGTGAGAGAATCTGCATGATACGCATGATTTCAGTGTCGCGTCCGATGACTGGGTCGAGCTTGTCTTCACGGGCAAGCTTTGTGAGCGAGCGAGTGTATTTTGAAAGTGCGCGTGCCTTCTTTGGAGACTCGACGTCTGGACCACCTGAAGCTTTAAAATCTTCGAGAGTTTTTTCAACCACTTCGCGTGATAGACGGAAACGAGCAAGCACTTCTTTTGCTTCTCCAGGAACTTCGAGAATTGCCAAAAAGAGATGTTCTGTAGAGACAAATTCATCTTTAAGTGTTGCGGCAATTTTAGAAGACTGCTCAATAGCGGCAGCGAGGTCTGGATTGAGATATATCTGATATGACGGTGAAAGTGTTTTGTTTGTCTCTGGTGCTTCAATAGACTCAAGGACTGTGTCGGTGAGTAAAATTGTGTCAATATCAAGCTTGTCGAGAATAGAAATAACCATTGACTCGTCTTGAGTCAATAGTGCAGTGAGAAGATGCAGTGAAGAAACATGGTTCTGTCCCCGCTCAATCGCAAGCTCGTGAGCTTTTCGGATTGCTTCTTTCGCTTTTGTTGTGAAATGATTGAATGGTGGCATATGTGTATATATTACAACGTATTTATAGATATGTCAAAAGAAAGAACTTCGGCGGACACTGCTAGTTTGTGGTTGCTCGAGAAACAAGAGAAAGAAGGCTTTCTGCGCTTATAATCTCTACACCCGATTCACGTCGCCCCACAAAACCAACAACATTAGCATCAAGGTCTACCACAACTGCCCCTACGAGTCCGGATGGAAGCGTTGAGGATGTTACTATGGCATTCCATGAAGCCGTTACAACGTCACCTTCACCCTTTTCAGAGTTTGTACGGAGTGACTGTACCATGTCTTTTGACACAAGAGTACTTGAAACTGCAACAATAGTCTTTCCAGCTTTTACATCAACATCTTTGGCGTTTGGGACAACGGGCAAGCTTTTTACTGATGCATCAGGACTCGATACTCCCAATATTGTAATTCCATATGGCGTCACGGAAATGGTTTTCATTGAGTACACCGTTTTTCCGCTTGTGATTGTATAGAGTTTTCCATCAGAGACAAGAGAGGAAGCGACTGAAAAATATCCATTACCGATCGAGTACGCTTGCCCGAGAATTTCTGTACCTCCTGATGTGCGGAGTGGGAAAAATGCCTGACGAGTTTTATCGACTGCGTCGACCACTAAGTCACCTTCTTTTACAATCACTGTCTGTACTATAGTCTCGCCAGGAGATTCCGTAGTGACTTTTTCAATAGTTCTCTGCACGACGCGGTTTATAGTCTGAGTAGTCTGCGGAGAAGCTTGCTCAACGAGTGTTGCGGCAATAACTCCGGTTGCAATACTGGTCACGAATGACAGGAGAATAACAAGCAGGATGAGCTGGGTTTTATTAAGATCTTCTATGTGCACTGGTCGATTATCTTTCTCCATAGATTAAGTATACAGAAATCCTGAATACTTTTCCATCACATCCTTGAGCGCCCGAACAAAATAACGCACATCGCGAGGTGTCGTATTTTTTCCAAAAGAAACTCGGATAGTACCCCATGAATCCTTGTCGTCTTTTCCATAAAGAGCGGAGAGAACATGAGATCCATTTTCTTTGACTCCACTACACGCACTCCCCGCAGAAACTGCAATCCCGCGAGCATCGAGCTCAATGACAAGAAGTTCACTAGCAAACTTGGGGAGTGAAATACTAAGTGTGCTTGGTAAAAAGTGATGAGCCGAACCATTGATACGAGCCTCAGGAATCTGCTCTTGTAGTAGAGCAAGTGCAAGAGCACGAAGCGAGAGCATTGAAGCGTATTCGGATTCTTTTTCAGCTCGCACTTCACGGAGTGCGGTTTCAAAGCCCATAATCGCAGGAAGATTTTCAGTACCGGAGCGGAGTGAGTGCTCTTGCCCACCACCGACAAGGAGCGGAGAAATCTGTATTCCCTTTTTTACATACAACATACCTACTCCACGTGGTCCACCAATTTTTGAACCATTACATGAGAGCATATCTACTCCGAGTTCGGGAACACGTACAGACAAAAGTCGAGTAGCCTGAGCCGCGTCAGTATGAAAAATAGGAAACTGAACTCCAAGAATACTTCGGCCGAGTTGTTTACGGAAATGACGAATAGTTTTTGCGCACTCTCGAATGTCTTGCACGGTTCCAATTTCACTATTTACATATCCGATGGAAACTAAGACAGTTTCTTCTTTTAGAGATTCGCGAAGTTCTTTCTGGTTAATACGTCCCTGTGTATCAACTCCGAGGTACGTAACAGTGACACCTTCACGCTCAAGTACTGCAAACGCCTCCAAAACTGCGGGATGCTCGATAGTAGTTGTAATGGAGTGAGGTTTCTTTCCTTCAGCTTGTAGCGTAGCTATATTCCTACGAACAGTTCCTAAAATGGCGAGCGAGTCCGATTCAGTGCCTCCGCTCGTAAATATCACCTCGCTCGCCTGCACCTCAAACATTTTCGCAACAGAAGCACGAGCGGAGGCAAGTTCTTTACCAGCAATAACCCCCTCGTGATGGAGAGAACTCGGATTTCCTGGATACGCCAACTCGGCACGACGAATAACACGAGCAACGGAGCTTCGCAGTGGTGAAGCGGCTGCATGGTCGAGATACAGGCGCTGTTTTTGTCCAAAAAGGCTTCTATAGTGCATAATTCGTGATTTTAGTATATACTTTACAAGGTATGAGCACAAACTCTCTGCTACTTGCAGTTCTTTTTGTATTGGCGCTAGTCGCCCTCATTTTTGCCGTCCGTAACCATATTCGCCTCAATCACCTTTTTAAAGGGTCAAAGGCGTCTTCACTCGAAGGGTTACTTCAGGACATTGTTCGCCATATTGGTTCTCTCAACAATCTCAGTAATGAACATTCTGAAAAAATTGCTGTGATTACAGAGAAAATCAAACGTCAGGGTCATGGAGTTAAAATCATGCGATTTAATCCATTTGCTGATGTTGGAGGAACTCAGAGTTTTGCTGTCGCAATCGTAAACGAAGAAGGAGACGGAGTTGTATTCTCAAGTCTCTACTCTCGTGAACGTATGAGCGTATTTGCAAAACCAGTCACACGAGGAGCATCGGACGTAGAACTTACTAAAGAAGAAGCCACTGTTATCACAGAAGCTCAAAAAGAAGCTGTGCGCTAATGCCCAGCTATATACGCTATGACTAAAAAAACAACCACAACAACTCTCACTTCTCGCCCGCCCGTTGTGGTGGTTATGGGTCATATCGACCACGGTAAATCTACCCTCCTCGACTATATCCGCAAATCAAACGTAGCTGGAGGCGAAGCTGGAGGAATTACTCAGCACCTGTCTGCATACGTTGTATCTCACAAAGACCAAACAGGAGCAGATCGTACCATCACCTTCCTCGATACTCCAGGACACGAAGCATTCTCTGGAATGCGTAACCGTGGAGCTCAGGCCGCCGATATTGCAATCCTTGTTGTTTCCGCAGAGGACTCGGTAAAAGCACAAACTCTTGAAGCTTGGAAAACAATCACAGAATGGAATCTTCCCTTCATCGTTGCAATTAACAAAATAGACAAGCCAAACGCAAACCCAGAGAAAGTAAAACTTGACCTTGCCGAGAAAGGTATTTACCTTGAAGGATATGGTGGAGATATTTCTTTTGCAGAAATCTCAGCTAAAGTCGGAACAGGAGTAGACCACCTCCTTGAACTCATCTCAATCCTCGCCGACATCTCTGAGTTTACCGGAGACCCTTCAGCTCCAGCAGAAGGTATTGTCATTGAATCTCACCTCGACGCTCGTCGTGGAATGACGGCAACACTCATCGTTCGCAACGGAACACTTACCTCAGGTATGCACCTCGCAAGCGCTAGCGCCCTTGCTTCAACACGCATGATGCAAGACTTTCTCCTTCGCCCAATAAAGACTGTATCACTCTCTGACCCAGTTGGAATCGTCGGATGGAGTGAGATGCCAGAAGTTGGTGGAGTATGGCAGAGTTTTGAGACAAAGAAAGAGGCCGAGAAGTATGCCAGTGAGCACGCTCTCGCCTTTTCAGCACCAGCTCCTTTCGTTTTCGATCATACTCAGACAGCTCAGAAACGTATTCCAATCATCATTCGTACAGACACTGCAGGTACAGCTGACGCAGTGCTCACAGAAATCCGCAAACTCGAACTTCCAAACACAACATGGAAAGTACTTAGTTGTGGCGTAGGAGTCATCGGAGAAGCAGACGTACGTACCGCAGGAATCGACCCAGAAACAATCATCATCGGCTTTAATACAAAAGTAGACCCCCGAGCAAAAGAGATCCTCGACCAGAGTGCGACTCCTGTCTCAGTTGAAATCTTTACCATCATCTACAAGCTCTCAGATCACCTCAAAGAAATCGTAGAAGCACGCCGTCCTCGCATTGAAACAACAGTTGTTGGAGGAACACTCAAAGTACAGCGAATCTTCAACCGTACAAAGGACCGTCAGGTCGCAGGAGGACTCGTAGCAAGTGGAGAGATTGCAGTCGGAAACACCGTACGCATTCTCCGTCGCGAAGCTGAAATCGGAAAAGGAACAATCGTTGGACTTGAACAAAACAAGAGTAAGACAAAGCTCGTTGCCGAAGGTCTTCACTGTGGAGCACTCATCGAAGCTCGTATCGAAATTGTTCCAGGAGATGTCATTGAAGCTATTACTAAAATTATTGAATAAGTACGCATGTCTGAACTACGCAACCACAATGAAAAACTCGAAGCAGCTATCACAAAAGAAGCGGCTGCGTTTTTAGAGCGTGAGAGTAACAAGACTGCCCTTATCACCGTTACGCGCACAGTACTTACAAAGCGTGGAAACGGAGCAACGCTCTTCGTGTCAGTATTCCCTACAGACAAAGAAACTGCCGCTCTTGATTTCGTATCTCGCAATCTTGGCGAGCTTCGTAGGTATCTAAAAACAAAGATTCGCTCCCGTGCGATCCCCTCTTTCCGTGTCGTCCCAGACCATGGAGAGCGCACTCGCGACGAAATCAACCGCTTGCTTAAAGAATAAGTCGCGGGTATAGTTGAATTACAAGGCCTGGTCGTCAAGTGGTAAGACAAGGGACTGCAAATCCCTTATACGCGGGTTCGATTCCCGCCCAGGCCTCCCTGTGCGCATTTGCCCGAGTGGTGTAATCGGTAGCCACGAGAGACTTAAAATTTCTTGGCCGCAAGGCCGTGCGGGTTCGATTCCCGCCTCGGGCACATTCTCAATACTTGACAATATCATGTATATGGTATATAATATTTTTAAGTTATATTTTGTAACCTTAAAAAATAATACTATGTCGAACAAGACAACAGTTTCACTGAGCCGTATTGGTCAACTAATGCGCCATTCAGCAATCCTGAAATTCGCAAAAAAGGATCCAAGAGAAACGACTCTCAACAGATCTATCTCGGACCTACTTGAGGGTGGAGCTACAAAAGAAGAGGCTTCTTCAATCATGAAGGAGATCATCGGAAGCGCAGTTCAATACTGCATGCAAACGTCTAACGACACGGAGTGTGCATCTTCTGCTGTCACAGAGAGCCAAGACGATGAACGCATCGGGCAAATCTACACAAAAATATTCGCCGACAGAATGAGATACGACACAGCAGTAACTCTCGCCAACATTGTCGGACGTTTCAAAAATGCCGGAGCAGACGATGCAGAAACTACAGCAATCGTGAACGTCATAACTGAGTTTTCTATTGCAAGTGCTATCTCTGACGCCGATTCTGCTAAAGCATAAATGCTATAGGCACACTAACAACATCAAGAACACTTCAATATGAAGTGTTCTTTTGTATTCTAGATTATCATTCTGTAATCTTGCATATAACTCCAATCGAGATTATTATCTAAGAATTGAGAGGTTACCTCTCTTGCTCGCAAGAGCCGGCAACTCCCTTAAAAGGAGTTGTTCTATTTTAAAGTTTAATAAGATCTATCACTTTTACAAAAGAAACTACTTTGCTATACTAAAAATACAAAGTGCCGTAAGGCTCCGAGAAACCCCGCTTAACGCGGGGTTTCGATTTTCGAAAGAGACTTCCTACCCAAATATACTTGAACTTTTTCTAAAAAAAGGTATACTGTATCTGTTTTTCACCAACATTTCCGCCCATAGCTCAGTTGGTAGAGCACTCGCCTCTTAAGCGATTGGTCGTTGGTTCGAATCCAACTGGGCGGACAAGTACGCAAGGTACTAAGCAAAAAGAATATGCCGGGATGGCGAAATTGGTAGACGCACCTGCCTTAGGAGCAGACGGGGTGACCCATGGAGGTTCAAGTCCTCTTCCCGGCACAATATAATTGACTATTTGTCAAAACTAGGTTACAATGGTGAAAATTAATCTTTCACTTTAAAAACTTAAAAGCATGTCAGCGACAATTGAAATTATTTCAGGAGCATTCTTTGCAATTATTCTCCTATGTATACCATTATCAATATGGTCTTACCTTATGGGTATAAAAAAACTTCGTGATGGTCACACCCTCACAATACGTAAAATTGGAGGTACAATCCATCGAGTTGTTGCCCCATTCAGTGAGGAGTATTTCATCAATGATCCTCAGAGTATAAATTATGACCCTCGATACCCCCGTTGGTATCGAATAAGAAAAACACTTCTAGGTGTAGACAGTACTGGTCAGCCAATATACGGCTGGGCAAACCGCGGATATGAGTTTCTTGATAGAAACGAAATACCTAAAAGAGACTGGGGGATTTATGTAAAAGAAGAAAAATTCCTAGAAAAAAACTTCGGTTGCGTATCTACTGGATTCTACCCATTTACTGGCCTTATAGAGTGGACCTACGCATCAGAAACGAAACACGTCCAAGCCGACGAGGTTCGAGCCCTCATAACAGGAGACGAGAAAGACCACAACGGTCATCCTGGATTCAAAATCAAGTGGACAAGCTACGATGGAAAAGAATGTATAATTACAAAGACAACGACGTCTCCGTACCTTCCGTTTGAAATTTTTGGAGAGATTGCTTGTCCGAGTTTGGATACAGGTCCATCGGACGAAACAAGTGACACTACTGCACCAGCATTACCTAAAAAGGGAGCCCCTCGAAAAGGTCAGATGTTTAATCTTACCGCCTTCGTGTACGGCAAAATTGACATAGTCAATACTGCACAACTCCTGCAAATAGGACCAAACCTAAAGCTCCGAGCCGTGACACCGGTTCAGGCAGCTGTACGTGAATTCGTAGCGAGTGTCTCGCTCGATTTCATACAAAGCACTGAACATAATGCTGCTTTCTCAGAGTTTAGAAAAAAGCTTCGCATTGCCTCATATGGGCTATATGACGACAGAGCAAACACGCTAACCGAAGGTTCGGAAATCCAATACGGTATTTCATTTAGAAAGCTGGAATGGAAAGACATCATACCTGGCGACGAAGTAACATCCATGATGTTTACTGCGAAGCAGGCAATCGCGAGAGCTGAAGTTGAGATCGCAGTAAGAACAAAACAAGGCCAAGCACGAGGCGCAGAAGAAGCCAGTTATCTCGCAAAGCTTGGTGAAGCAAAAAGAGCCTACCTCAATTTGGTAAATGGAACTCCTCCAGATCCTACTCTTGCAAAAATATATGAAGAACTCGGAAAAGTTCATACATTAATTTTTGGAAACACAGGACCTACTCCTCCAGTAATACCTACGTATTCAGTTAACCCCGAAAATAAGAAGGATGAGCCAGCTAAATAATTACCAAATTGGGTTCTATGCAGTAATTGCGATTGTATCTTGTATTATTATTGTGTACATAGTTAGGTACATAATAAAGCAAATACCCGAAGATACATTCAAGAAAAGCCAGGGCAAGCCAGAGGGTCCAAGCGAACCAGACACAAGCATTCTGGAGTCATTAAAATCGATTCCAGTGGGGGTTCTAAAATTTATCGGAATGATTGTATTTTTGGTTACCGTCTACTTACTATTCTTTAGGGGTCAGAACTTGCAGCCTAAATACAAGTTGGTCTCGAAGATAGAAACACCCCTAAAAAAGGGAGAGGTTCTACACTTCACTATAGCAAAAGATGACTCAATTCATCTCTCGACGATTGACCTACCTCATTTAGTTATCTGGCAGGGTTCAACAAAATATATCGGAGAAGAGCAACACCATACGTGCATACCTACCAAGGAAAAGGGTTCGTATGACTTTGAAATTTCACTCTCCTCTCGGTATTTAAGAATCAAGCCGTGCGAGAAACACGGAAAATACGGTACATTAGTATATTCAATATACCGTCCTACAAAGTAAATCAAAAAGGCATTACACACAATCGTGTAATGCCTTTTTCTTTATATCTCCTAGAGATTCGGATTCACATTCGACACGCCGAGCGTAGACTCGATGAGTTTAATGATTCCAAAGACTCCAAACATGATTGCCATTCCAACGAGCCCCCACAGCATACTATTTTTCGCCTCAGTTTTCTTCTCTGCTCCGTCTGCTATAAACTGCATAACTCCAAAAATGAAGTAAGCGAGGGCCGCAGCGAACATGAGAACGATGAGTGGATTTATGATGAGTCGGTTTATCTTCCCAACAAAAGTAGCAACTGGTGACACTTTTGTCTGGGCGTATGCAACTGATACTCCAAGATGTGTTATGAGAAAATCATGCATGAGAGATGTCTCGGGTGAAAACTAGAATGTTGGGAATGCGCCCTGGTTTACAGATCCGCCTCCGACACCTGCTGTGTTAAGAAGGATTGAAACAAGACCCCAGAGACCAAGAATTACAGCGAAGCCGATAATACCATTTACCATCAATGCCTTTCCTTTTTTCTTCTCGTCATCACTATCTGCACGAATAAAGTTAATTACTCCATATATAAAGAATGCAACGGCTCCAAGAATAAGGAGAGGAATAATAATGCGAACGATAGAATATACGCGACAGATAAGACTGTCTACAGTTCCACCACCTACAACAGCACACTGTGCTGCAAGGTCCTGAGCGAACACAACTGCTGGCATAAGGAAACTAGCGACTGTAGCACCGAGCACTGCAAAATTCTTTTTCATGAAAATACAATAAAATTAATTTCTAATATATACCGCCTGACGAAATACGCCTTTATTTAAGTATACCACACCTATTGTGGGTTAACAGGAAGCTGTGGAATAACGTTTCCAATACCAAACGTGTTGGTAATGATGGCCACAAGCCCCCAAACGCCCGTCATGACTGCGAGCGCAACGATTCCCCATACCATAAACTGCTTCTTTTCTTTTAAATCTCCACCATCAGTAGCTGATGCACGGATGAAGTCGACCACTCCGTAAATAAAGACAAGCACTGCTATTGCAAACAACAGTGGGATAATTGATTTTTGAATAAAACAGGTTCCAAACTTGAGCACGTCACTGACTGTCTTTTTCTGATCAAGGTCAAGACTACCTGAAAAACCGGCACAATATGACTGCTGAGTTTCTGCAGATACTTGAGCAATAGACACAACAGGGCTGGCAATAAGAACGAGGACAAAAATGATTGATGCACTATAGCGAGATAGGTGGAGGATAAGATTTTTCATAAAATTATAGTTGTACTATTGTTGCCTGAATCGCAAGGGCGATTCCCTTCGCACCAAGAATAATTGCAGCTCCTGCTATAGTCCATAATAAGGTTGCCTGTGCTGTTTTAAGCTTCTCCGGATTATTTGCATGATACACAAAAAGAAACCCACTGTAGATAAGCATGAGAACAATGACTGGACTCATCACAAGCACCATTGCGCTTGTAATCTGAATGATGAGCTGCTGTATTGTTTCTGCTCCGATCGGGTTTTTAATACTCCACGCGAGCTTTTTCTGAGCAGTGCCACCTTCGAGCTGGGCACGGACTGCAAACGGTACCGCAAACATCGTCACTGCCGCTATAACTGCGGTGACTTTATACTGAATGTTCTTTATCCAAGATGTGTTCATATGCTAGTAGTATACCAAGTTATTATGAAAAGACATCGGGGAAAATATCCGTGTTGTATCCAATACCGATCAGAATAGTCTTGATCAAAAGCCATGCTCCGGTAACGATAACGATTCCGGTCACCACATTCTTAAGCATAGATTTCGCAGTTTTAATCTTGCCAGGATCTCCTCCTGCCGTAAGAAGCACGAACCCAGCCATCATGATAATGATTGTTGCGATAGCAGGCACGAGATAGAACACGATGAACTCAATCACTCTATTTATCATTGCCAAAAAATCACTAAAGCCACAGGTAACATTTCCGGCATCGTCTACTCCAGAACACTGAACGATTCCTCCTTTGTACTCCTCAGGTCCGTTTCCCACGAGTGAGCCGACAGTGTCGACAATAGTGCGAACTGTAACTGGTGTCTGACTTGCCACAGTGCGGAAACTAAACATACTACCAAAGAGAATAGGTTTACCGTCTTCGTCAGTTCCTATCACTGAAATATTTCCGTACACAACAGGCGCTCCCGTATCATCACGCCCAACTATTTTATAGTGATACACAGTGTCCGGAGTAAGACCGGTCAAACTCGTTGTATAGAGACCCGTTTCCTCCTCTTTCATAAGAGCCTGACTTGAGAGTTCGTCAGTCTTAACTCCATAATACACATAGACTTCGCTCAGTCCGCTTGGAAGACGAACATTCACAGTGGCCTGTGTGTCTTTCACGACTCCCATATATGGCGATGCGTTTATCCCAAGCGTAGTAAATCCATATACTCCACTGAGACGTGATTTCTCGTCGCTGGCCTTCACAAGCACTACCTTGTACTTTGTATTCGGAAGGAGGTCCGTAAGCTTTTCTACAAACGTGCGGTTTCCTCGTATTGTCGGCGTAAAGCTATGCTGATATTCAGTTACCTCTGCCTCACCCCACAGAATGCGAAGGTCAGGTTTTGTACTGGTTACCGTTCCATAGAGAGTAGCTGAGTTCTCTGAAACTTGTTCTACGCGAAAATTAAATAGATTACTTTTGGTACGGAACGGAAAAGACGCCGTGAGCTGGCGGTTTGTTTCGGCATCAATGACTTGATACAGATATGAAGTAGAAGGCTGAAGATCAAAAAGCTCTACAGAAAAGGTTCCCGTGGGTTCGATAAATGCATTTACTTCTCCACCAGGACTAAGGTCGCTAGATGCATAGGTAATGAAAATAGAGCGCACAAGGGGGTCTGTAACTACCCCTCGAATCACAGCGCTCGTATCAAGCACAGTAGGCGGCAAGACAGTCGCTCCTGGCTGGAATGTCGTCTGAGCTGAAACTAACGTCGGACTAGCTACGGCAAAAAATAGGAATCCGGCAAAGAGAATTTTTTTCAAAAAAGTACGCATAGGCTTTAGAGAGCTGTTCGAGAAAGCGCAGTAATCTGAGTCGCAGCTTTCGACAAAGCCTGCTCGACAGTTGCAATACCACTCGTAATTTCACGCACGAGTGAGGCAAACACTTCATTGGACTTTACCGGATTTGGATCAAACCATGTTCGCTGCAAAAGCGTTGCTCTGTACATAAGTGCAAGATACGGGTCTGCGGTCGGAATGTTTGCAAGCACGTCACGACGCACCGGCATAAGAGCAAGCGTAGTTCCCGCTTTCTCTACGAGAGCAGTTGATGACGCAGTATTTGCAAATGCAGTTGCGGCAGTATACGAAAGAAGCTGGTTGGGCGCAGTCTTTGGAATTACAAGGCCGTAGATGCGACCTGTCGTGCTTGGAGTTGTCGCAGATGACTGTGGAGGCAAGGCAACGTCGAAACGGAGGTTTGGGTTTGAAGATGAGATAAGAGGAAGCTCGCTTGCAGTTCCAAAATAGTACGCGAGAGAACTACGCACAAACGCATCTCGGTCTAGCGGCTGTCCTGCGTTCCAGCTGTATACGTCATTCACAGGGTTTGAGAACGCAGTGAAAAAATTGAGAGCTTCGGGACCTACATTTGCCGTATTTGCAGTAACTGAAGATGTGCCAAAATGTGGAACTACAGGCACTCCATTTGAAATGAATAGATTTCCTGTCTGCAAAAAAAGCAATGCAATAATATCTTTTGCGTGCGCAATATTTGTAAATGTTCCAAGAGCGGCGCCAGAAGAAATAAGCGTCATGTCTTCACGCTTTTGAGTCATTGCTGGCACTGTATCACTAAACTCTTTCCAGTTCGCAGGAACTTTAACAACTCCTGCACCTTCAAGAAGATTTTTGTTGTAATACAACACGAGCGGATCTGCTGCCCACGGAACCCCTATTGCTCCATCTTTCGCCAAGAAAATTGAAGCTCCTGACACAAAGGTATCGGCAAATGTACGAGCAGGAAGTGTGGCAAAAGAAATATGTGTTACCTTGTCTTCAAAACGGTTTATGAGATTGTCAGGGAGAATAACGACGTCGGGAGCTGTTCCTCGAGCAAGCGCTTCAACAAGGTCGTCTGTAAACGTTGCAGGGCTTTTCTCTACATACGTGATTGGTATTTTCTGATTGCGGATATTGTAATCTTGCACTAAAGGAGACATGTCGCGAGAACTAAATGTCCCCCAGAGAGTTACGCTTCCTTCTACCGATACATCGGCCGCACGTCCTCCGATGTTTATGATTCCAGAGAAAACAAGCACTCCGATAACGGTTGCTCCGATAAATACTGCAAGCACAATTGTTTTAAAGCTATTCATAAATATAGAAAAAAATCAGCGAACCACTTTCAATATCATACCATAGTGATACCCACCTGCATCGATATCTTTTTCTTTTTCAAATCCATGTCGAGTAAAGAATCCGAGTGCAGTGGCTTCATCGATGCGATGACGAGGATGTGGACCCATGTGGGCAGTATCGTGCCAGTCAATCAGCAAAACTTTTCCATCCGACTTTACTAAACGACGAACTTCTTTTGCTAATACGTCACGGTCTTCTGCGCTGTGTAAAATATTTACCACCATTGCCCTATCGAGCGAACCATCGGCCAGCGGAACACCTTTGTATACTCCTGCATCGCCCCAAATCGTGTGGATGTTTTTAATACTTGCATCGCTTGCAAGAGAGTCGAGTCGCGTAAGCATATCTTTTTGTATATCAATAGCAAACAAACGCCCCCCTTCGAGGCGTTTTGCTGCGGCTAAAGAAAAATGTCCTGCGCCAGAACCAATATCAGCGACATCTTGTGCGCCGTAGATACCAAACTGTTTGAGTGCATCTTCAGGATTGAGAAAATTCACTCAATAATTGTATCATACGTTTTACAAACACGTAATGGAAGCAACTTTGTCTCCCGCACGCATCTTCATAATTGTCACTCCCTGAGTCTGCCGTCCGAGTTTACTGATAGAGTCCATGGCTGTGCGAATCACCTGCCCTTTCTGACTCATAGCAATGAGTTCAGCTTCGTCGGTGACAACCTTTGCCATAATAAGGTCCCCTGTTTTTGGAGTAACCTTTGCAGTTTTAATTCCAGATCCTCCACGCTTCTGAGTCTTGTATTCCTTCAGTGGAGTTTTCTTTCCAAGTCCGTTTGCAGACATGACAAGCAGTACTGCAGTGTCGCGAGTTTCTTTCTTTACGATGTCAAAGCCAACAATACTGTCGCCTTTTCCAAGCTTCATTGCGCGAACACCACCTGCAGTGCGTCCCATTTCACGAACATCACTCTCCTTGAAGCGAACAGACTGACCCTTTGCAGTTGCGAGCATGATTTCGTCTCCCTTTTCCACAAGGTTTGCTCCGCGGAGTGAGTCACTCTTGTCGAGTTTGATTGCAATGATTCCGTTACGACGAACATCGGCAAACTGTTTTGCGCTCATCTTTTTTCCAGTACCGTTTTCAGTCATAAGGAAAAGATACTGCTCTTTTCCTTTCTGTCCCTTTGGAACAGGAAGAATAGACATGACTTTTTCGTCAGCAGAGAGCGAGAGGAAGTTCATAATACTCTTTCCTTTTGTTGCGCGACGCCCTTCTGGCAAGTCGTACATTTTAATCTGATACGCCTTTCCAAGGTTTGTGAAGAACAACAAATCGTCGTGAGTATTCGCAGAGAGAAGCATTGTAACGAAGTCTTCTTCCTTTGTTTCAAGGTCAACAACTCCCACACCTCCACGCTTTTGTGAGCGGTATTCGCTTGGGTCTGTGCGCTTTACATATCCACCTGCAGTAAACACGAGCATGCTTTCGCGCTCTGGGATAAGGTCTTCGTCAGTGATTTCTTTTACACCTCCCTTTACCACACGAGTACGGCGAGCATCTCCAAAGCGCTCCTTGATATCTGCGAGTTCTCCTGCAATAACGGCAAGCATGCGTTTCTCACTTGCGAGAATAGCTTTGAGCTCGGCAATGAGTGCCTGCTTTTCTTTCAATTCTTCTTCTACCTGCTTACGCTCAAGACCGGCAAGTTTCTGAAGGCGCATTTCCAAAATAGCAGTTGCCTGTAAATCAGAAAACTTAAACTCTTTGATAAGGTTGAGCTTCGCAAGCGCTGCGTCTTTTGAAGCACGGATGATTGAAATGACACGATCGATATGGTCGAGTGCCTTCTTGAGACCAAGTAAAATATGCTCACGCTCCTCTGCTTTGCGAAGCTCGAAAATAGTACGGCGCTTTACGACGTCTTTGCGGTGTTTAATAAATTCTTCGAGAATAGATTTTAGAGAAAGTGTCTGAGGAACTCCATTCACGAGAGCAACCATGTTCAAATGGAATGCAGTCTCAAGCTGTGTATGCTTGTAAAGATAGTTGAGAACTTTCTGCGGAAATACTCCCTGTTTCAAGTCGATAACAATACGAATATCTTTTGTAGATTCGTCGCGAAGACCCTTGATTCCTTCGAGTTTCTTTTCCTGCACAAGCTCGGCAATAGCCATGACAAGATTTTGTTTGACGACGCGGTATGGAAGACTTGTGATGACAATCTGAGAGATACCTGCTTTTTGCTCAACGATTTCTGCCTCTCCACGACAGACAACTCCTCCACGTCCAGATGTATAGGCATGAAGCATGTCTTTTGTTCCATACACGACTCCTCCTGTTGGAAAGTCTGGGCCTTTTACAAATCCCATAAGGTCTTCTGTTGTAGCGTCTGGGTTTTGCGTAAGGTGTAAGGTAGCATCAAGAACCTCTGTGAGGTTGTGGGGAGGAATGTTTGTTGCCATTCCCACTGCGATTCCAAGTGTTCCGTTGAGGATAAGGTTTGGAACTCCCGCAGGAAGAACGATAGGTTCTTTGAGTGTTGCGTCATAGTTACCGCGCCAATCAACAGTTTCTTTGTCGAGGTCTTTAAGCATCTCACCTGCAACCTTACTCATCTTTGCTTCGGTATAACGCATCGCGGCTGCATTGTCGCCGTCTACTGATCCGAAGTTACCTTGTCCGATGATTGTTGGATAACGAAGAGAAAAGTCCTGTGCCATTCCCACCATTGCGTCATACACAGACGTATCTCCGTGTGGGTGATATTTTCCAAGCACGTCTCCCACTACGGCTGCAGACTTCTTTGTTTTCGCACTCGAAGTAAGCCCCATTTCGTGCATTGCGTACAAAATACGACGGTGTACTGGCTTGAGACCGTCACGAACGTCAGGAAGCGCACGGTCAGTAATAACAGACATCGCATAACTAATAAACGACGTCTTCATTTCGTTTCCAATACCGATTGGCACTACTGCATTATGTACAGTATCTGCACTCGGAATATCTCTTGAATCTTTCTGGGGTTTCTTTAGGCTCATATGTTATCGGATTCTATCATGAAATCTGCTGAAGAAGAAACTGCGTCGAACAGTCCAGTCCATACTGAATTACCCTCTTGCTTTGAATGGTTTCTTCCATAGAAAAAGGAGAATATCCCACCGGCAAGCAATAGCGGAGTAATCACGACCATGCAGATAACCAAAATGCGCTGTCGTACATGCTTTGGCTTATTGCGAATGGAGTGAATAATTTTCTTCATTGAATAAAGTTAGTTTTCTTGAAGCACTATAACGTCACCATCCTTCTGATCAATTTCCTTTCTGCGAATAGTGAGTTTCTCAAGCGTCTCTGCGTCACTCGCACCAGCCTCTTTCAAAAATACTTTGAGAGCCTCTTTGTTTCTGCCCTTTCCGTAATCCATTGGAATAATGATTTTTGGAGCAAGAGAAACTGCGAGCTTGTATGCAGTAGCTGGCTCAAGAACTCCTTCACCACCAACTGGGACAAAGAGAATATCGGCACTACCGAGAATCTCAAGGAGAGCGCTTGGAATAGTGCCGCTCACTGGGCCCATAAATCCAATAGTAATATCTTCGAGTGTAAGTGTGTAGACAGTAGTCTGGTACTCAGTGCCTTCGATCTCAGTCGTCGTGCCTTTTCCACGAACAACAACTCCAGAGTGTTCATATTCTCCTGGGCCATCGATAACAAACGGAACATTTTCACCATACGTAACAGTTTCGTACCCGTTATATAACGGATGTGCAGTAGTAGAGAGGACAAGCCCGCTTCCAAAACGCGATGGACTACGGCCACTCTCCTTGCTCGGTGGGTTAATAGCAATAACAGTATCGCCCTGAGAAATCTTTACAAATTGGTCTCCATAATAAGTGATTATCATACGCTAGCCATAATAGCAGATACCAAGTCACCAGCAAACTCAGTGAACTCTTTTGGGAAAAATACTGCTGTTGGGAAAATAAGTAAACTTGAAACAAGAAGCGCTATAGGAAGCGGATGGTGAGTACGACGCTCGCCGATGAAGGCAATACTGAGCGAGAATCCGAGAACGGTGAGCACGACTTCGGGGATAACATAATATACAAAAAGCTGGTAATCGGGATGCACCGCCATAACATACGGCAAACCAAGTCCTTCATGTAGGGCAACATTTCCCACAATATAGAGCTGCAGGAGAATGATAAGCGGAAACATAATTTTCTCATGTGTATCGATTGAACGTCTATAGAGTCCCATATGAAAAAAGTATACCACGGAGAAATAAAAAACAACGCCTTTTTAGGGGGCGTTGTTGAGAATTGTTTACTTTACAAATTTTTCTTTAACGAATCTAAATAATTTATCGATTATTGGTTTTGATATTGGGAAAAATATACTCGTAATTATTAAAATTATTACCCAAAATACAATACTTCGAAATATCCACCCGAGCCAACTAAAAAAGTCGGTAATGGTGGCGATGACTGCGTTGAATTGTTCAACCCACCAGTCTCCCATAAAGAAGACGTGTAATGCTATTGCTACAATCAGACCTCCGATGAGGAATCCTTCAGATTTTTTCATGCTTTTTCGTTTTATTTTGTTTAAAAAGTGAATTTGTACTTATTATATCATTTATATATAGTTTAGTCAATGACCCCTTGCGAATATCCCCTATTTGCTGTACTATATCGGCATTACCAGTCGGAACCCCATTTTTGGGAACCCTTTCGGAGAATAACCCCTTGAGAATACTCAAGTACCTCCTTAAGAACATCCGCATTAGGCGGTTTTTTTATATCTATGGCAACAAAAACACCAGTGGTTGTCGAAGAGCGCGAGCTCAGTGAGATCCATGCCCTTCTAGACAAGGGCACAGCTCCACTGTCAGCAGAAAAGCTCATCGAAGGACCTGTAATCGGTATCGAAAAGGCTTCAGTATATATTGACCTCGGTCAGTACGGTACTGGAATCATCTACGGACGTGAATTCCGTAACGCACGCGATATCATCAAAAAGATGAACATCGGCGACGTTGTTAAGGCAAAGATTGTCGAGACAGAAAACGAAGACGGCTATGTAGAGCTCTCTCTCAAGGAGGCAAAACAGGCACTTATCTGGAGTGAAGCTGAAAAAGCTATCAAAGAGCACACTGTCTTTGACCTCGCAGTTAAGGATGCAAACAAAGGTGGACTCATCATCGAATGGCAGGGTATCGCAGGATTCCTTCCTGCTTCACAGCTCAAGCCTGAGCACTACCCTCGTGTAGAAGATTCTGACAAGGATAAAATCCTTAAGGAACTCAAGAAGCTCATCGGAAAGCACCTCAATGTATCTATCGTTACAGCACTTCCAAAGGATGGAAAACTCATCTTTTCTGAAAAGGAAGGAACAAGTGACGAGCGTCAGGAAATTGTTGGAAAGTACACAACAGGTGACGAACTCGAAACTACTGTTGCAGGTATCGTAGACTTCGGAGTATTCCTCAAAGTTGAAGAAGGTCTTGAAGGTCTCGTACACATCAGTGAGCTCGACTGGGGCCTCGTGGAAGATCCACGTGCTCTCTACAAGGTTGGTGACAAAGTAAAAGCTAAGGTCATCGACATCAAGGATGGAAAAGTTTCTCTCTCTATCAAGGCTCTCAAAGAGAACCCATGGAAAGAGTTCGAAGGAAAGCTCAAGAAGGGTGACATCGTAAAGGGAGTTGTAATCAAATTCAACAAACACGGTGCTCTCGTTTCTATCAAGCAGGGTGTTGCTGGACTCGTCCACCACTCAAACTTCGGTTCTGAGGCAAAGCTTCGCGAGAAGCTCGAGCTCGGAAAGACATATACATTCCAGATCACACTCTTTGATCCAAAGGATCAGCGTATGACTCTTACTCACGTAGAAAAAGAAGCGTAATTTCTTTTGAATCTCACAAACCCCCGCCCGCAGGCTTCGCCTGCGGGCGGGGGTTTACTTTTATATATTTATATGTAAAATATAAGTAACTAAATTTTAACAAATGGGATATTTTGAAAATGGTTTCAACGATGGAAAGAAAGGAAGAAAGGCATCACCTCCATCTTACAGTATAACCAAAGAGATATTTGGACAAAAAAGCTCTGATCAAAAAGAATCAAGAAACGAGTATCAAAGAGGATATGCTGCCGGAAGCCAACAGCGCCTTGCGGATGAAATAAAGAATCAAGAAAAAAATAAGAAGAAGAAATAATTCTTTATCAAGAAATCTGCAAAATTTAGAGCTACTCAATTGAGTAGCTCTTTTCATATTTCATATACAAAAAGCTTCCGACCCAACTGATATTTCCCGTGCGGGATCTCAACAACTCTCTCTGGCTTTAGACTCGGAAACTGAAAATCACACGAGACAATCCGCGTCCCCGCCTTGCACTGAGCAAGAATCAGCGGTTCGATGTCTTTTAACACATGAGGGAATAAGTAGAGATATAGATGAGTAGCGTCCTGAAAATTTGCCGTGTATAAATTTTCAGGACGAATGATAATTGAGAGTCCTCGACTCTTCCATCGAGCAAGGATATACGGCCACACCGAAGACTCTATCCCTACCCCTCTAATATTTTTACCAGGATTTCTTTGCACGGCCTCACGAAGAACGCGACCGTCGCCACATCCTAAATCATATACGACTGAGCCGTCTTGTAACTGAAGCAATGAAACTATATCTGCGAGAATGTTGCTTCGTGTTGAGATAAAAGGAGCTCTGCGTGTTATTACATCCCTGAGAGTAAAAAATATGATAAAAACAAAACCAGCAATGAGCAAGAATACTGAAAATAGTAATAGGACTGTTTCAGACATGATTAATTAAACACATTCATCACCCTCTCCTTCCCTTCCTTTGCGTACACAACCAAGGCATCGCGAACTTTTTCCGTCACAGAGGCAAGCGCTTCCATCTCCGCCGACTTAAAGTTTTTGAGTACGAAGTCCGCGGTAGCTCCCTCGCCTTTTGGCTTATTCATCTCTCCCTCTGGAGTTACTGGACAAATACCAACACGTACACGTAAAAATGCACCAGTACCCAGTACCTGCATGATTGATCCGAGACCATTGTGTCCGCCAGTACCTCTATCAAACGAAACCTTCATCGTACCAATCGGTAAATCAATATCGTCATAGACGACGACAATCTTTTCCAAATCTGTGTCTGTTTTCACAAACGGCTTCACACTTCCACCAGAATTGTTCATGAAATTATCAGGCAACACAAACTGTAGTGTGGCAGTAGACATAGTTCCTTTGCAGATAAGCGCGCGAGTTTTCAAATCACTGCGCCAGTCCGAAAAAGAAAACTCGCGCGCAAGCGACTCTAAAACAATTCGCCCAGCATTGTGCCGAGTCTGTGCATATTCTTCTCCGGGATTTCCAAGTCCTACTACCGTAATCATGACAGTAGTATACAGGAGACGCAGAAAAAATTCAGTATTTTACTTTGCAACGTAGTTTGTGTTGGTGTCAAGTACTATTGCATAGTATAATTGCCCCATGGAAACACAACCTAAGTCTGAGTTCTTTAAGAGTGCTGGCGAGTTCATCCGCTTCGCCGCTATTGTTATAGCTATCGTGTTCGTTGTACGCACGTATATTGCCCAGCCCTTCATCGTCTCAGGCACTTCAATGGTTCCTACTTTTGCCAACAAAGACTACCTCATCATCGATGAAATCTCTTACCGATTCAACGGACCTCAGCGTGGCGATGTTATTGTCTTTCGCCCTCCATACGACAAGACAGTATTCCTTATTAAACGCATCGTCGGAATCCCAGGAGACACAATCCATGTAAAAAACGGAGTTGTTACACTTTCAAACACAACACACCCCGACGGAATCGTTCTTACAGAAGACTACATCACTGCCGACCCACTCTCTACCGAATCTACAACAGTAGTTACTGAAGGAAATTACTTCGTAATGGGAGACAACAGACCCGCAAGTTACGACTCTCGTCGCTGGGGACTTCTTCCAGAAAAGAATATTATCGGACGCGCCTTTCTCAGACTCTTCCCTGTTTCAGCATTCGATGTATTTCCAGGAGCGCATGAGATAAATTCATAAAACATTACCACCACTTAGTATTCACATATATGTCTACACCAAAAGTAAAAGCACCCGCGAAAGCAAAAAAAGTTCGTGAACTCGGAGCACCAAAAGGAATGCGCGACATCATGGGCGACGAGTACTATCTCTTTCAGGGATTCTTCGAGAAGGCGCAAGAGGTAGCTATGTACTACGGCTTCAAGCCAATTGAAACTCCAATGCTCGAACACGAAGACGTCTTCACTTCAGGAATCGGAGAAGGAACAGACATCATCGACAAGGAAATGTATACCCTTCGCACAAAAGGCGGAGACCACCTTGCGCTTCGCCCAGAACACACTGCGTCACTCATGCGTTCATATATCGAAAACGGAATGAACGCTCAGCCACAGCCACTGCTCTTCTATCAATACGGACCAACATTCCGCCACGACAACCCACAGAAAGGACGCTGGCGCCAGTTTTACCAGTTTGATCTCGACGCACTCGGTAGTGAAAAAAGTATCGTAGATGCTCTCGTAATCAAGACACTCACTACAATCATTACTGAAAGTGGAGCACCGGCGATTTCTGTAGACATTAACTCAATCGGCTGTAAAGAATGTCGGGGAGGATATGTTCGTGAACTCACTACATATTACAAAAAGCACCTCAATGCACTCCCTGCGCTCGATCGTGAACGCCTCAAGACAAACCCACTTCGCATTCTTGATTCAAAAGAAGAGAAGACAATTGAGATAAACGCAGGAGCACCAGAGTCTGTTTCTTTCCTCTGCCCTGGCTGTAAGAAGCACTTCAAAGAAGTACTTGAACACCTCGAGGAAATGAAGGTTTCGTATACTATAAACAAAAACCTCGTACGCGGACTCTCCTATTATTCCCGCACTGTATTTGAAGTTGTCGTTGATATGGGTGAAGACTCTGCACCAATGGCAATCGCCGGAGGAGGTCGCTACGACTATCTCGCAAAACAGCTCGGTTCAAAGAAAGATGTTTCTGCAATGGGAGCAGCAATCGGAGTAGATCGTCTCCTTATGATGCCATGGTACAGCAAGCACACTCCACGTATCATGAAGAAACCAAAAGTGTACTTCATCCAGCTTGGCTTTGAAGCAAAACTAAAGAGTCTCAACGTAATTGAAATTCTCCGCAAGGGACACATTCCAATGATTCAAGCGCTCTCAAAAGACTCTCTCGGAGCACAGCTTGGTATGGCAGAGAAATCTGGTGCACCGTACACAATCATCTTCGGACAGAAAGAAGCACTCGACGGAACAGTCATCGTTCGCAACATGAACACTCGTTCTCAGGAGATAATCAAACACAAGGACCTTGCAGACTACATGAAATCATTGAAGTAAATGACACGCCCAGCACGTATACCAATAGTTCAAAATGGAGACCCAGTCCTTCGCGCAATCGCGAAGGAGCTTTCTCCTACCGAAATAGCAAGTGCAAAAGTAAAGAAAGTCATTCGTGACATGAAGACTGCACTCAAAGCACAGGCCGACGGAGTAGCCATTGCCGCTCCGCAAATCGGTGCGTCAATGCGCATCTTTGTCGTCTCTGGTCGCATCTTTGATTCTCGCTTCCATCGTGGAGTTGGTATTCCCGAAGGAGAAGAACCGACACATGATGACGTTGTGTTCATAAATCCAGTCATCACAAAACTTTCTAAAACAAAGAAATGGATGCACGAAGGCTGTCTTTCCGTTCGCCCGCTGTGGGGCGAAGTTCAACGCTCTACGAACGCAACAATTACTGCGCTCGACGAAACCGGCCAGTCATTTACCCGTGGTGCCGGAGGACTACTTGCTCACATTTTCCAGCACGAGACAGACCACCTAAACGGCATCTTGTTCATAGACAACGCTCGTAATGTTGCTCCAGGGCAAGTACCAGAAGATATTGAATAAGCTATGTCTACACCACGTATAGCATTCTGGGGTACTCCAGAGCTCACAATCAGCTACCTAGAAGCCCTTAAGGCCTCTGGGATGCTTCCTGTAGTTATTGTAACTAATCCAGACCGTCCAGTAGGGCGCCATATGACACTCACTGCCCCAGCAACAAAAGTGTGGGCCGAGCAACATGGGATACCAGTGCTTCAAACAGAAAAACTCACCGACGAGACGTTTGCCGAACTGGAAAAAATGAATCTCGACCTGAGCGTCGTTGTGGCATACGGATCAATCATTCCCGAGCGCTTCATTTCCCTTCCAAAGCACCAGACTATAAATGTGCACTATTCCCTCCTCCCAAAATATCGCGGAGCGTCTCCCACAGAAGCTGCAATTTTAGCCGGAGATACAGAGACAGGTGTATCAATTCAAATAATGCGAAAAAAGCTCGATACTGGGCCAGTGATTGCCGAAGAGGTGGTACATATCGGCACAGAAGAAACCACTCCTCTTCTCCGCGCTCGCCTCACGGCAATCGGAGCACAACTTTTAGTCGCAACACTGCCGAAAATAATTCGAGGAGAAATTTTTCCTCGCGAACAGGACGAAACACTCGCGACCCACTGCGGAAAAATTCAGAAAGCTGATGCGGAAATAGACATACACGGAGACCAGGCGCTCGCGCACAGAAAGTACCGCGCATACAAAGAGTGGCCTCGCGCCTTCTTCTTCACCGAAAAGGACAGCAAGCCACTTCGCGTCATCATCACGCAGGCACATTTCGCCGATGAGAAATTTGTAATTGAAAAAGTTCTCCCAGAAGGAAAAAAGGAAATGTCATTTGCTGACTTTCAGAAAAACTAACTCAGGCGAACTTCTACAGAATGGAAAATAGTTTTGTTGGACCATGATGACCGTTTATAATCCGCACGGCACCAACAGGAACTTTCAGCTCCCCGGCAAGCAGTTCTCGAATGCGCGTGTTCGCCAGGTTGCGCTCTGCAGGCTCACGGACTGTTACAGCATACACTCCAGGACTCTCCTGTTTTACGCTCTCCCGCCGACTGCCGGCCACTGCATGGACTCGAATATACATTCTTGTATTTTACCACCATTTTTGATACTATATGGGAGTTCATTTGTATATGAATATTCCCCTGTAGCTCAGCGGTAGAGCAATCGACTGTTAATCGATTGGTCGCAGGTTCGATCCCTGCCGGGGGAGCATCGTATTGACTTTTATATAAAATATGCTATTATCTTTTACAATAGTGTTTCTTAAACGTGGTATTTGATTGGTTTTCAGAGGTACTGTTGGGACTTGTGATAACCAATTAAATAGACAGCGTCATGGGAAAAATCAAAGTGAGTTTTATCTCACACACCAACGAAAAAAAGGAAAAGTGTACATTTTGCCCAAACACAGCTTTATCAAAAGCCACGTGTGAAAATAAAAACAAAAACGCAGCAATTGCTTGTTGTGACAGTGCGGAATGCAGAAACAAAGCAAGAGACCTCGCGCGCGAAAGCTGTGAATAGATTTGAATAGAATAAATTTCATGAAAAGGTTACCCTTCTTTGGTTAACCTTTTTTATTTGCCCAGAATAGCACTCCGAACATCATCCCAAGTTCGGAGCACTCAAAAAACAGCCTACACAGCGCTGTTTTTTACATCAGTAGGTTTCAGGATTTTTGGTATACTTACTCCACATGAATAAAATAACTATTTGCGGGGGCACAGCATCAGGAAAGACAACCCTCTCCAATAAAATAGGTAAGATTCTTAATATTCCTGTTTACCACTTAGATAAGATTTTTTGGAAAGATAATCAGGTATTCGCCTCTCAAGCGGAAGGTATAGAAGCTGTTTCAAAAATCCTCCAAGAACCTCGTTGGATAATTGACGGAAGCATGCATCGGTCTAAAACTTTTGATATGCGTATAGCTGAAGCCGATACTATTGTTTTTTATGACCTACCCCTATGGCTTACACTCTGGAGACAGACAAAACGATATTTCAAGTATTACAATAAAGTCCGTCCGGACATGGGAGGTAATAACAAACAAAAATATCCTTTCACATGGAAAGACATACAATTTGCCCTAAACTCTCCAACCGCCGACCAGTATGCAAAAATATTACCCTACAAAGAAACAAAGAAGGTGATAATTATTAAAAGCATAAAAGACGAGCGGAATTTTTTACATAGCTTAAAATCTCAAGAGCAAAAGTTTGACAAAACTTAATATTGTTGTAGTATCTATCCAAATGCGTTTTTTGACACCTTTTTGTGGTTACTAGAGCAACTGGAGGTTTCTCTAGTAACCACAAAAACTAAATAAATGGACACAACAGAAATACAAGCAATCGCAGAAGAATTGGTTATAAGAATAACCGTTCTTGATCAAATAGTATTTAGCAACGACACAACCCACGTGCATACTATTGCATTTAACGACAAAAAATGGGGAGATGATACAACCTACGCATGTTACTCAACAGAAGAGGATTATTACGTAGTTGTAACGAGAAATATTAGCAGGCTATCCACTGTGTCCCAAGAAAGACTATTTGGAATCGCCGCTCGTGAAGTAAGATTCAGAGTGCAGAATAAAAATCCAAATTTTGTTATATCAAAAGAATTTTTTATACAACATTCCCTTCTAAAAGAAAATGTGGTTCCAAAGATAACACAAGAAAACCCTGGAGCCGACGAGAAATTTATCTCGAGCGAAATTGATTCATTTGTAATCGAAGAGCTCGTAAGGAAGATTTGCAGGGGTCTCAGTTGTGAAGAAATCTTGGAGAATAAGGTAGAGGATATAAAAAATATCATCACTTGCAACGAAGGTAATTTTCTTGATTATTTCTATAAGTATGCAAATTAAGCAGGTTTAAAACTAAAGATCAGCAATACACGCTGATCTTTTTATTTTCTATTCACTGTAGTGTTTCGAATATCATCCCAAGTTCGAAATAAATTTTCTAACTTTCAAAAAAAATGTTCTTATGAAAAAAAGTTTTTTCTATAGTATTACGTGTTTAGGAATTCTCTCGCTTTTTTCTTGCAATACAACCTCGGAAGATGTGGCAAGACTCAATAGTCAACGAGAAATGCTTGATTCGGAAATTACTAGCAAGCAAACCCTCTTGCAAAAACTTAACGAAAAAAATGAATACTTAAATGCTCAGAATCTTGAAATTGCGAATAAAGTGCAACTTCAGGAGGCAGAGGTAGGCGGTAATAAGATTGCTTACATTCTCGGATTAAAAGTTTCAATTCGAAGAGGACTGGAGTTCACAACAGCTAACGCAAGTTTTGAAATTCCAGTATCAAAGGAATTCTATGAATCTGCCACGATTGGTCAGGAACTGAAAGACGTGAGTGGTTCTCGAGCGTTCAGTCTTTCGATTCATTCGGCTGGTTGTCAGATACAGAGCAAAAGAATAATAATTGCTGAATAGCAAGAGACTAAATGAAATTTAAAGACCCACTTCTACAGTTGGTCTTTTGCTATCTCCGTTCGAACATCGTCCCAAGTTCGGAGCAAAAAGTGTATGCGGTGTATGATATCGCCAGTTTTAGATACTTGACTAAATATATATATTATGCTATTATAATAATTAATAGCTTATTTAACATAAGTTTTTGTGGGGTGAGCGAAGCGGGTCACAGATCGGCCCTTTGCGCTCACTCTTAAACAAAAACTGAATAATTATGAAAGACTTATTTTTTTCCGAGAGCGAGAAAATCGCATTCTGGGTTGCGGGCTACACCGATACATCATTTTTTGTGGAAAATATCATTAAGATGCTCACCGAGCAGACGAAGATTTTTTCTGAAAAAATAGGCGTGGAAGCAGAGACAGTAAAAACAGACTTTATTACCTCTTCAAGAAGTTATAAGTCTATGCGCGTATTCTATGCAGAAAATATTTCCACCAAGCCAGAAGGCGCTTTTGTCATAAGTTCTAAAAATGGCTGGACGATGCAAACATGGCTTCAGAAATAACCTCGCAAAAATTTATTCATTCGAAAAAAAATAATATGACTTCTTGGCAAAGAATTGGCTCGTACGAATACGAATACAACGCAACCGGATATACGGGATGGTATCGCTGTGTTGGAGGAATGCTTGCCGACGGCACATGGCCTCAATGGCAAAGTAGCAGTATTTAAAATTAGTGCATTAAGGCTGGCATATTTTGTCAGCCTTTTATTTTGTTTTACAAGAGTAATCCAGCGTACGGATTATGTATCCTAAAATAGATACTAAAAAACCACCCGAGGAAGGTGGTTTTATTTATTACTCATTATCTTAAAAAAAACTTTCACTAACGATCTTTCCGTCTTTGATTTTATACACACAGATTTCAGATTCTTTATTTCTACCACGAGTCTTGCTCGTAATATCCATAGACATAACGCAAGCAAAACTATCATCGGCAACAATCGGATCACTGATAGTCATTTCATGCATCTCTGCAATATCTGACTTCCACTCGTCTGACGCAGCTGTTGCTTCTTCTATGCCGTGTCGCACTCCTCCACCCCACTCTGCAAGCTCGTGAGTCTCCCAGCCTGGCGCAAAAAGCTCATCCCATGCTCCTTCAAAATTATTTGCGCGACAAAGTTCTACCAATCTGTTTGCTATTTCTAGTGTTGTCATAGTTTTCTTTATTGACTGCTAATGTGCTAATTATACTTCAAAATGAGCATAGAACTACCGAATAAGTTCATCTTTATTCTCCGCCAACTGCTTCAAAAGCCCCAGTGCGCTCGCCCACATTTTCTCGAACTCATCTTTATACTGCGAGATAATATCCTGATCAATCACCACCTCTGTTCCTCCATCGACATCCTTGAACGTATAGTTCTCAAACGCAGAGCCCCATAATGTGGCTTCCGGACTCTCCGTGTCTTCAACTCCGTTTTTTACAATTCCAAGATGTTCAAATGAAATGAATTCGAACGGACGAATATCTGCTACACGACTAACCATTCCCATCTCCCCTTCGGCATCTGGTCCGAGAAAGAGTATTTTTTCACCTTTCGCAAGAGTCCCTTTGTAATACGAGCCTGGGTGAAAGGCACTTGTCCACTGTCGGTATGTCGCGTCTTCGAGCATGGTGTTCCATACCTTTTCGCGCGGAGCATTAATTACAATTGATGTGTGTATTTTTTCCATAGGTAGATAGTATAAACTGTTTTTTTGTGAGTACATAACATTCAGTAAGGCAGATTATATATTGACATTTTTTAAAATAAATGCTTTAGTGTAGCTGAATTAATTCCGATTCATACTTTAAAAATCAAAAAAATGAAGAGACTATTAAGAAAGTCAGCTCTATTGAGCCTCGTAGTAATGTCTATTGGCAGCACTGCCACTTTTGGGCAGTCACAACAAAGATTGGTGACACCCAAAGTCACACAGATAAAGAAATTTACGTCCGTCGGGATGAAGTCGAGCTATGGAGAACTTGACCCATGCCTCACACTACTCTCCGATGGATTGAGAAACAATTACGTAGACCAAAACGGTCTATCTTTTTTTTCAGATAGTCGAAGCTATTTTTTGTCAGAAAAATTCAAGAGCGACTACAAAAATGGAAAGTGGAACGGGGGCATATCAATCGTAACAGATGGTATTCCTATTGGCTTAGATGCTGGTGCAAGTGAAGACAAATTGAAACAGTTTCAAGAAAAAATACAGAAAGCTACTTCCGTGGAAGTAAGACTCGAAACTTTTTCAACCATATCACGTTCAACTCTTGATATCGAGCTAGCGGAGGCATTCAATAATTGTCTTGCAATTAAGGAAAATTTTGGCCTCTCAATCATGGCTAATGGCGAAAAAACCATTGAAGTAACCATCAGATACAAGGCAGTCTCAAGCAATGACAGGAAACCTCTCATTTCATCAGTTGACCTTTTGGGAATTAGTGAAATAGACAAGCAAGAGCTCCTGAAAGGACGCCTACGAAAAGGTACTCCACTAGCAGATGGAATTGCTTTTACAGCAACAAGAATTCCTGGTGAGGAGTTCCTTATTGCCCTAAATACCAGTAATGGTTTGTCTATAGTAAAAAGAGTAGAAAGCGAGGAAAATGCAAACGGGAGTAATCTTCCAATAGGGACTGTAATCGCTTCCATGCTTGACTTTGATGCTTTTTCAAAACTTACAAAAAATAATGCTCGTAGCGGGGTCTGGTCACCTAAAAAAAGTAAGTGGGCACCGTGCGACGGTCGCTTGCTTATGGGATCGAAATACCATGAACTATGGGCTGGATCTATTGGGGCAAACGCACCAGATCTGCGCGGAGTATTTCTTCGAGGACTAAACCAGTTCGACATACAAGAACAGGCAGTAGTGTCATCTGGTCAAGCGAATCCTCAAAACATGAAGCGTGGTCAATATCAAAGTGATGAAATTAAGAGTCATTCTCACACCTATAAGTCTGGTGAAAAAAAGAATGTTAGCGGAAAGGGTTCAAAGTCAGAATATGCATGGGGTCCGTTTACTTATACCACTAATTCAACCGGTGGCGAAGAAACCCGCCCAAAGAACGTCTCAGTGTACTACTATATTCGAATAAACTAATTATTTATGAAACAAGAAACGGAGTCCTCAACAGACTCCGTTTTTATCTTTCTGCAGCAATCCGCTCATGGACAGCTAACAATCCGGGACCATAAAGGAATGTGTATTCTTGTCTGACGAGTCAAAAATGACGAAACAGAAAATAGCGATTCTACAAGAAGCATTTGTTGACAAAATAGCAGAATATTGTAGTATCCACCAA
This sequence comes from Candidatus Nomurabacteria bacterium, assembly GCA_943350045.1. GTDB lineage: Bacteria > Patescibacteriota > Minisyncoccia > Phycocordibacterales > UBA9973 > CAITQP01. The sequence goes on along the minus strand of CALQZW010000001.1, from coordinate 16,357 downwards.
GATACATTCATTCACAAAAAACAAATAAACATGGACAAATGCACGATTATTGTCAACACAAAAAGTAAGACATTCCGCCTAGGAGATACATTAAACTCCCCTGACGAGCAAGTACTTATAACAAAAGAAGAAATACAGAGCAGGATGCCTGGAGTGAGAGCTGAAAATGTAAGCGCGCTGATTATTGAATGCTTCAACAGAGCACTCGCCATTTTAAGAGGAGAAAAGACGATTCTTTCCATAGAAATCAGCCCAGAGGTGAGAGGTTTTCTCTGCGGTAGAATTAATACCGCTTACGACTATTCAGTCAGAGCATACAATTGCTTTAGTGCGGAGAAAATAGTATACAACTACGAAGTACTACTTTATAGTACTGAAGAACTTCTTGCGTTCCGAAACTTTGGACGCAAGACATTGAGAGAAGTAACTGAACTTCATGCACAGAAGGAAATTACGCCAATTCACGCGAAATACATTAAAAATGTATTCGAGAAAATGCTTACATCTACACGATGTGCAGATATTGAGAATCTCGTGGTTGATGAAAGATTCCAGGAGCTTTCTGTAATGCTATCTCCGATAGAAGACTTCTCTCTTCGAAACATAGAAGATATTGTCAGAGGTAAACTATACAGAATAATGTTTCCTTACAGCCCAGCTGGCAGACAAGAGAGGACAGTGTACGAAACGATGTTTTCGAACCAAGAAAGAAAAACGATTCAGAGCCTACTCGATTCTTCTCAAAAAATAATACGAGAATGGATTCAAGAAAGGATGATTGGACATATTTCTTCGCTATAACACGAGGACTAAACCCTTCTAAAGACTGGCGCCATTTGCCAGTCTTTTTTTTATTCATTTACATCTCTTCTTTTGTACGATACTATCTCTCATAATATGTTCATTCAATAAACTTAAACTACATGAGAGAAAATGTAACCTTTCGAAACGCGACAGATAAAGAGCGTGTAATAATTCTTCGCTACATACAAGAAGAAAAACTAAATCTCTGGTTGGTGTTCAAAAATGAGGCACATGGATACCTCCGAAAAAATTACCCAGATGAGTATGATACCCACCTCCTTGGGGCTGATAAGAAAATTCATCTTTTGTGTGAGTTGCAAACAGTAACAAATGATGATGTTACTGTAATCAAGAAAGAACGAATACGAGGAGACGCGACTGCGTACGATGACACATCCATACAAATCTGGACATGTCCAAGCCGACCAAGCGGGATGACACTCACGATTCCGCTGTCAGTAATTGAGAATATAAACCTACTTCGGTAGGTTTTCTTTACTATACATGCAATATAGCTCTAATCGAGAGACAGACACACTATTTCAAAACAATTTTTGACGCACCAAAGTTTCTTGAAAATCGTTTACACCAAATGCTTACGACTGTGTTTTCATCAGTAACTACCCCTTCTGGAATTTGATACGTTTGATTTCCAATATTTCCCTTGAGTGGTCCGAGGTTTACAAACTTGCCCTCACTCACTGCATTTTTAACACTCCGATTTTCATCACTCTCAGAAGAAACAATGTATACAAAAAGGTCTGGACCGTTCGTTACAGTAAAATCTGTCAGAGCAAGCATGCGAGTTTCAGAGTCTTCGATAACACTCACTGCTCCAGAAATTGAATATGTACTATCCCCTTGAACAAATACTCCATCTGCCACAGTGGTTTTTGCTTCCATCGTAACTTCTTCAGAAACAACGGTTTCGGTAAACAGATACTGCACGCCAAAATATCCGAAAAGCACCCACGCAAGCGCGACGACTGCGAAAATTCCAACAAACCAATACAGGTGTTTTTTACTCATATATTCCATGGTACCACGCAAACTATGCTATGATGCAATCCTATGGAATCAGAAGATATAATCATCACAAAAGACGCACACGGCACAGTACTCGCAAACGGCGATACCGTCATGCTTGTGAAAGATTTGAAAGTAAAAGGAACATCAGTCACCCTCAAGCGTGGAACAAAGGCAAAAAATATTCGCCTGACTGATGACGAAGAACTCATCGAATGCAACGTCGACGGAATGAAAGGACTCGTACTTCGTACAGAGTTTCTAAAGAAAGCATAAAAAAACCAGCTCATTACTAAACTGGTTGAACTTTTTTTCACCTATTCACGAATGTGAATAGGTAAATCAATTTCGAGGGCGAATTTTTTCGTAAACTTTCTCCCGTCGTCGCTTACGGGCCAGATAAAAATAGTGGCATCATCTGAGAGCGGGACACTCTCAAATATCTCTAGGAACATGTCTCGCGCGTGGTGCTTTTTTCGTTCTTTTTCTACAACAAACGCGAAGCACAAATAGAGTGCTTCATAGCGGTCACTCGGCTCAGTTTCATCAAATAATTCCTTTTCGGTAATCGCACCATCGAGGAATTTTTGGGCGAGCAACTTAGACGTGGGCACTGCGACCGCCCAACCCACAAGCTCCCCTGAATCATCCAACTTACAAATAAATGACTTGGAATGCAAAGCCATATGCTTATCATAGGCTTCTATACTGGCTGGAATTTGATCATCAACATCTCCGAAGCTTTCAAAAACCTTAGTACCAATACTTAAAATTTCGAGCAATAACTCTTCAGTTATCCCCATGATTTGTGTTTTCATATGTTATACGTTTACGTTCATTATTCATATTTTACAAAGAAAATCAATGTGGTATTAAAATATAGCTATTACTTTTTTCTATGCACGCACCCCGCCCAGCAACATGGCCGGCGCTTACCTTTTTGTAAGTCCTCACAGACTCTCTGTATCCTACGAACTCTTGTCTCGGGCAATTTAGCGGACGTAACCCAGCAAATCCATTCATTGCGGGCAAGTGCAGTAATATCGTGCCAAGCGGCAAGTGCCTTGGAATTAGATGCAAGGGATTTTTGCAAATCAGCTGGAAGTGAATGTGCCATACGTGCGTATAGTGTAACAAATACCTCAATTATTATATATACTATACCTATGAAAAAAATATTCCTCGCGACCGTATTTGCCGGCTTGGCGGTTGTAGCCGTAGCACTCTATTTCAAAACCCCAAGCACTCCCCCAACTCTATCTACAGACAAAAAGAGTATTATTGAAAATGAATCTGTACTGCTTGAAATAGAACATCCAACTATCGTGCAGTTTTTTAGAGACCCAAGCACGGGAATGTGTGACGAAAGTAATATCGGAAACACTACTACACGAAGAGCGTTCTGTTCAGACATTGCTACATATATCCAACATACCCGATTTACAGACATCGTGCTTTCTCCAGACGGAAGATCCGTGGGCTTTGTAGTTGAGACAGACGAGCTCTCACCCGACACCGCTGTCGGTTTTTTCTCGAAAGATACCGGAGTAGTTTCAATCCTTACAAACTACTATCTCGGTAACGAGTTCGGGGATTTTTCTCCAAATGGAGAGGCGTTCGTATATAAAGAACGCTGTTTTGAAAACGTGTGTGGCTTTACTGTAGTAGAGACAGAAAGCCTTACTGTACTGCAAACATATGCGAATACTGAAACCGATCCTACACATATTTTCTTGCGCTGGGTAGATAATGAGAATATTGAATACATGATAGGTGGTGAGAAAAAAGTTGAGAGAATATAAAAACTCCTAAACATTTCTGTTTAGGAGTCATCATCAACTAAGTTACTACTTAATCTTCATCATCATCTTCTTTGTTGGCCAAGAAGACCTCTTTGCGTTCTTCTCCGTTTAGTACAGGAGTCAAAGTGCCATGCAAAAATACCATATGCGGAGGCGGAGCAGTTGAGGCTTTGTTCAAAGCTTCTCCTCGTGCTTTCAGAAAGTCTTTTTCTGACAACTCGGGATTCTTCTCCTTGCACTTTTCGTAAAGTGCCAAAGTTCGATTGTCCATGTGTAAGTGTTTTTGTTTTTATTGAATGAAGGTTACATTCATATTACACTACAAACCATAGGTTCGTCAACTATAGAGAATACCTTACTCCTGAACGAGAATAGTCGCAACGTTCTGAGATGTATCACAATCTACGAGAATAGTGCGTGGTGCAGTCGTGATGTTTGGGAGAACAAAAATCTTGAAGCCGTATGGCTTGATTGTAAACGTAGTTCCAATTTTCACCGTGCGAGTCTTGCTCGATCGGTTGTCGATCATGATACCTGTGTTGTCTTTGTAAGTGATTGTGTTTGGGTGAGCCTGACACACTGTGTCGAGCTGGATTCTACGGTCTTTGTATTGAGTCAACGCATTGGCGTATGAAATTGTTACAGGAGCCGTTGTTGTTGGAGTCCCAGTAGTATCCAATGTCGATTCTACCTCTGTCTCTCCTTCTGGTAGTGAAGTAGTGTCTTCTACAACCACAGGCTGCGCTTCAGGCAGTTTGGTTAATGCAAAGATTACCGCAGCGACGAGCACAATGACGATACCCGCGATAGCCCATACATTCCCCTTATTCTTTTCCATACTGTAACTCCTCTATATTATCTATACTAAGCGATCGAATCCGCCGTATCTGTAGTATACTCTTTGTATATGAATATAACTAACTTAAAAGACAATAGGTTCGCCGTTATCGCAGTCGCAATTTCTGTGTTCGCATTACTCCTTTCAGTCGCAATATATTTTGGTGCTCAAAACTTTTCTAAACAAGGTTCATACGTAGATGTGAAAGGTCTCTCAGAGCGAATTGTAAAAGCAGACACTGCTATCTGGTCAATGAGTTTTGAAATTAAATCAAATAACATCGATGGCTTGTATGCAGACATTGAAAAGAACATTGGAACAATCAAAACATTCCTAAAAGAAAAAGGATTTGAAGATACAGAGATTAATGTCGCTCCAGTAAACATTTACCAAGATACATACAAAGATGCTGCGTTTCGATATAACGCAACAAACCAGGTTTCTGTATACACAAACAAAGTCGACCTTGTGAAGGCAAGTTCAAACGACACACTGCTTCTCGTAAAGAAAGGAGTGGTTTTGAGCCAGAACTCAATTTCATTTGAAATTTCAGACCTAAACAGCATTAAGCCAGAAATGCTCAGTGAGGCGATTGAAAACGCTCAGACAACGGCTCAGGGCTTTGCAGACGCAGCGAACGCCTCGGTTGGAAGTGTTACTCGTGGAAATCAGGGAGTCTTCGATATCACAGAAAAAGACCCAGGATCTCCAGAATTCAAGAAGATCCGTCTGGTATCAACACTTCGTTTCTTGATGAAGTAGCTCGGTGAGTACAGAAAAACCCCTTAGCGATTTCTCGCTAAGGGGTTTTTGTTTCTTTCTTTAGAAAGCTGTAGTAAACATGAGTGGAACACTAACACTTACGTTCCCAGCCTGATCAGTTGTATGAACGAGGTAGTAGTAGTTTGTGTTTGACTGAAGATTACTGAGCATAATGTTCTGAGATGTGCGGTATGCGCCATCTGTCATTGCTGTCATAGCACCAACAACAGTTACAGTGTTTTCATATTCAGTTTCATTTAATGGTGAAGTGCTGTAATATACAACTCCACGTGTCTCCTCAGATGTGTTCCAGAAAATACTTGCTGATGTATTTGAACGACTTACTGAAAGATTTGTGATTGTTGCAGCATCAATATCTCCAAAGACCGCTCCACCTCCTGCCATCTGGGCGTTTATAACGGCGAGTGTCTGTGGCCCAACGCGTCCTACAGTTGCAAGATTGTTGCGTGACTGAAAGTTAGAAACAGCAGACTTTGTTAGTCCTCCGAAATATCCAGTAACGAGCCCCTGTGGGTAGATTGTGTTATCAACGGCAAGGAAAGACTGGAGAGTTGAAACGTCAGCACCCTTCATTCCAAGCTGAAGCTGGCGAGTAAGTGATGCGGCTGAAGCGAGTGATGGAGTAATGATTGCTACCAAAGATAGCGCACATGTTGCAGCAATAGCTGCACGCTTTGTAAAGTTCATATTTTTCATATAGTTTTTTTAAATAACGTCGGAATAAATAGCGTCTCGAATGAGCGCAAGGCGATTCCTATAGTACAAACATCAGAGACAGACCTGACCGACCACAACGTGGAGTGAGTCTGAGTGCACAACTTGATTAGTTATCTTGCTTACTAAGTATATACCTAATATTGACAAATAGATAGTTTAATTGTTTTATGACACAGATATGCCCATACCACTAATGACGGACATTTGGTAAGCTAGGTACATGCATATATTTATAGAACTCAGTGTGATAGTACTTATCACAACTCTTGTCGCAGCCCTCATGAGGCTTTTAAAGCAACCACTTGCTGTTGGATACATCCTCAGTGGAATTATCGTTGGTCCGTATTTCCTTGATATTCTTCACTCGACTGAGTCGATTGAACTCTTTTCAAAAATCGGAATATCAATTCTTCTTTTCGTTGTTGGTCTGAGCTTAAACCCAGATGCAATCAAGGAAACAGGAAAAGTATCATTGATTACAGGAATCGGACAGGTAGTATTTACTTCAGTTATTGGATTCTTAATCATGCGCGGACTCGGCTATGACCAGACAAGTTCTATTTATGGATCAATCGCTCTAACCTTCAGCAGTACGATTATCATTTTGAAATTACTTTCAGATAAAGGTGACTTGCGAAAGCTGTATGGAAAAATTGCAATTGGTTTTTTGCTTGTGCAAGATATCGTGGCAACACTCATTCTTCTTGTTGTTTCAGCCGGTGGAGCAGGTGGTATTTCGAGTGCGCTTGGCATTGTGCTCGTCAAAGGAATTGTCGCAATCGTCGCACTCTATATATTTAGCAAAAGAGTTCTCCCTAAACTTTCTGCATATCTCGCAGGTTCACAAGAACTTCTTTTCCTCTTTTCTATTGCATGGGGTCTTGGACTCGCTTCCCTCTTTTACCATCTCGGTTTCTCGATTGAAATTGGAGCGTTGATTGCCGGCGTTACTCTTTCAGTTTCGAGTTATGCGCCAGAGATTGGATCTCGTATGAAGCCTCTTCGCGACTTCTTTGTAGTGTTGTTCTTTGTCCTGCTCGGCTCTCAAGTAATTCTCACGGGTATCAGTAGTCAGATTGGTCCGGCAATTCTTCTGTCTCTTTTTGTACTCGTTGGCAATCCGCTCATTGTGTTCTTCCTTATGAATATTTTAGGATACCGATCACGTACTGGATTTATGGCAGGCCTCACTGTAGCGCAGATTAGTGAGTTTTCACTTATTCTTATGGCGCTTGGGTTGTCGCTTGGTCATGTATCACGCGAGACTGTTTCGCTCATTACGCTTGTTGGTATTGCAACGATTGCTGGTTCTACCTACTTGATTATGTATTCAGAAAAAATATACACGGCGATGCGTCCTCTCCTGCGATTTCTTGAGATTCGCAAGCCTACACACGAAGACACAACCGATGAAGACGGGGCGGCCGAGATGATCATCTTTGGGTATGACCGTGTTGGATTTGATTTTGTAAAAGCGGCACGAACGATTACTGAAAAGTTTCTTGTTGTAGACTTTAATCCAAAGTCGATTTCAGCATTGAAACAAAAAAATATTCCTCACCGATATGGCGACGCCGGCGACGTAGAGTTTCTCGGAGAGGTCGGACTCGAACATGCGAAAATTATCGTCTCAACGATTCCTGACATGGAGACAAAACTACTCATTCTTCGAGAATACCGCAAAGTGTCTCCGCATGGAGTCGTACTTCTTACTGCACGCACCGGAGAACAGGCTCGACTACTATACACAGAAGGTGCCAGTTACGTAGTTATGCCCCACCACCTTGGAGCTCACCATGCAGCGGAACTTATTACCGCTCACAAATTTGATGCAAGTAAGTTCAAAGAATGCAAAGACGAACACCTCTGCTCAATCACAGAGCGTGAAGCAGAAATGGGGCAAGACAAAGACGAATAAACAGTGTATACTAAAGGTCTTACTCGTAATCAACATATTATGGCAAAAAGAAAAACAGGTGTGAGTCCAAAGAAAATGACTCGCCACCCACACAAAACAGCAAAGCGTCTTGCAGCAAAGAAAGTAATGCTTGAGACAAAAAAGAAAAAGACTCTCCGTGCTCCAAAGACAACAAAGAAAGTAAAGTAATACATATATAAAAAGGGGCGCGCCTACGGCGCGCCCCTTTTTATATATCTTCACCCTCTCAACTCCTTACTCCGCCTTTTTCTTTCTCTTCTTCGAAACTAGAGCGACGACAGCAGAGACTACCAGTATTCCCAAGATTATCGGAACTGCATATGGACCAAACACTCTCGTAAGCGCAGACCCTCCATAGATTCCAGCAAACGCCCACAAGAGCGATCCTAGTCCACTAAACAACAAATATTTCTTTGTTGATACATTACGCGCTCCTGCAAAAAACGATGGAGCAGAACGGACAACAGGAATGAGTTTCCCAAAGACGACAATCAGGGCAATATGTCGGTCGAAAAGTTCCCATGAAGTCTGATGTCTCTCGTGACTAACCATTTTTTTAATCCAACGAACATGTTTGAAATATTTTCCGATAAAGAAACCGGTCGAATCCCCCAAGAAACTTCCGACGGCGATTACAGCCACTGCAGTTAACGGAGAAATAAAACCAGCCTCAGAAAGAGACCCGACCAAAAGTGCGATTGTACCACCCGGAAGAATTGTGCCGACAACTGGAAGTCCTTCAGCAAAGGCTGAAAGGAATACTAAAATGATGCGCCAGACTGGACTAACGGAGAAAAATATGTCGGTAACGGTAGAGGTTATGAATTCCATATTTTCTATAATACAATACATTTGCATGATTCCCAACCGCTCACCTTGGATTGCACAGCTAAAGCGAACTCGCCCAATCGTTCCACTTTCTCAAGATTCTCATGCCGACATTGCCATTGTCGGAGGAGGAATTGCGGGTATTGTGAGTGCTTTTTTCATTCTCCACTACACAAACCACAGCGTAGTTCTGCTTGAAGCCGACAAAATTGCTCACGGAGCAACAGGACACAACGCAGGACAGCTCACGAGCTATTTCGAGCGACCGCTTGCCGACATTGCGCGTGAGTTTGGTGTGTCGATGGCTATCGACGGACAAAAATCAGTAGAATCTGCTTGGGGACTTATTGAGCACATCATCACGACTGCTCACCTCCGCACTCCCCTCTATACATTTACTGGAGCTGCAGGTTTCTCAGACAGTGCGCACGTATTTGCTCACCTTCACGACAACCTCATTCGTAAACAAGGAGGCCTTTTACCCGAGCATATGTACATATCTGCAGAGTGGCTCGCAAATCAAACAATTCCAGAACAATACACTGGTTTGTATTCTGCCCTACCTCACTCACACATACTGGAAAAACTAGAAGCAAAACACTCTGGGTATATTGCCGTCATGGAGAGCAAGAAAGGCTGTATGAATAGTGCTCTTTTCTCAGAAGAACTTGCAGGATATCTTGTAGCCACTTTCCCAGACAGATTTCACCTCTATGAAGGTTCTCCGGTAAAAAATGTGCGCCTCCATGAATCTTCAGCCACAGTAACAACGGCACGTGCTCGCGTACACGCACGACGAGTAGTTCTCTGTACGAATGGATTTGAAAAGTTTTCACTAATCAACGAGTATGGAAGAGCAATCGATACATCTTTTCATGCTTCAGTGGCCGGACGTATTGGATATATGTCCGGATATGTCGACAGTACGCAACAGAAACCAACGGCCGTGAGTTATTTCCCAAGCAATCATGCAGACTCACACGACCCAACTGGTGAAAGTTACTTCTATCTCACTCGACGCCCACACGAACATAGCGACGCAGGCCCAGCTACTCTCACCTGCACTGGAGGACCAGAAAAAGTTCTTCCAAATGGAGCTGAGTATTCTCGCCACGACTTTTACGATGAAGATATCCAAGAATCCATCGCCGACTTTATGGACCTTCATTACAAACCACACACCAAGAAAGCTGATACCGTGTTTCAGTGGCACGGACTGATGGGATATACCCCCGACGGTATTCGTCGCGTTGGAGTAGAGCCACGAAATCCTGTACTCTTATACAATCTTGGGTGTAATGGAGTAGGTATCCTGCCATCGGTGTATGGAGGAAAACGTATTGCTCAGATACTTCGAGGTGAAGTGCTTCCTCCGTCGATTTTTGATCCACGTGATATACTAGACGAATGAAAAAATCGCTCAAAATTCTCGGCATCTCGATAATTGTCATCACTGCCCTCGCATTGATGCAACAGTATGTTTTCAAAGTGGGAGCAGAGCGTTTTGATAGCACAACAGAACCTGAAGTTGTGAACGAAGTAAAAGACGAAGTTGTCGAGAATATTCCTGTTGCAATTCCACTTCCTCCGCTTGATACAACGCTCTTTGATGCACTCCTTGCAAAAAATGCCAATGGTGACACAAGCGGAAAATGGCCAGTAAAAACAGAGTATCCGCTCGCAGGAGCAATTCTTCCGTTCAATCGAATAATTGCCTACTACGGAAACTTCTATTCCAAGCAAATGGGAGCACTTGGAGAATACGAGCCCGAAGAAATGAAGCGTCGACTTCTCGCTGAAGTAGATGCATGGGAACTTGCCGACCCTGAGACCCCAGCGATTCCCGCAATTCACTATATTGCAGTGACAGCACAAGCAAGCGCTGGATTTGACGGGAAATATCGTGCACGTATGCCGTTTAGTCAACTAGACAAGGCTATTGAGCTTGCAAAAGAAATTGATGGAATCGTTTTTATCGATATTCAAAATGGATTTAGTACATACCAAGAAGAAGTTCCTCGATTTAGAGAATACCTCAAGCTTCCTCAAGTACATCTTGGAATCGACCCCGAGTTTAATATGAAAACAGGAAAGAAACCTGGCTCAGTTATTGGATCAGTAGATGCCGATGAAATTAATTTTGTAACGCAGTACTTGGCCGATATCGTGTCAGAGTATAATCTCCCTCCAAAAATTCTTATTGTACATCGCTTTACTCAGCCGATGGTAAAGAACGCCGAGCTTATCAAAACTCGCAAAGAAGTTCAGATTGTCATGCATATGGATGGCTGGGGGCCAGCACAAAACAAAATTACTACGTATAAAGAATTCGTAGCAAAAGAGCCAGTACAGTTCACAGGACTAAAAATCTTCTATAAAAATGACACGAGAAAACCAGGGAGTATTCTCCTAACACCAGCAGAAATCCTCAGTTTGACCCCAAAACCACTGTATATCCAATATCAATAGTTATATATGCCTGAACACTCACGATTATTCGCATCTGTCTGGAAACATTTCCGTCACCACAACGCCTCACGTATGGGTGCCGCTATTTCCTTTTACGCGCTTTTTTCCCTTGGACCACTTCTTATTATCCTCATCGCAGTCACAGGAATATTTTTCGAAGCTAATCAGGTAGAAAATGCCGTAATGCATTACATTGGAATGCTTCTCTCTCCTGCCAGTGCTCAATACATTCAAAGCATGATTGATGCAGCGCAAAGTGCATCGTTTGGAGTCACTGGAGCAATACTCGGAGGTATGACACTTGTCATCACTGGAGTAGGAGTTCTTTCTGAGCTTCAAAGAGATCTTAACGAACTCTGGATGACACCAAAAGAAGAACGTTCAGCATCACAAGAATCAACGACAATGTGGGGTACTATTCGCTCTACAGTAGTCGAAAAAATTTTCATCATATCTATCCTTCCAATTCTGGCCTGTATTCTTGCAGTCTCAACTATTGCAAGCACAATCACAAGCAACCTCACTCTAATTGCAGGTACTGATGGCTCTTTTGCTCCATCGATACAGTCTCTCGACCTTGCACTCTCACTTGGTCTTGGAGTTCTCCTCTTTGCACTCATATTTCGAATCTTTCCAAAGAAAAAACTTCCATGGAAAGAACTTTTTCTCGGAGGATTACTCACTTCAACGCTTTTCCTGATCGGAAAAATTGGAGTTAGTCTTTATCTTGATACAATTGCAGATACTGCAGTATTTGGCCCTGCTGGCTCGCTCGTAATTATGCTTATCTGGATTTATTATAGTGCGCAGGTGTTTTTCTTTGGTGCGTCATTTACTTTTGTTCACTCTCTCGAAAGAGGAGCTCTTCGCAATGAATCTACCTCCCGAACTTAAGAAGCTATACAGTGCACTCAAGACCCCTGCGAAAATTCAGGACTATGTGAACACGCTTTTGATGCGTCAAACGGGTAAAGAACCTTATGTACAGAGCCCTCTTCTCGTCGCACAAACCACAAGTGCTACCTGTATGGAAGGAGCTCTGTTTGCACTCTCAGTACTATCTGCACAGAAATACCAGGCATGGCTACTTGACTTAAAAGTCGACCCGAAGAATACAAAAGACGTTGACCACGTCATAGCGGTGTTTAAACAAAATGGATACTATGGAGCAATTTCAAAAACTGCTCATGCAGTATTGCGCTACAGAGAGCCGATTTACAAGACAGTGAGAGAATTAGTGTTGTCATACTTTCATGAATATTTCCTCGACGATGGCACAAAAACCCTCCGAAGTTATTCAAAACTTTTCTCAATTCCCAAAAAATATCGAGATGAGTGGGTGCTCACCCATGAGGATTTGTTTGAACTAGCCTTCGAGCTCGATGTATCTCCGCACTACCCCATCATTCCAAAGCATGCAATAAGAACGCTTCGAAAAGCTGACCGTATTGAGATTACAGCTGGTAAAATTACGTAAATACCGTATACTCGTGTACATATGAGACTACATCGATTTATTGGCCCGTACGACCTTTCAAAGAAAGAGGTTGTGGTATCAGATTCTTCTGTGATCGCTCAGTGGCGAACAGTACTGCGTCTTCGTAGTGCCGACACTGTTATTCTCTGTGATGGTGAAGGAAACGAGGCAGAAGCCACCTTACTTACAATCGAACCGAAAGAGGCAGTGTTGGCTGTCACTGTTCGTACATTCACGACTCGCCTGCCAAAGAAAGCAGTCACTCTATATCTCTCACTGCTCCGTCGAGAGAACTTTGAGCTCTCAGTACAGAAGGCTACTGAGATAGGAGTAACGGAAATCGTACCAGTTATTTCTAGTCGTACGGTCAAAACTGGATACAACAGAACTCGTCTTGAGAAAATTATCCTCGAAGCAAGCGAACAATCAGGTCGCACGACACTTCCTATCCTCGCCGAAGCTATCACGCTTCCTGAGGCATTAGAGCGCCGTAGCGGAGCCGTTCCTGTCATGTTTGACCTCTCTGGAAGTACACTACCGAAACAATTTACTACTGCAGAATCGATAGATCTCTTTGTGGGGCCAGAAGGTGGGTTCACAGATGAAGAAGTCGCTCTGGCAAAAGAGCACGGATGTGTTATTGGCACACTCGGTGAACTTGTCCTCCGTGCAGAGACTGCTGCTATTGTTGCAACATTTCTTGCGTGTAAAGAGTAGAACCCCTGAACACAACGAAAACCCGCCCGTCGCTTACGCGACGGGCGGGTTTTTCTCAATATTACGCTTCGGCGAGTACTGTAGAAGTCGGCATTTCCTCGATCTGCTCCATAATCCAATGTACGCTTTCGGCATAATCAGCTACGGCGCGACCGTTGTAAACACGCAAACGTTCTTCAAGACTCTTTCCCTCGTAAAAGCGTTTTGATCCAGGACTCTGGGCTGCAATAGTCTTTCCGACTAGTTCAATACCCTGCTCTACTGATTCAAAGTTTACGCCCTTACAAGATCCGTACCCCCACATGTTTTCCCGGTCAGCTCGACAAGCGAACTTTCCACCAGTAGATTCCTGCATGGCAACAGCTGCAATGAGTGGCCATGGGAGGTCGTATTTTTCTGCTACTACTACAAGTTCTTCACCGTAACCTGACAACGGAAGATCGTATTTCGCAAAGTATGCGTCGATCTTTTTGGCCTTAATAGCATGGTCAGCTTTTTTGTTAGAAGCGACAATACTACTGAGGGGCCTGTTTGTTTCCGGAGATATAACTGCTGCAGTTGGTGACCCGAGACCTCCCAATACTGGAGAGAGAATCAGGTTCGCTGCCATAACAGGAAAGACAGCGAATGACTGCAGGGATTTTCTAAAGTTTTTTTGCATAATGTGGTGGTTAAGCTCCACCAAACCCCGTAACCGTAAAACCTGTATTTATATGCCTACAAATAGAGATTTCAAACAAAAAAGCTATATACATAAAGCGACTGCTGTATCTATATAACCTTACCCATATTGTATCACAACCAGTTCAAAAAGTCAATAGTTATACCATGATTTTACCCCTTGTCAAAACAAAAATACCCTTATTATATAAGGGTATTTTTGGATTCATGACTTGACTTGTTTGTATATATATTGCTTAAAATATAAAGCTTCTACATCCCATGACACTTCTTGTACTTCTTCCCTGACCCACATGGACATGGATCGTTGCGTCCAACCTTATCCTCTTCGGATTTCGGCATATTTTGCACCATAGCAATCTCGTCTGCTGGCGTTACGATGCCATTTCCAAGTACTTCTGTATGAGTTTCTGTAAGGTTCTTTGGAGCATCGAGTACAATAGTCTGCGCTTCTGCCTGCTGAGCTGCAGAGATGTTCATGTTCATTACAAGCTCTGTCACCTGAGCACGGAATGACGCTTCCATGTCACGGAACAAGCGAAGTCCTTCTCTTTGGTACTCAACAAGTGGCTCGCGACCTCCATAGGAGCGGAGGTTTACTGACGAACGAAGGTACTCCATCGTTTCAAGGTGGTCCACCCAAAGCATGTCTGTGACATACAGAACGATACGACGGAATGCTTCAAGGAATGCTGCGTCCCCTGCTTCTTGGCGTTTCTTACCTACAGCCTCAAGAAGTTTTTCATCTCCGGCGATAAAGGTAGAGAGATACTGTTCAACATCTTCTTTTTGAGCCATCACCATAGTGCGTCGGCGTCCGTATACGATATTTCGCTGGTGAGAGAGTACGTTGTCGTATTCGAGAGTATATTTACGAGCATCGAAATGAAATCCTTCGATTTTCTTTTGAGCACTTTCAAGTGAGCGACTAATGAGACTGTTTTCAATCGGCTCGTCTTCAGGAATCCCAAAGCGTCCCATCATTGATTTCATGCGCTCACTACCGAACACTCGCATCAAGTCGTCTTCGAGTGATACGAAAAACTGAGTTTCTCCTGGGTCTCCCTGTCGTCCAGCACGTCCGCGAAGCTGGTTGTCGATACGGCGAGCTTCATGACGCTCTGTTCCGAGAACATAGAGTCCTCCGATATCTTGCACTTCCTTGCGTGACCCATCAGTAGCAGGGATTCCTCCGAGGATAATGTCGATACCACGTCCAGCCATGTTTGTAGCAACGGTTACAGCTCCTGGAACTCCAGCCTGAGCAATAAGTTCTCCTTCTCGTTCGTGATTCTTGGCGTTTAGGACAGTATGAGGAACTCCGGCATCTGTAAGATATGCAGAAAGAAGCTCGTTACGCTCGATAGAGATAGTACCGATAAGTACTGGCTGTCCTTTTTCGTGACGAGCTTTTACCTCACGAGCGATTGCCTTCCACTTTCCTTTTTCTGTTTGAAAGATAAGATCGTTATGGTCAATACGCTTTATATCTCGATGAGTGGGAATTGGAATGACCTCAAGGGAGTAGACTTTTCGGAACTCCTCGTCACTCGTTTTTCCTGTTCCCGTCATTCCAGAGAGCTTGTCGTAGAAACGGAAATAATTTTGGTATGTAACAGAAGCTGCAGTACGAGTTTCTTTTTGCACTTTTACTCCTTCTTTTGCTTCGATTGCCTGATGTAGACCTTCGTTCCAGCGACGTCCAGGCTGCATACGTCCAGTAAAGGCGTCGACAATAACAACTTCACCATCGTGGACAACGTAGTCTCGATCGCGAACATAGAGAGCCTTTGCTCGAACTGCAGTTTCTAAGTGATGTACATACTTAATTCCCTTCTCGGTATAAATATTACCGAGTCCGAGAGATGCTTCTGCCTTGGAGATACCTGCGTCAGTGAGAGAGATAGCTTTTTTCTTTTCATCAACAGTATAGTCCTCTTCTGGAACCATAGTCACTGCAATATCTGCGAATGTGCGGTAAAAATCAGCAGATTCTTCTGCCTCAGACGAGATAATAAGAGGGGTACGTGCTTCGTCGATAAGTATAGAGTCGATTTCGTCTACTACTGCGTAGGAATGACCGCGCTGAGAAAGCTCATCTTTTGAAGTAACGAGGTTATCACGGAGGTAGTCAAATCCGTATTCATTGTTAGTACCGTAGGTAATGTCAGCTGCGTATGACTGCCTGCGAGAAGAAGGACGAAGAAACTCGTACACAACTTTGTAGATACCTGTTCCATCACGCTCTGCATCTTTCTCTGTGTGAGATGGATCGT